>JBBWZW010000475.1:0-26665 GCA_039649305.1 Burkholderiales bacterium
CACCGGCGTGGCGACCACGCCGAGGTCAATCACATCGACACCGGTGGACTGCAAACCGGCCGCCAGCGCCGCTGTCAGTTCCGGACCCGACAAGCGTCCGTCGCGGCCGATGACGACCACCTGTTGGCCTTTCGCGCGCGCGGCTGAGCCGAATGCCTGGCCGATTTGTTTTGCGACCGACACATCCAGCGTCTTGCCGATGATGCCCCGGATATCGTAGGCCTTGAATATACTTTTTGAGAGAGTCAGCATCTTGGAAAGAATGAGATAGCAGGTTGTGTTACGAGATGCGGATGCGCATATTCCGGTTGCTGAACCTAGCGAAAGAAAGAGAAAGTTATTTGCACTGTCTCATCAGAACTCTGTCGCTCATCAGGATTCTGTCAGACGCTGTGGCGACGCCGGTCCCCGGTGCACGGCTTCCCAAGCTTGCCACTCAAAGAAGCGCGGTCGCTCCGTCAGAATATTTTTTCGCTCAGCAATTGCTGAAGGTAGCGCCCATAACCATTTTTAATCAGAGGTTGAGCCAGCCGTCGCAGCTGTTCATCATCGATCCATCCCTGCCTCCATGCGATCTCTTCGGGCGCGGCGACCTTGAGTCCTTGACGATGTTCGATGGTATGAATGAAGTGAGCCGCCTCCAATAAGGATTCGTGCGTGCCGGTGTCTAGCCATGCGTGACCGCGGCCGACCACCTCCACCTCAAGCTGGGAACGCTCGAGATACCACCGGTTGACGTCGGTGATCTCAAGTTCACCGCGCGCGGAAGGCCGGATCGTCTTGGCGATTTCAACCACCTGGGCATCGTAAAAATACAGGCCCGTGACGGCATACCGCGATTTAGGCTCTTTCGGTTTTTCCTCGAGGCTCCTGGCACGGCCACTTTCGTCAAACTCGACGACGCCATAGCGCTCCGGGTCATTAACCGGATATGCAAATACCGTCGCCCCGGTTTCGCGCTCAGTCGCTCGTTTGAGCATGGTCGGGAAGTGCTGCCCATGAAAGATGTTATCGCCCAGTACGAGGGCTGATGGGCCACCATCAATGAAATCTTCGCCAATAATGAATGCCTGCGCCAATCCGTCCGGCGACGGTTGTACCGCATACGTTAGCGACAAACCCCAGTCACTTCCATCGCCCAGCAACTGCTCGAATCGCGGGGTGTCCTGCGGAGTGGAAATGATCAAGATCTCACGGATGCCTGCCAACAGTAGCGCGGACAATGGATAGTAGATCATTGGTTTGTCGTACACAGGCAGCAGCTGCTTGGATACCGATAGCGTCGCCGGGTAAAGCCGCGTGCCGGAACCACCGGCCAGAATGATGCCCTTTCTCGACTTCATGCATTTTCCTTGAATATGATTTCAGAGAGTGTTCGATTCAGGTGGTAACGCCAGTCAGGCAGAACAACACCGAACTCGCGTCGCAACTTTGCGGTATCGAGCCGCGAATTTACCGGTCGTTTTGCCGGCATCGAATAGGCACTGGATGGAATCGCTTCAATACGCTCCGGCGTACATTTGAGCAGGCTGCCGGTCTGCGTCGCACGGTACACGATAAAGTGCGCGTATTCGTGCCAGGTAGTTTCACCGGACGCAACAAGGTGATACAGACCTTGCCTTCCGTCGTCCTTCGCACGCAGCACGTCACCGAGACAAGATGCAGTGACGTCCGCAATCAGTTCAGCCGAGGTAGGCGCACCGGACTGGTCGCATACAACTTTCAGTGTTTCGCGTTCGCGCGCCAGACGTAGTATGGTCTTTGCAAAGTTTGATCCGTGCGCGGAGTAAATCCAGCTGGTACGGAATATCAGATGCCGGCAACCCGATTGCTGAACCGCGCGCTCGCCCTCCAGCTTGGTGGCGCCGTACACGTTCAGCGGGTTGGCCGCGTCATCCTCGAGCCTGAAACCGGCATTGGCGCCATCGAACACATAATCGGTTGAATAATGCACCAACCATGCGCCCAATGCTTGCGCTTCTTCGGCCAGGATGCCCGGCGCAATTCCGTTAATCGCACGGCATTGCGCAGCATCGCTTTCAGCCTGATCGACGGCAGTATAGGCCGCAGCATTGACGATGACGTTGGGTCGAATGTCGCGTACCAGCGCCTGAAGTGCGGCGCCGTCGGCCATGTCGCACTGGCGACGCTCCACTGCAACGACCCGCCCGAGTGTCGCCAACGAGCGCTGCAGTTCCCAGCCCACCTGGCCATTTTTACCGAATAGGAGAATTGTATTCATGACTGAGGATAATGACGTGCGACCCAATCACGATACGCGCCGCTGGCAACGTGGCTTATCCAGTCGTCGTGATTCAAATACCAGTTAACGGTCTTACGGATGCCGGATTCAAACGTTTCGGCCGGCTTCCAGCGCAGCTCCTGCTCGATCTTGCTTGCATCGATCGCATAGCGGCGATCATGTCCGGGCCGGTCCTTCACATAAGTGATCTGTACGCGGTACGATCGACCGTCGGACCTCGGGACTTCCTGATCCAGCATGTCACACAACGTATGCACGACTTGCAGGTTGCTCTTCTCATTATCTCCACCGATATTGTAGGTCTCCCCTACCATCCCGCCACGCAAGACCGCTCGAATGGCGCGGCAATGATCGAGCACATACAACCAGTCGCGGACATTGCCGCCATCACCGTAGATGGGCAACACCTTGCCGGCCAGAGCGTTCATCAGTACTAGCGGGACCAGCTTCTCCGGGAATTGGTACGGTCCATAGTTGTTGGAGCAGTTCGTGGTCAGCGTCGGCAAACCATAAGTGTGGTGGTACGCCCGCACCAAGTGATCAGATGCCGCCTTTGAAGCGGAATACGGACTATTAGGTGCATATGGCGTGACCTCACGGAAAGCCGGATCGGCCGGTTCCAGAGAGCCATATACTTCGTCAGTGGAAACATGAAGGAAGCGAAAGCGAGCGCGCTCATGTTCCCCCAGCGCCGACCAGAAAGCCCGCACTTCTTCGAGCAGTTGAAATGCGCCAACCACGTTGGTTCGGATGAAGTCTTGCGGGCCGTCGATGGAACGGTCTACGTGGCTTTCCGCAGCAAAGTTGATGACCGCGCAAGGCCGATGATGTTCGAGCAAGCGCTTGACGAGTGCACGATCGCCTATGTCGCCGTGAATAAATGTATGTCGCGGATTGCCGGCCACGTTGCGCAGGCTTTCCAGGTTGCCAGCATAGGTAAGTTTATCCAGATTGATGACCGGGCTATCTTCACACTCCAGCCAGTCAAGCACGAAGTTGGCACCGATGAAGCCGGCACCGCCCGTGACAAGGATCGTGTCGGTCAGCACAGCAGCACTTCCGGTATAGTCCGGCGATCACGCGCATCACTCCAGCAGGGAGAATCCGCGTCGGATACATGCCGCATCTCGCCTTTGCGATCAACGCAGTAATCGTTGCATACGATTACTTCTTCAAGGGTAACGCCCGAAGCAACGCGGGTATAGTCGAACAATGCGCTGCGGACCACTTTTGTTCCGGCTCGTAAATGGCTTCCATGTCCAATCCAGCTGGGACCGACGATTTCAGTGCCGGCCTCGATATGGCAACCGGAACCCACATACACCGGACCGGTAATCGATGTGCCGTCCCAGTCGATGCGCGTATTCAAACCAACCCACAACCCATCTCGAACGTGCCGCCCGGGAATCTGCATCCCCGCCACTCCGTCTCGCATCACCCGTTGCAATACGTTCCAATAATCGGAGACCTTTCCAATATCAATCCAGTTAAACACCCGGTTTTGCGCGTAAAACGGAACGCCTTTCGTTACCAACAGTGGAAACAGCTCTGAACCTATATCGAACTGCTGGCCGGAAGGAATCAGGTTCAGAACCTCAGGTTCAAAAATATAGATACCGGTGCTGGCGTAATTTGAGAGCGCTTCGTGCTGACTTGGCTTTTCCTGAAATGATCGCACACGACCATCCTCGTCACTGACCACAATACCGTAGTCGGACACGCTGTGCCACGGCACCTGCGCAGTGATGACGCTAGCGTGCGCACCTTTGCGGCGGTGTTCGCGCACCGCCGATTCGATGTCAAGATCGATCAGTGCATCGCCGCAGAGGACGATGGTGGTGTCATCGAAGAAACGGCCGAACTCCTGGATCTTCTTCATTCCCCCGGCAGAACCGAGCGCGTGAGGAACGACCTTTCCTTCTTCCGTATAACCTTCGAACGAATAGCCCATACGTAGGCCGAAACGTTGCCCTTCTCCGAAGTACTGCTCGATCTTTTCATGGAAGTAGCTGACATTCACCATGATTTCTTGCACGCCGTGTCTTGCCAGGTGCTCGACCAGATAAGCCATCAGCGGTTTTCCGAGGAGGGGAATCATCGGTTTGGGCAGTTCGTATGTCAGCGGGCGTACCCGGGTTCCCTTACCCGCCGCGAGGATCATGGCTTTCATGTAAATGTTTTGCGCTCGTCCGTTGTTATTAAAAAGGCATCATTCTGGGACGGATACTACCGAAAACCTCGATGTATTGCAATCTTGATAACATAAAACGATTTAATATTTGGCCACTTGCAGAATGAGCTCAATACCGGACAGCTCGCAATCATGACCTCGCTCCGTCGTCGTTCGACACTACCTCCGTATGCGTCGCTTGCGCACGGATGGTGGCGGTTGAAAGCCCGAATCGAAGACGGAGAACAGGGGTGTCAGGTGACGCCGTACCAAACTCTAGAGGGTTGGCGAGCGCCCGGAGGAAAGCGTGATGTCCGCGCTTAGACGGAGTTTTGCAAACGGTGGTGATCACGCAAACCAAGGTAGTGCGATCCTTCACCGCCATGACCGCATCGCCCCGGTAACGAAATGAAGTAGCGTCTCTATCGGTCCAATGCTTTGTGCCCTTTATGCCTTTTCGAAGCTTCCGCATCGACCACAAGTTTTTCTATCGCCAAACGCACGTAATGCAATGCTTCGCTAGCTTCGCGAACATCCAGACCCCGCGCATTGACCACGTGTTTTTCAATCGACATGCGCAACCCGTCGAGTATTTCGCTGGCATCCCGGATATTCGGGTTATTCGAGTTGAGCACAGGCGACTCGGCTGGCGATGGTAAATAATTTACCAAAAGCGATTCGTAATCCCGCAGTATGTGGTCCCATGTGAACGCCTCGGCGTGCCGCTCCCTGCTTGCTTCGCGCATAACGGAGATTTGCGCGTGGTCGTTAAGAATATCGTCAAGCAATGCATCGCAGTCGTCCTCCCCGGTAAAGTACTGCGCTTGCTGACCTGCGACCCAGCGGTTGAACGGATTGTCGTGCGCGAGCACCGCATTGCCTGCCCCTAATGCCTCGACCAGGGACGGATTGGTGCCGCCTACCTGATGTCCGTGGATATAGAAGCGGGCAAAATAGCGCAGAGCGCCGACAATTTTCGAATCGTAGATCGCGCCCAGGAAAACCACCTCCTCCGATGCGCATTCCCGCACCAGGCGTTGGTATGCATGGTCTGGCGCATATTTTCCCAGCACGACAAGTTTCAGTCCGCGCTGATTGCGAGACCAGGCTCGCACGACCTCGAGGATGGAATTTTCTGGCTCGGCGCGCGCGATCAGCACAGCATAGCTATTGGGTGCCAGGCCATAGCCGTCCAGAAGGCCCGCATCCGCCTGTTCAACGCGGTGCGCACCGTAGGCAATCGTGGTAATTTTGCCTCTGTGAACTCGTGTAGAGAGATGTTTCTTGATTGCCGGATGATCAGCAACCAAGTGGTTGCCCAGCCATGCACCGGCCCATTCATTGAAGTAGAACCACGCCTTCGCCCAGTAACCCCACTTTTGACGACGCCATTCGATGCCGTCCATATTGATCAGATTCGTCAGCCCTTTGAGGCGATACCACAAGCAAAAGATTGCGGTGTTATACCCCAACGTCAATACAAGGCCGGGTTCGCGGCTTGCATGCAGCGTAGACTTCCAGTCGAACTCAATAGTCCCAAGGACACCACGCTGCCTGACAGGTATATGCACCAGGCGTACCGAGCGCCATCTCTCTTCATGGATTTCGTTGCCCTCGTCGTCCTGGCAATAGACGGTGACGTGCCAACCCCGGGCAGCAAGGTAGAGCGCGAGGTGCTCGGCGAATGTCTCGAACCCGCCGTGGTTTGCCGGTATGCCACGAGTCCCGAGTATACGCAGCGACTTCATGGCGCTACCCATCTTAGGCAAGTGTTTGCCTGAGCACCAGGCAGGCGGCCGATGTATCGCGCCGCGCAGCAGTCGATATCCACTTTATTCCTCCGAGGAATGTTAAGATTCTGATAAGATTAATAAACAAACAATAATATCGGCGGCGGCGACAGTTGTCAAAACAACATCACTACGTCCACTCTGATGGCAGGGACTTCGAAGCTGCGGGGTGCCCCGGAAGCCATCGAACTGACGGAGCGATGTAGTTCATGGGTACTTCTTAAATACGGGAGGGAAGCGCATGCGCCGTCTGCCATCACTGCTTATAGCCACAGTTGTTTTAATGCTCACCGCGTCGTGCGGGGGGGGCGGGGGCGATCCGTCAAGCGCGGAATCGCCGCCTGCGATGCCGTTCAATGACATACCGACTCGCGCGCAGGCGTCACGCATGCTTGGGCAGGCGACATTCGGTCCACGGATGACCGAGGTAGACCGCCTCGCTTCAACCGGTTACACCGCCTGGCTGAAAGACCAGTTCGAAAAACCGCGTAAGTCGCACCGGACCTACATCGACAATATCGCCGCAAAATCCGGGCAAGTTCCCAGCCAAAACCACTTCTACGAATCGTTCTGGCAGCAAGCTGTGAGCGGCGAAGACCAATTGCGGCAACGAGTTACTTATGCCTTGTCCCAGATTTTCGTTATCTCGTTTCAGGACGGCACCCTGGCGGGCTATCCGCGCGGAGTGGCGTCGTATTACGACACACTCGCCGCTCATGCATTCGGCAACTACCGCGACTTGCTGAAAGCGGTGTCCCTGCATCCGATGATGGGCATCTACCTGAGCTCGATTCGCAACCGCAAGGAATCCGGCACCCAGGTGCCCGATGAAAACTATGCGCGCGAAGTCATGCAATTGCTGTCCATCGGGCTGTATGAACTGAATCAGGACGGGTCGCCAAAACTACGCAATAACGCACCGATTGAAACCTACACCAACGCCGACATTTCCGGCCTGGCGAAAGTGTTCACCGGTTGGAGCTGGGCCGGCCCGGACAAGAGCGATGCACGGTTCTACGGTGCCGTGCGGGCGACCGACCGTGAATGGCTGCCGATGCAGGGCTATCCGCAGTTCCATTCGACGTCCGAAAAAAGATTCCTTGGCGTGGCGATCAGCGGGCAAGCAGGGGCGAGTCCGGAAGCAAGTTTGAATGCGGCACTCGACCGAATCTTCAACCATCCGAACGTCGGTCCATTCATCGGTAGGCAACTGATCCAACGCTTGGTCACAAGCAACCCTGGCCCCCAGTACGTCGCTCGCGTAGCTGCCGCTTTTGCTGATAATGGAAGAGGCGTCCGCGGCGACATGAAAGCAGTAATCACCGCGGTCCTGATCGACCCCGAAGCCCGCGCCAATCCGGATCCCGCCAAAACGGGGGGAGGCAAGTTACGCGAGCCGGTGCTGCGCCTGACGCATTGGATGCGCGCGTTCAACGCAACCTCGACATCAGCGCGCTACCTGGTCGCCAATCTTGACGACCCTCTTGCTGCGCTTGGGCAGACGCCGATGCGCGCCCCCAGCGTCTTTAATTTTTACCGCCCCGGCTACACGCCGCCGAACACGTCGATTGCCAGGGCCGGCCTCGTCGCACCTGAGATGCAGATCACCGCCGAGCCTTCAGTGATCGGCTACCTCAACTTCATGCAAAGCATCATTGTTTTTGGCGTCGGCACGGGACGCGACATGCAGCCGAATTACAACGCTGAGATCGGGTTGGCTGACACACCCCAGCGAATACTTGAGCGGATAAATCTTTTACTCTTGGCCGGCGAAATGTCGCCGCAGCTTTCGGGCCACATCACGACTGCTCTGAATGCGATCCCTATCCCCACGGGTAATCCAACCAATGCCGCTGCAGCGAGAAAAAATCGGGTCCACATGGCGGTCTTCCTGACGATGGCCTCCCCTGAATATATCGTTCAAAAATAGGAGCTCTATCGTGACCGAAAACATAAACGCATCTCGCCGTCGATTCCTGCATGCCGCGTCTACCATGTCGGTTGGCGCGGCCGCAGCGCCGTTTGCGCTCAATCTCCTTACGGTCGGGGCCGCTGCGGCACAAACGGCGAACGATTACAAGGCGATCGTCTGTCTCTTTATGTCAGGGGGAAACGATCATGCCAATACGGTGTTGGCCACGGATTCCACTTCATGGACCAGTTATGAGACGGTGCGGAAGACAAGCGGTACAGATTCGATCGCATTGCCGCGAGTCGGCGACTCCGGCGGAGTTTTGCCGATTGTGCCCGTGACTACACAAGGCCGCACGTTCGCGTTACACCCGAACCTAGGGCCACTTCGGGACTTATTCGCCGGCGGCCGCGCGGCGATTGTCGCCAACGTCGGCCCCTTGATTGTACCGACCACAGTCGCGCAATTCCGGGCACAAAGTGTACCGTTACCACCGAAATTGTTTTCCCATAACGACCAACAGTCAGTGTGGCAATCCATTCAGCCGGAGGGCGCCAGATTCGGTTGGGGCGGACGCATTGGCGACATGGTGGCATCAATGAATACGAATGCCACTTTCACCTCCGTGTCCGCTTCCGGCAACGCCGTCTTCCTCGCCGGGGAAAGCGTCAATCAATACCAGGTCAGTGCGTCTGGCGCGGTGCCGATTAATGGCTTGTCCGGATCACTGTTTGGAGCACCGGCTAATGCCAACCCGTTGCGAGAGATTATTACCGCGGATCGCAGCAACCTGTTCGAACGAGAACATGCGGCCATTGTCCGTCGTTCGATTGCCGCGCAGGGGGTGCTCAGCGCAGCAATGGCTCCCGCGGGTGCCGGCGGTGTGCCCGATCCGACGCAATACACCAACCCGAACACCGGCGTACTGTCGACCAATTCGCTGGCAACGCAATTGCAAACAGTCGCACGAATCATCGCCGGCCGCGGTGTATTGGGGGCGCGTCGCCAGGTGTTCTTTGTCAATATGGGAGGTTTTGATACCCATGATCTGCAACGCTCGATGCACGCGGACCTAATGACACGCCTGGCCCACGCGATTTCGTACTTCGATACCGTGCTCGCCAGCCTGGCTGGCAGCGATATGAGAAAACAGGTCACCTTATTTACCGCGTCAGACTTCGGACGCACCTTCACCAGCAACGGCGACGGTACGGACCATGGGTGGGGCTCACATCACTTTGTGGTCGGCGGCGCTGTCAAAGGACGCGAGATCTACGGCATGTTTCCCGAAACGGGTCTCGGACACAGCCATGATGCCGGTTCCGGTAGCCTGCTGCCGACAATTTCAGTTGACCAATATGGTGCTACCCTGGCCAGCTGGTTCGGGTTGACGTGGAACGAGATCGTCGACATCTTCCCCAATATCCGCAATTTCACGAACCGCACTCCCGCTCTTGGATTTATGGCTTGAGGTCGGCTGCTCAGCAACAACAATGGATTGGAATTATGAATGGGTTCTGACTCGAGTGAGGTGATCCTGATCTCGTGCTGGACCCGTCCCTCTGTCTGGAATAGCCGCAGTGGCTGACCTGCTTCCCGATCAACATCCTCGCCGGAAACACATCGATCCCAAGGTGCCGAGGCGCGGCATTAAACTACTGCCGGATCACTTAAATCGCGACAACAGCGAATGGAATAATCAAGGCGGATACTCCATACCTTGGGGTTGAGAGCGCACTATCCGCCTGGCATTCTGAGCGGAGCGAGGAATCTAACTTCCCACTCGTCACGCGACGCTGAGCTTCCTCATGGCTCCGGATGACCGGGCTGCGCTAAGCTGCCTCTCCGTGACCACATGTTTATCGGTGGTGTCACGCAAGATCACTGCATAACCGCGTTCACTCCCCGAGCGAACAACCGGAGCTGAAATCGGTTCGCGAAATGATCCCATCCACTCACCGGACACCCGCGTCTGTACGGAAGCTTTTCGGACATCTGCGACTTGTACATCCTGTCTTGGCTTAGACCGGCGCACGTCGCCTAGCAGCCAATATCAATCCAGTTGCCATGAACAGGACGCGGCCGGATCCAGCACCGAAGAAACAAAACTCGTAAATCGTGTATGGATTAACGGGCTGCCGCGGCAGGCGCGCTCGCCGGTATGCCGAGCGTCGCATACGTCTCCAACATGGAGCTGGTATAGGCGGCGCGGTTAAAGCGCTGTTCCACAAGCGCCCGAGCGGCGCGTCCGCAAGCGGCTATTTCACCAGCGCTCATCGCCTGCACGCGTGAAAGAAGTTTAGCAAGCGCTTCGACATTACCACTTTCGAAACACCAACCGGAAACGCCCTCTTCCACCATTTCCGGAATTCCCCCGATATCGGCGCCAATGACGGGCTTACCCAGCGCGAAACTTTCCAGCACACTCATCGGCGCGTTTTCATACCATTCGGATGGCAAGACAACTGCTTTGGCACCGCCTACTAAGGAGCTGAGTGCTTCACCAGAGCGGTAGCCGAGGAACTCAACGTCCGCCTCCAACGCACTTTGTAACGCTTTCAACGATGCTTCTTCCGGCCCCGTGCCTACGATTCTAAGTTGAACACCTGCAATCTTTGCTGCGGTCATCAGCGTACTTACCCCTTTTTCGGGTGCGAGACGGCCGAAATATAAAAAATAGTCGCCACCGTCAAAAGCCGGCTTGAAGCGCGACGTATTTACGTAGTTCGGTATGTAGACAAACTTGTCCTCCGGCCAGCCCCACTCGATAAACTTTTTCATGAAGAAACGGCTCGGCACAACGACCCGGTCGACATGGGTCTGGTAGGTGTTCAGGAAACGGTGAACTGCACTTTCGGCGGCTACGACGGTACTGGTGGCCAGCGATCCGCGTACGCACCGGTGCTTGATCACATTGAGCACGCTGCCGCCATTGCAGCGCTCGCAGATGCCGGATGCATTGAGCATCTTGTATGCCGGACAAGCAATCTTCAAGTCATGCGCTGTCATTACCACTGGCACCCCGGCCTTCTTAAGCACCGGAAGAATCGCCGGTGACAAGTGGTGGTAGATGCAATGCAGATGCGCGACATCGGCAGGAAAATTCTCCAGCAACTCCCGCAACTTTTTCTGCGCTTCAAACGAATACACGACCTTGGCAGCCATCGCGATTTTTTGCGTGAGCGTATAGGCATGCCCAAATTCAAGTTCATTCACGAAATACGGCGACCACTCGGATTCAAAATTCTTTGGATGATGCATCGCGAAAAACGCATTTTCCCATCCGAGCTCTTCCATCAGTGCAGCGTGGTCGAAGTACACGACATCAGAACCGCCACGACGATAGTGATAATTGTTAATGCTAAGAATATTCGGCATGGATGCGCTCTCGTGTGTGGGCTACACCGCACCGTCGCCCGGTGCAGGCGTCAGCGGGCTGATTCAATGAACAACAAGGCACCGATCCACCGGCGAACGGGTCGACCGGGCAACATTAAACTCTTCCGGTAGCGTCCCGGCCGCAATGAGCATGATGATTTGTTCCGGCCCAGGAATGCCCGCCGCCACGCGAAGCTCCTTGTCCGTCGACCGCTCTTTAGACCAGTTCAAACAGCACGTTCCATACCCAAGGTCGTGCAGCGCCAGACAGATCGACATCGAAAACATGCCACCATCGATCCACGCCTGATAACGCTCACCGACATCGACAAAAAAACTGAGATCGCACGTAATGACAAGCACCGCAGAGGCCCGGTCGCCGAATCCCCGGCTACAGCCCTGAATCTCGAGAAGCTTGGGCAGATGCTCTTTATCACTAAAGGCGTGAACCTTCCAGGCCTGCCTGTTGCAGACCGACGGAGTCTTTTGAGCGATCTCCACAGCGAGCCGGATGTCCTGTTGCGGAATCGTCCCGCCGCTGAAGTTCCTCACGCTGTGCCGCGACTCGAAGAAACCGCGAAACCCCGAGCTGCGAGCGAAGTCGAGATCAGCGCGCCTCACTCGCGTTACGCCGCCCGACCACGAACTGACCGTCTGTTGAGGCAATCCATGCTTCGTAACGATGGCAGCCAAACGCCCTTGTACGTATTGGGCGTCATGGCCTATGCGCTCGTGAAATGCAACATACTCACTCATCGCTGCAAACGCCGTCGCCGCAGGCTCACTAATTCCAAAATCAGTGAAGTACGCGTCGATTTCATCCAGCAGTCTTGGAATCACTTTCATACCGAATCCCGGTCGTGGATTTGGCAGGCTCAGTCCTTTCTCCACTTGATGATAGAACAGCGTGAGGCTGGCCGCCCGCTCGGACTGCAACCACCTGCTTTTGTTCATGCCGGAATAGAAAAGGAAACGACGGAAGTCGTATACGTAATCAGGCAGCATCCGCATGGCGAAATACGCATCCCGGATCAGCTTGTGCGCAAACGTTGGCGTATATCGCAAAATCACTTTCTTGTAGTTCATGGTTTTATCATCTCAATCTGTAGTTCAAAAGCTTTGCTGCTCGCGACGATGCAGAATCAGAAACCATCCAGGCGGGGCACGCTCTTTGCATAAACGGTCAGCACGCAGTCAAGGTTAATGGGGATACAGATCCCGTCGGGGCAGTCGTCGAAATCGTTTAGATTCATCAGATTTGACATGCGGTTTCCAGTAACGTTGAAAAACATCCATCGGCACCTTGGGAACCGTGCGTCTGCTCTTTGTTACGTCTATCCCGGTTTCAAAATTTCTATTTTTCCGGTGACCACAGAATTTCCGGGTATGGTCACCTCAAACTCTCCGTTCGCGTCCACATCCGTCATGATTTCGGTGGTAACAGGGGTCACCGCATACGGACTCACATAATTGGAGCCCGACGCAGTGCCTCCACCTAGTCGTACCATTTTTATTGCCAGCCTCTTTGACGCGAAATGAGGCATGGCGAACCGGATAGGGACCGGTTCTGAACTACGGTTGATCATCCATGTTGAAAACTGCGAGCGGTCCCGGCTCGAAAACACCGCAACATTTGTGTAGTAACCAAGCAGGCTTCCGCTACGAATGGATGCGTATATTCTTGTATCCAGAACCTCTTCAAGCATTACGTCCCTGAGCAGCGCCAATGCCCAATACACCGTACTCGGCCAGACAGTGCCCTCGCCAGACTTGTGAAACATCGGCCACGGTCCGGACGAGCCGTGCAGGGAATGGACGAATGCGCCTTTAATCTTCGGCGTGCGAGCCAGCATGATCATCATGTCCGCTACACTCGTCGCTGCGCCGATATCGGCTGTCTGTGACCAGTTGTGTTTCCAACCGGGGTCGCTTGGCACCCCCCTGGGAGCACGCGCGTGTTCCGTAACCCACATGCCTTGCAACGTCCCCGCTGCCTCAAGCGCCTTGATGTTCTTACAGATCTGGGACACCAAACGCGGGAGGGGCGGCCCCCACGGTGCGCCATCGTAGTAGTAATGACCTGCAAACTCGTCGACTTCGCGAGGTAATCCTTTCGCGACGTAAGAATTGAAATTACTGCCAGCGACCGAGGTACCAATGTGTTCCCAGTCCTGGGACATACCGACGAACTCTGCATCGGAATATTGAGCCCTCACAGCGCCCGTAATCGCCTTTGATACAGCGACATACTTCGCCGCAGGCCATCTTTTCTTTCCGCGATCCAGTTCGTTGCCGAGCTCCCATCTATAAACACCGGGGAGACCCGCGGCGCGTTGACTGTTCATATACGAAGCCAACTGTGACGCCGAATGAGACACTGACTCCATTGCGTATTCGCCAGACTCCGCACCGTACAAGTTCAGGACGTACCATGCCGTGCCTTTAACTTGCCTTACAAACTCCAGATACTCCGAGGGCCCAAACTCAACAACCCGTGCGCCCTGCCAGTCAACGATCTTCTGCGCGGGGCGTCGTTCGACAGGCCCAATTGCAGCTTTCCAATCGAAGTGATTCGACACCGTTCCGCCTGGATACCTGTAGACCGCGCCGGGAAAACGTTGCAAGTACACTATGGCTTGCGGATCTACCCGTCGGGACCCGGAATCCCATAGCGAATTTTGAAATTCGACCAATTCCAAATTGAATCCGAAAAACTGTGGAGTTACTTCTCTTATGGCGGTATTCGAAACGTGGACCTCGGTACCTGCCGCTGACACACCGTGTACCCTGGAGCCACAACTATCAGCCCGGCCTTCGGCAACAGCTAGCGACATGAGCCCCAGAAAAAACGCTTTGGCAATGATTTTCATTCGACACCCAATTCAGCGCGCACATCCGAACAGCTGTTCACTCTTTCCGCGTCAATCTTTTCGGCCGGCCGACACTGACGCCGGAAAAACCCGCGGAGCATACCCATTGCGTAGAAGTTCCATGATGTGACCGCATAGATCCCCTTCACCATCGAGCGCTTCTTCAGAATCATGATAATCAGCGGTAATGCAGCGAACATCAGCGGCACGGCCGCGCGGCCACTTCCGGAAAGCTCGGAAGCCACCAGAGACAACAGCAATAGCCACCACAGCACGACAACGGAGTAAAGCCTGTATTCCTTAATCTCTTGAACCACTAACTTAAAATGCGGCTGCCACATACTGCTGCGCAGCAGCTCGCCAAGTCCTAATACGTAACCGCCTCTCCAACGCCTCATCAGCAGTGCAAACGCCTCGGTCTTGTGACCAAAGTGGTACGCCGCGGGTACGGGAAGCCGTTTTAATTTCCATCCATGCGACCGTAGCCGTGCCGCCAGTTCGAATTCCTCATATGAATGAAGGTTTCTGTTGGTGAGGTAGCCGACGGATTCGATTGCGGCCCGGCGATACACCCCGCCGCCGTCAAGCCTGTCCACTATCCCGGACTGAAGTTTTCCGGCAGTCCGCAATACACGGGCTTGGAACTCCCAACTCTCGAGGTTCTTTTCGACGATACGGCCGCCGACTGCGGCCAGGCCTTTGTCTTTTTCCAGGTACTGAATTGCAGTCTCGAGAAATCCCTCCGCGATCTCCATATCGCCATCGACGACATACAGGTACCGGCCTTGTGAGAATTGATACCCAAGTTGAGCGCCGATGCCGCAGCAGCGCTCTTCCGGCCGATTCAGACGTACGATCTTTATCGGATATCGGGATGCGAACTCAACCGTCCTGTCTACCGAATGTGAGTCGGCAAGGATTACCTCTCCACCTATTCCGACGATCGCCTGTAATGCGCTCTGGACTGTGCGGTCGATATTTTTCTCTTCGTTGAGCGCCTTGATCACAACGCTTACTATAATTTTTTCTGATCTCATGATTAAAAGACGAACAGTCTCTTTGGAAGAAGAGAATTAATCGATGCACGCTCTTCCACACTGAATACGGACATGAAACGCACGAGAGCGACGTAGCCCGCGAGGCCGATCGTCGCTATTGCCGCTTTAGCGCCCCAGCCCTCGGCAAAATAATGAAAACCGGCTCCTAACCCATAAAGAAAAACACCCGCGACCATCAATTTTGAAACTCCCCGCAGGTCCGCCTTGTAGTCGAAGCCGGCGCGCCGGAGATAGAAGATAGCGGCGAAGTTGTATACGACACCGCTAAGTCCCGAAGCGGCCACTGCACCAAGTGGCCCCCACTGCGGGATAAGCAACAATGCACAGGGAAAGGCGATGGTCGAAGCAATACCTGCATACAGCTGCATTGCGTTCTCTTCAACTGTGCCAGCCATCAGTGACAGCACCAACTGGTGGCTTGATGGAATCAAGAGTGAAAGTACGCCCACCAACACCCAATGCGCGTCGCTGTATTTGCCGCCCGACAGGATGGAAAGCAGATCCCCACCAAAAACTGCGGCAAACGCAATGGCAGGCACAAGCATGAGAAGGTTTAGTTTCAGTATGATCTGCGCCATGACGTTCAGCTGCCGGAAGTCTCCTGTTGTGGTGTACCGGCTCACAAAGACCGGTTTGATAAGCCGCAGTAACAATACAGCCGGCAGATACCGTTGGACGGTCTCCGCGAGGCTATACGCGAAACCGAAGCGGGCGGATTGAACCGCACCCAAAAGCTTTGAGACGAATAGCTTCATTACATCAGCATTAAAGAGCAGAAACACCGCTTGCGCGATATAGTTGAAAAATGCGAACCTTGCCATCCGACCACGATTTTCAAGCACCATCTGCCAGCCATTACCGAGTTCGCTGCAAGGAAAGCATCTGATCAATGACCAGATCGCGGCTAAAATCGCGATCGCAGTGGAAAGCACCTCAACGGTCACGAGCCCGACAAGCTGCAGGTACTGCGCCTGATAAGCAATTGCCAACAGTGCCAGCTTGGCGCATACGTATATACTCATACAACGCTGTGCAAATCGTTGATGCAGCATTGCTTCGAGCATGATGATTGCAAATGAAAGCATGCCGGTCAGCGCTATAACCACCATCCATAGCCGAAATACATCCACATGCCTTTCAAGCCCGGCCAGCGATACGACAGGTTGGGCTGCAAACCACAATATGCAGGTCAACAGCATCAAGGACGCAAGCCGGGTGGCGAGCGCTGCAATAACGAAACCGGCAAGTTCATCGCCGGCATAACGCGTTCGCATTTCCGGCAAAAATCGTTCCGCCGTGGTTTCTATGCCCAGGCTCGATAGTGCCAACAGGCCGGATTGGAGTGCGAGCAAAGCGACATATGCGCCATACGCCTCTGGCGTTATCCACCGGGCAAGCGCTATAAGCGTAAGAAAACTGACAACTGCACTCAGGCCCTTGCCGCACATGAAATGGAGTAACGACTTGCGAACAGCCGCCTTGGCATAGTAATCAGACACGGCTTGCCTCAGCGGTTTTCCGCCACCAATAGACGACGTAACCCAGCAGGAACATTGCTACGAATTGCATGGGCGGACTACTTACTACCGTTACCTCGTAAAAAATCGAGAGTGGCATAAGGACCATCGATGCTTCCACTCCCGACATGACAGCCCGATGCCACGGAGGCACCATCCGGTGGGCCTTCATCTGACCGGCACGAAGAAAACCGACCGCGAAAACCGACAGGAAGCACATCAATCCGAGCAGGCCGGACTCCCAGAGCAGCTTGGATGCCCCGGTCACGTCAAGCATCAGGCCGTAACGCTGTGCAGCTGCCCCTTGTCCGATGACCGTGCTGGCGCTGACGGCGCTGGCCAGCCCATGCCCCACCAGCAGTGTCAGCGGATTATCTGTCAGCGTATGCTTATCGCACCAAAACACCAGGGAGCCGACCCGTCCAAGATTGGTCGCCGAAGCCTGGAAATTCGGATCAAAGCTGTAGAACAATCTGGAGTATAGGGACTCTATAAGACCCGACTTAGCCTCGGCTTGCCAGTACAGGTAATAGTAGGCCGAAAGAAGGCCTGCCATGAAAAGCATAGCGACCGCCGTGCCGGCCAAAAATTTCGCCGGATGGGACCATACGTATTCGCGATACACGAGCAGACATCCCAAGGGAATCATTAAAGCAATTACCTTCGATTCCGTGAGTGCCATTGCCACAAAGCCTGAAACAAACAGGGCGAGGAAAGGAACAACACTGATTTGCCGATTTTTTTTCAGCGCTATGGCAATAACCATGACGATTGAGAGATAAATTCCGAGTGAGCCGCTTTCACCACCACTGAACTTGTCCCCGCCGAACGACCCCACGATGCTATCCCAGGGAGACCCTGGGTAATGTCCCGCGATCCGTAAAGGCACTACTTGCAATTTCTGGTAAAGGCAGAAGATCCACTGTACGGCCGCAATGAAAATGATGAAGAGCATCACGCTCTTGATGAGTTTTTCTGTGGACCGACAATAGGCGACATAGGCAAATATGCCGAAGAATGGCAGGTAGATCCTGAGTCCGACAAACCAATCGAGACCTGGCAACGCATTAGCCGCCGAAGAGAAAATGACCATGGACCACCAGAGCAGTATTAACTGCACCACTCCGTCGGCGGGAATTGTCTTGGCCTCCCCGGAAAACAGATTTTGCATCACCGTATAACCGAGCAGTACCGCCCCGAAAACTGATAAGACCCACTGAAACTGCCCCATTCCAAAGAAATACTTAAGCGATCCTGCTACCAGCAAGGCTAGTCCCGCGAATAACAAGAGGAAAACGTCCGGACGCATCAGCATGAATATTGCTGGTACCAGAAGTACCAGAGCAGCGATCATCTTGTATAGCCCTGCACCAATGCCCGCACCTATGATCGCTGTCAGGAACAGTGCGGCGAACCCTGCTGCGACAAAAAAAGGGCCGCCGCTTGCCGGCGCTTTCGTTAGTGGTCTCATAGGACAGGCGGGCATTCAGCGATGAGGCCGGCGAGCGACTTTGGAGACAAGGTGGCCTTTTCGCGCCACTCCGGAATCCGGAGGTTCAGTGTTGCGACGATTTCCTCCCTTTTTTCTGTAAGCCTGTAGTAGTAATGTTTGAGCGACGACTTGCTGACCTGTGAAGTCTCCAGCACCAGGTCTTCATTGCCAAAAAGGTCGCGGTTCAGCCCTTTTGCCTTGGTGCTGTAGGCAACCGAAATGGTGGGGACCATGCAGGACAATGCGCCGATTGTTGCGTGGGTCCGGGCGCCGATGAAGTACGTGCATTGGGATAATATGTACTTTAGCTGCGCAGCGTTAAGGGTGCTCGGAACCATACTCACGCTGCCATTGCAGTTTCCCGTCATCTCAAGTATCTCGCGCATGTAATGGCTGTCGCTGTTTTCAGAATGGCCATCGAGCGGGTCAACATGCGGCAAGAGCACAATCGACACGGAATCCTGCTGAGTTGTTTCCTTAAGAAACTCTGCGACTTCTCTTTGCAATACCTGTCGAGCCTCGCCTTTCGGACGGAACTTCTGAATGAGGGGGCTCATGTTAAATCCGACGATCGTTTTCCCATTCCTGGTGGGCCAAAACGTCGACATATCGACCGGTTGCGGCGTCATCACAAAGGCGCTGTCCGTCACCAGTCTGACATTCTTCGCCACCCCGATTGCGTGGAGATATTTCAGAGATATAGTTTCCCGCACAGTGATGCAATCAACACTGCGAAGAAAATCGGCTGCCAGCCGTTCGACCACTAGTTCAGAGGTAAAAGGGCCAACAGATGCGCCCCAGATCATCACCTTTTTTCCCAGCCGTTGTGCATGCTGGGCAAAACGAATATGCCAAAGCAGTGATTCGATACCGTAGTCAAGAGTGATATTGTCCCCGCCGATCAACAGCAAGGCATCACAGGAAGCAACGTCAGACAAGACGTCCTTGGGGATTTCGTAGTCCGGAAGGTAGAAATGCTTAAGGAACGGCAGAACCCGGCTTCCCCTCCCCCAGGTCCGAAACTTATCGGGATACGGATCGGCTCGCACAAAGCGGCAACCGCTGCGCTGCGCTTCCGGCCATTGCCTTGAATCGAGGTCGGGTCGATAGCTTGGCACCATAACTTCGACTTCACCAAACTCTGCTTTGAGCAATTCGATAGTCGAACGCACGAGCGCTTCGCAACCCCGGTTACCAAAATTATTCTGACCAGCCAAATAAAACCGCTTCATTACTGCCCCTTTTCCGTTATCGGGGAAACCGTACGTGTTGCACCCAATTATTTTTGCAGCTGACTATTCTGAGAAACCTCAAATAGAATCGCGGATTGCCGCGCCATCAAAAATGAGTCGGTGATGCTCTGAGCCATAAACAAGGGTAGCGGGTGAGATGATTTATGAACCATAGGTGCCAACTAACTTTGCTCGGCTCGTATCGGAAATACTTGCAAGCAGATCCTGAATGAATCCGGCCTGAAGGCCGTAAGCGGCCGCTTCGTTCGCGTCAATCGAAGATACACGCACCAACATCCCGTCCGGGATTTTCCCGGATAATCCGTGACGGATCTGCTCAACCTTTTGGCTGAGGCCCGGTCTGATCGCTTTGTCGCCTACCGTAATCCAATAGGTGATGGGTTCGCTACGAGCACCATGAACCGCGAGCAACCGGGTGATCGGCAAGTTGCCCACGCTGGTCAAGAGTTCGCTCGCAACGACGTTTTTGATTTCGAAGCCTTGGGCGGCATAACATACTTCGGGTTTATGCATTGCCACAGAGTCGCTCTGGTCCGCACCATAAGCAATCGAGAGCATGATGTGTTGACCTCTCTTGTTGACATAGGTCCGCGACAGCGTTTGGTTATAGAGCTTATCCAGTCTCCTTTGCACTTCCGGATCGGCTTGCAGGGGCACTGTCGCGGTATCTGGCTGCCAATCGCCGAACGAGGTCGGGATCATGTTCACGAGCTCGATTTTCACGTTCTGATCGGCCAGCTTTACAGTAGGAGTGAGGACTTTGGTGAAGCCACCTGCGGACATCATGAGCACGCCGAGCACAAGGCTAACGATCAACGATTTTTTCATCGACCGATCCTCATTGTTTGGTTATTCGCTAGTGACCGCGCCTTTTCAAGTCGATGCAAAAGAGAGTCCGCGGCAACGATGAGTATCAACGCACTCATAAACAAAACGATGCCGGCGAATCCATGCATAAATCCTTGTCCCGCGGCGTCGCCGAAATAGTAAGTCACAAGTGTGAGCACCATCACCCGAATCACATTTGCAGAGAACGAAATCGGTACTATCAAGACAGCCAGTGAAATATTTCTGAAAACTGACGTGCGCCGGACCAGGTTTAGATAGAACAAGCCTAAGGCTTCCAGAGTAAAAAGCGTTTGCAAGCCGGCACAGGCGTCAGCTACGAGGAGATGGTACGGCCCGATCTGCAGGGTCACACCGCTGCGCGCAATGGGGTAGCCAAGCCAGAACAGAACAAATTCCGTAACATAAGAGACGGCTATTTTCATCGGCATGGTCAGTAAGGTCACCAGCCCACTCGGCAGCGGAATCATGAACAGCAAAAAGAAGAGTGGAAACCACAGTATTCCTGGCGCGCTTCTGCCCCGCTTTAACAGCAGCAGTGCTGTGACGACCCAAAGAAAGGAACCCACCTCAAACATCAAAATCATCTGCGAACGACCGATCACATAGAGGATCAACCCTACGCCAAGAATCAACCAGCCGGCTGATGCGGGCGACTGACCGTCGGTTCCCTCCAGCATCCGCGGCCACTGGCGGTGGAATAGCCAGATACACAATGCAAGAATGATCGGCCCGTGCCCTTGCTCGTCCGTAGTCCACAATCCATTCAAAAGGTCATAGAAGGTCGGCACGTATAGCACCAGCAGCCCGATAGCAATAGGCAGCCACTCGGGCATTGCGGCCCTTAGATCACCGTACGAACCCCTTGAGGACATCATGTCGGGCATACTCATTAGACGTCGAGCAGGACCGAGCCCACAATGTCCGCCCCGGCTCCAAGAATTTGCTCCTTGATTCGCGTAACATCATTCAGACGAGTCTTGTTTTTTTGAACGGCCAAAACAACCCCACCTAAACGAGCAGCCAGAGCAATGGCGTCAGAGTGCGTCAGTGCCGGTGTATCGTATAAAACGACGTCAAATTGTCGTGTAATGCTGTCATTCAAAACAGAGAAGGCGGATCGACCGATGAGCTCCTCCGGGTTCGGCGGAAGCGTGCCACACTGAAGTACCGACAGATTTGCAAACAACCCGTCCTTGACGACGGTTTCCATACCCGCCCGTCCGGCGAGAATGTCAGATAACCCCTGTCCGTTTTTGAGACCGAATATTTTATGTTGGCGCGGATCGCGCATGTTTGCATCGACAATCAGCGTGCGCCGGTCCATCTGGGAGAACAAGACGGCAAGGTTTGCAACCAGCAAGCTGTTTCCAACTCTGGGGCTGACGCCTGCAATTGCCAGTGCTTTGTGTCCCTTGCCAAACCAACGCAACATCAGTTCGGTGCGGAGAGCTCGCAGCACATCTACTTCGGCGGTGAAAGGGCGGTACGCGGCCCCAAGTTCAAGGGGATATGGCCCTTGCCCGGATTGCAGATATGGATACTTGAACTGCCGTGCCAGAACTTGTTGAACGTCGAACGCGTTGATCAGGCCCAGTTGCTGCGCGACTTCGCCAAAACGCAATCCGAGTTGCTTTTGTAGACGGAGCACACGCACGATATCGTCCGGCGTGAGTTTGCCGAGCTCCACCAGGATATGTCCAATACTTGGCTCCCGGTCGGGATGAGCCGGTACGGCCGACACCTGAGGGACTGGATAATTCATCATCTGCTACCTTTCTCAGTTCAAACGCAACCGCCGTGGCACGAACAGTTTGGGAAATGCGAAGCGGCGGCCCTTGGGCAAGGCCCGATGCACTGCCCCGAGGACCGGCATTTGGAGTCCTTCAACCAGGTCGTCCGCAGTGCGCACGCGTCGATCAAGCATTTCGGCGAGCAATCCGAAGCTGAGTCCTAGCACGGTGCCAAGAAACACCGAAAGCAAGATATTGAGAAGCACCTTGGGATTGGCCGGTTCAAGCGGGGGAACGGCGGGGTCAAGCACCGCAACATCGACTTGATCCGCCTGGCCTTCCAGCCGCGTTTGGGTAAATCGCTGCGTCGTAAGTTCGTACGCTCGCTGTGCGTTCTCCACTTCCTTGCCCAGTACAGCCAGCTCGTCGCGGGCGCGATTGAGTTCCAGCACCTTGGCTTTTTGCGCTTGTAGCGCGCTGCGCAATTCCGATTCCCGCCGGTGAAGAATCAAAGCATTATTGCCGACACCATTCGACGTAGATTGGATATTGCGGTTCAATTCCGCGCGCAGCTGTTCAATCTCCGCTTTCATTCCTTGGTACAGCGGATGGTTCTGTCCCAGTTTTTGCGAGATATCCGAAAATTTAGCCTCCATCTGTGCCAGCGAGGCCTTCAGATTTTGAACCAATGGGTTCGCCAGCACATCCGGAGATTCGCCGCCGTTCTCTCCAGTGGCCTGGCGGCGCCGCGACGCGGCTTCCATTAGCTGGGTCTGCACCAGGACCAATTGACTGGACAGATCGTTGAGCCGGGCCGATTCGACATCCAGCCTATTGTCCATACTGACAATGCCCTTCTCCTGCTGGTACTTGGAGACTTTGTTTTGGGCAGTTTCGAGATTCTCGCGCAGGACCTTGATCTGGCTGTTGAAGTACATTGATGCTTTTTTCAACGGATCGACCTTGAGCTGGACGGCTGTCTGCTGGTACTCAGCAGCGACGGCATTGGCAACAGCTGCGGCAAACTGTGGATCGGAACCTTTGAATGTGACTGCAAGGACGCTGCTTTCGCGGGAGGGTGTCACATCGAGATTCTTCAGCAGAAGTTCGGCCAGCCATTCGCGAATGTCGCCTTGGCCGCCTGTTGACTCGTAAAAATCGCGCTTCACCGCGTTGCCATCAGCCAGCTTCAAGGCGTCGACGACCTTCAACACAACATTTTTGCTGTTGATAATGTCGATCTGGGTAGCCATGTAGCCGCCTGTCAGCTGGGCCGGCAACACCACCCCTGAAACGGCATCAATTCCCTTGTAATTGAGGATCAGCGTGGTAGTCGCCTTATACGTCTTAGGCAGGAGCAAGCTCACGACCAACGTGGTTGCTACAGTCATAAACAACGTGAAAAGGACAATCAAGCGGCGCGCGCGCAAGACCGTAAAAAGCTGGGTGAAGTTCATTGAGATATCTCTTGATCGGCTATGACGAGATGCTGGGAGCCGGCCACGCCGTAATGAGCGAAAAGGGCCGGCATTAAAACAGGCTTTCCTGAACGTACACGACATCTTCCGGGCTAAGAATGTCGTCTTGTTTCACCTCAATCGTTTGCAGCTTGCGATTGGCGTCCCGTCGCTTTATGCGCATGCCCCGTTCGGTGCCACGCGGCGTTAAACCGCCGCCGGCCGATAGCGCTTGCAGTACCGTCATGTTTCGCTCCAGCCGGTATGCTCCCGGGCGTTGCACTTCGCCGTATATATAAAACCGCGGCGCACGTTCAACGTAAATGACGTCACTGCCGGCGAGTTCGAAGTTCTTGGCCATGTCCCCGGAACGCATCATGTCTACTAGGTCGACGGTGTCCTTACTGGTTTTGCCGTTGCGACTGCGAACGAGCGTAATCATGTCCCCACCTTCAACGTTTATTCCGCCAGCCTGGGCGATCAGATCGGTCAGACTGCGTCGCCCGTCAAGCGGATAGCGCCCGGGCTTATTGACCTGACCGAGCACAGAGACCTGTTCGCTTTGCACCAGGGTGACAATTATGTTGACCTGCGGCTTTCGAACGAAACCACCGCTCTCGAGAAGGCCCGCGACTTTATTCTCCGCAGCGTATGCCGATAGCCCACCCACCCGCACTTCACCAAGTAACGGGTAGGTGATGGTTCCGGTGTCGCTCACTCTGGTTTCCAGCGAGAGATCCGGATTGCCGAACACGGTCACTTTGATCATGTCGCCAGGACCCAGACGTGCCTCGGCGCCGATTGCGCCGCCAACCCACGCGGACAGGAGGAGCGCCGCGAGCCAAATAAAAAAGTTTTTCATGTTCCGTCTCAACCCGTACGTCGAAAACAGCAATTGACGCTTCTTCCCCGATGTCGCCGAATTTACGGTAATCGGGGTCCGCGTTGTATAGCCCACTGCGTTGTAAGCTACTTCAATCCGGCGACACCGCGTTCGATATGATTATTGGGAGCAGCGGGAGCCACCTTGGTGTCGCCCTCGCGAGTCTTGCTGCCCTCGCCAGCCTGCGCGGGCTGGTTCAGGTATTCAATCTTCGCCGCCGCACGCAAGCGTGCAATCTCGGACCGCTTTGCGTCCTCGCGCTTTTTATTGATCAGGAATTGTTCGATCTGTTTTTCGGCGACCGCGAACTCCACCGGACTGTCCTTGACGTCATTGATGAACATCAGCAGGCTACGTTCGCCCTGCTTGACAATAATGGACTGACCCTTCTGCATTGTTTGCAGCTTGGTCGCCATCTCGAGCGGAACGTCTGCAGTAGTGCGTGTGGTTTGACGCCGCCCAAACTGGATATTGCGGGCTTCAAGCCATGCGATCAAATCCTCGATCGACTTGACCGTGTCCATTGCCGCCTGCAGGTTCGCATTCACCTCTTTGCTGTCGACCAGCAGCTCCTTCATGTCGAACACTTTACGTTTCGTGAAAAAAGCTGGGTTCTCAGTGAAGTACGCTTGGATCTCGGCGCCGGCCGGCTTCGTCATATTGGCAAACAGGTTCTTCAGGTACGCCTGTGCCAGTATCTGTGCCCTAGCGCGCTCGATCGCCTGCATCACCTCAGGACCTCGGTCCAGTTTGTTGCGAGCCGCTTCCGCCTGCAGCAACTGGCGATCGATCAATCCTTCCAGTACCTGCTTGCGTACGGATTCGTTCGCTCCATCCATACGTGCCAGCTCATCATTGAACTGGTGCACCGTTACTTCATCACCGCCCACTTTGACAAGAGCCTGGCCTGGCTTAGCATCCTTATTGCCGCAGCCTGATATCACTACCGTGCAAAGCAGCGCCACAAGAGCGGGAAGCAGACGCATACGAGGCGCCGAAGTATTAACGCTAATCGAAAGCGGGACATCACAGCAGTTCAAGATATTGCTCCTTCAATATTGGCTCACGGGGTGCTTCGCGATATCAGAAATATTTTCTAACAAATATATTGTGGACATGCGGCACGGCGCTTAAGAGCGTCGGCCGGCAATTTGTTTCAGGTCCCACAATCTGAGCGGTGGCTCGGAGCGTCGCAACTGGTAAGCGATGAACCCCATGCCGAGAAGAATCAACGCCCAACTCTCTGGCTCCGGGACACGCGAAAGTCGTCCCGCGCGCAATTGATATAAGGTGTCGATATCAGAAATTTCGGAGCCGCTATCCAACGCCTTATATGGCCCCGCACCGGCGTGCGACGAAAAAGATCGAGAGCCAATTCGCGTATCGAGTACCGTCCACGCAGAGTCTTGATCCGCTGTTTTTGAAGGTACAGGCAGCATCCTCGCCTCGTTGGGGGATGAGCGGTTACTCGGTTTGGGCGGCACCGTCTCGAGGGGTGCGCCGTAGAGGTACCGCCTGCGCTCTGTATCGGCGACACCCGGAAAATGGTCAAGATTGAAAATCGCATGAACGCCTGGGGCAGCGTCGACGCCAGCGGACGGTATCGAATCGGCAGTGGCGCAAGCAGCAGTGCTTAACATCACGACTGCAAGCCATAGTTGAATAGACTGCATGAATTCCCCAAAAATCGAATACATTTTTCGCCTCGGCTCAGCGTCACGTCGCTTCGGACAATGTCACCTTTGCCAATATTGCAAAAGTATCAACTATTCTACGATAGAAATATCGTTTTAGTAATCTTTTATCGGCTTTTTATCGTGAGGATTGCAATATAACGTTGAACAAGAGCCGTGCAGGCGTACGTTTAACCCCGCAACGACGACGAAGGACGACGGAATGCGGTTACATCCCAAGTGAAGTCCTGCGCCGTCAATAAGCGTCGTCTCGGCCTAAAAGCACATTAAAAGTGCGCATGATGATCCATAGGTCTAATGCAAGTGACCAACTGCGCAGATAGTCCAGGTCATACTCAATCCGAGCCTT
>JBBWZW010000529.1:0-3088 GCA_039649305.1 Burkholderiales bacterium
GTGAGCCAAGGAGCAACGCCGTAAGCGCCGAGGCGATCATGTCATTTTTCCTTCTGGCAAACAGAATTAGGAGCAAGGTTTGTGAACGGACGATTGGTCAGACACCGCCCGGCGTCACGTAACAGAAAACATCTCCATAGATTCCGATGAAGATAATTCCGTGTCCCGTAGGGTTGCCCTTGTCCCATTTGATTTTCTGATTAGGGACGGGAATTCTCGTCCCGTCGGGAATGACACCCTTGCCATTGGTGATGATGGCGACATACTGATCGCCGTTCACCTCAAAGTTGTCGGCCTCGAAGGCGTCGGCTTCGCCGCAGCACGACAAATGTGGATTGTCGGGCTGCATAAGCTTCTGGAACCATTGACGCAGGAAGGTGGGCTGATTTTCCCACTGTCCGTTGTCGCGTGCCGCTGCCGGCAACGCTAGCAGAGCGAGTGCAATTGCGACGCCGGTGCGAAACACATCTGCCTCCCTTAAAAGACTGGATTCCGTGAGTTGCCGAATTCCTAAACGAGGCTTCCGCGATAACCGGTCGGTGTGAGACCGGTTGCCTTGCGGAATGTTGCCGAAAACGAGCTGGTCGCGTTGAACCCGAGAGCCAGCCCGATATCGGTGACAGAGCGGGAAGGTCTCGCCAGCAGAGCTTTGGCGTGCTCGATACGACGGGCGCTGTGATAGCGATGCGGAGTGATGCGGAACGATTGCTTGAACGCCCGACAAAAATAATGCGGGCTCAGGCGGACGAGCTGCGCAAGCGTGGCGAGCGATATCTGTTCGGGGAGATGTTCCTCGATGTAGTCCACAACGATCCGCTGTTGCCAGGCAGCAAGTCCGCCGCGGACTGGCGGCTCGACACGGGGCGCTCCCGCGTTGAGCCGCACCAGCTCATGTGCGAGCACAATGCCGAGTGCTTCGAGGTAAAGTTGATTGCTGGAGTCGGAGCTTTCGATCAGCCTCTCCAGCTTGAGCGCGGTGTGCGCAAGCGCCGGGTCTTCGAAGAAGAGACGCGGCGCAAGCAGCATGTCGGCGAAGCCGACCTCCGGCTGGATCGGAAGCGTCGCCGGGTCGAAGTAGAAATAGGCAAGACGCGTGAGAACGCGGGGTTCCTGCCACTCGAAATAATCGTGACCCGCCGGTACAAAGGTGAGTTTTCGCGTCTGGTCTCGGAGCGCCGAGCGCGGCAAGCCTTCGACAAATGTTTCGCCGTTGCGCCGGATGCCTCGCTCGCAGACGACCAACAGATGAACCGGAGCACGGAAGTGCAGTTCGATCTTGTTACGCGTGGTCGCCTGAACAATCTCTGCTGTCATGCCATTCCACGTCACGGCTCGGCGACTCACGGCATTGGATGGAAAAATCTCCACGGCGGCGCCGGCGGCGTTGGGGGACGGCGGCCGCAGGGCCTCGTCGCGACCAGCCTGCTTGTCATGACTTGCGCCGCGTCGATATGGCGAAACCGTTGCTTCTTGCAGCATGCTTGCTGGCAATACTGGTGTGACGTCCCGGTTGAAAGCTGCGCGTGAGGAACTGTTCATCGGCTGCGAATTTGTCGACATGGTCTTACACCTTTGAAGCTTCGTTCATCGGTCGATATGCCATCACGTCCCGCAGTTATCCTGACGGCTGATTGTCTCCTCGCAACGCTGATAGTGGTGTTTTTCGACAAACGAGATAACGGTCGAATATTCGAATATGCTGTTCGCTTCTGACTTAAAATGGTCGACGCTATCCGCATGGACATTCGCGGACGTCAGCGTTTGAACTCGTTGTTCTGGTGTGGCGAATGTCGCAAAAGGAAAGCGGCCGGCTCGGGGGGGCTGGAGCCGGCCGCTTGTTGCGCGCCGGAACGTCGGGGGGGAGAGAGCCCGGGGCGCAAAACAGATGTGCTTCGTCAGGCTTGGCGCCCTGATTAGTGTAATGAGCGCTTCACAGCCGACGAACTGACGACGATCAATTGGCGCTCGGCCGCCGAGAAATAATGTCTAGAGGTTCGAATAGCCTTTTTGCCTCCACTTAATAATGTCCGGCATCTCTTGCGTTGGACGAACAGATCGAGTCACTTGATTTCGGGTGGCGCCGTTCATAGCTGCCTTGCACGCATCCAGAGGGCAGCGAACATGCGCGTATTTCTCTTTGCATTTGTTGCAGCCACGCTCATCGGGGTCGGTGCTGCGGGTGTGCTGCTTCAATTTCAATCGCCCGCCAAGACCGCGTTCTCGACGTCAGCCGTACGCATCTGAGGCAAGCGCGGTCGCGCTGGTCGCACGCCGGTGTCGGGAGCATTCTAGGAGAGGCGAGCGTCCGGATTCGACGCGCTGCGGCCACGCTCGAACCAGAGCGACCATATAATCATGCTCGCGACGAGCAGTATGGGAGCGAGTACGCACCACCAGCCGATTTGGAGATAGGCGAGCGCGCCGGCGATTGTCCCAAGCAAGAAGCCGAGGACCAGCGGCAGCAGTTCACGCAATTGGCGGCAAGTGGCGGTAAACGCGGCCGCGATCTCGACGTCTTTCGTCACTTGGCGCTTCTTGCGCCAGGTCAGCACGGCTTCGGTCGCATAGATTGCCAGCTGCGTCGTATTCGTGGTCATGACGTTGGTGGAGCCGAACTCGCGCATTAGCAGCCGGACGAGAGCGCTCTGCACACCCATAGCAGCGAGCCCCAGGAGAGCGGCTGTGAGCGTCATCGGAGCGCTGGGATCAAGAAAAGGGCTTCCAGCCAAACCGGTCCCGGCAAACCCGATTAACAAAATCTCTTCCAGCACAAGCGTGCACGGCAAGGCGCCATACCGCCAGCCGCTGGTAACCGCGACTGCAGCCGTCGTGACCATGCCGGCCAAGAAGAACACCGGGATAGCGAGTATTTTGATCAATATTTTGTCGTCATGTGTGACGAGCTGCGCGCCCGCAATCACGAAACTTCCGGTAGCCTGCGCGACAAACAGGCCGAACAGGGCTAGAAAGGTGCAGCTGTCGATGTATCCCGCAACAATGCTCAGCAGTAACGGGATAGTGAGCGGGACGCGGTCGCGGCCGAATCCGTTTGCCACGATGGCCTCGGCGGCAGCAGGCGGTGCTATCG
>JBBWZW010000507.1:0-20002 GCA_039649305.1 Burkholderiales bacterium
GTGCCTAAGGTCAGCAACACGGAATTGGCCAATCTCGCTTTAAGAGCCGCGCATTTTCACGGCGACTGGATTTATGCGCTCGTACCTGAATCGATAAAAACTTCACTAACTTAATATTGCGGGCTCACCTAGGGCCTGTCTGGAAAATAATGCGTCCCCTACAATTCCCAATGAGAAAACTCAAAAAAAACGCCTCGGCTATCGAGGCGTTTTTGATAACCAGCTTGCAGAGCGTTTTTACCCGTCCTGCTAAGCGAGCCGTCAAACTCAACGTCTTAGCATCGCCGATTCCGGCGGCGGATGAAGCCTAGTCCAGCCAACCCCAGGCCAAACAATGCAATCGTTGCTGGCTCAGGCACGGCTCCAATGTCGCTCGCGATCACCCACCTGCCATTAATGCCAGAGTCCCCATTATTTACGAGGCTTTCCGACGTTCGAGCATTCGACAGCGCTCCCGACGCAGACCATGTGCCAGATGGGTCGACCGTAAATGAATGCATATCGTCGCTGAGAGTAAAGTTAAATGCGATTGGCTCCGACTGCGTCATCGACCCGGAAATTTCCGTATACGGACCAGATTCGGTGAAAGGAAGGATAGTGAATCCCCCCGAAAACAGAGTTGTAGGTTCGTATTTAAACGTAACAGAATTTCCACTGATCGGGCCACCGGTGTAGTTTTCCAAGGTAAGGCGCCCAATGCGATTCCCCGAACCAAAAAAGTCGTAGGACGTGGAAAAAACAACGGGAGCAAGTTTCACTGGGCTATCATCGATGATTCCACCAAAGGGTATCGCATGCGCCAGAGTCGGAACGACCGACCCGACTATGCTTGCGAGGATGAATGCGACGAATGCGAAATACCTTTTCATATAAATTTCCGTTTAATTAAGAAATTTACATAAAGCAATAATCGTTCCTTTTAATAATATTGCTTTAGATCATGAACTTAGACATTCAACAATTAGTAGCTGTAAAAAATATCGACAAAATTAAGTCGGACGGGGAGCAAAATTTACCTACGTAAGCTACGCGTTATGCCTGCTCATACAAGCTCTGCAAATCATCTTTCTTCGCTTCCCCAGAAATATGAAGGATCACGGTATTGCCCAGATCATGAGAAGGGTGAAATGCCCGATGCTTCGCAAACCAGAAAACCTCGGATAATTCCTCGTCTTCATGGCATGTGGTCATAACGACCTGCTCGGGCGGCACGTCTTCGTAGTTGAAAGCCTCCTGATTAGCCTCGTCTACGGATTCTTCCCACGAACCGCACTCTTTTCCCCAAGCCATCATATAGCTGCAGCCTGACTGCACGAGCCATCGGCTGACTTCCCATTGCCATATTTGCGGCACCTCATCTTCAATAACCACAATCGCCTTAAACGGTCGCAGATCGCTAATGTCAGGCAAGTCGTTGCCTGGATCCAGTTGGATGTATTTCAAGAGCTTATTCGGCATAACGACAAGTTTGACCGACACGCTTGCGCGTCGGTTTCCAATTCATAGTCAGGCATTTCATCGTGGAACGGATGACGCATCGTTATCGACGCTAGCGCGGCGCAATGCTCGCGCTCCACGCCGCAGTGCGCTTCTCCAACATCCGCACCATCCAGTCGAAAGCAATCGCTATAACCAATACGAAGAGAATCGCAGCGAACACGTGTGGCGCGTCGAGTAGCGTACGGTAAGTGGTAATGACAAAGCCGAGGCCTGCAGTGGAAAGCAGCATCTGGGCAACGACTACGCCGACGATGGCCAACGCTCCGCCGATGCGTACGCCGGACAGGATGGAGGGAATCGCAGCGGGAATGATCACGTGAATGATGCGCTGCCAGAGCGTAGCGCCCATGCTTTTCGCCGTCAGTGACAACTGCGGGTCTATGCCCTGGATCCCGGCGGCAGTGGCCAGTATGGCGGGGATGATGCCGTACACGCTGGCGAAGACGATTTTCGATTCCGAGCCGATGCCGAACCATGCAGCCATGAGTGGATACAAGACAACCAGTGGAATCGCGTAGAGACTCGAGAACAGCGGTGTGAGCGACCGGCGCAACGCGGGCACGCTGCCAATCAGGGCGCCCAACATCACGCCGCCGCCGCAGGCGATGATCAGGGCTGCGGCGACCTCTCCCAAGGTGACCGCGAGATTTTCCAGATACATCGGATAAGACTTGTAACCCGCTATGAGCGCCTCGCTCAACGGCGGCAGGAACAGGCTGTGCACCCACCCGAGGCGCGGCGCAGCCTCCCAGAAAACCAGCACGGCAAGTATCAGGATCCTTCGGGTAGCGGTCGGAGAAATTCGCATGGTTTCCTCACGCATCCTTGATCAGGCGCCACAGTCGGCCTCTCAACTGTCCGAATGCCTCGGTCGACATCACATCCATGGTGCGCGGCCGTGGCAGCGGAACCCCGATGGTTTCGACTATGCGGCCCGGACGCGCCGACATCACCACGATTTCGTCAGCCAGATACACCGCTTCCGTCAGGCTGTGCGTGACGAAGACGATGGTCTGCCCAGTGCGCTGCCAGATGCGCAACAACTCGTCACCCATCGTCAAGCGGGTTTGTTCATCGAGTGCGGCAAATGGTTCGTCCATCAGGAGTACGCCAGGATGGTGAACGAGGCCGCGGGCGATCGACACGCGCTGCTTCATACCGCCCGACAGCTCATGCGGAAAACTCTTTGCGAATTTCGCCAGTCCTACCAGTTCAAGTGCTTCCATGGCGCGCGCGCCCCGCTCCTTTGCCGGGATCTTTTTCAGCATCAGAGGGAATTCGACGTTCTTCTGCGCACTCAGCCACGGATACAGGTTCGCTTCCTGGAACACCACACCGACTCGGTCCGGGTCTGGGCCAGTGATCGGCGTGCCATTGCAGAGAATTTCGCCCTGGCTCGGATGGCGCAAGCCGGCCATCATCATCAGCAGCGACGACTTTCCGCATCCGCTCGGTCCGATCAGGACAACAAACTTGCCCGGTTCGATGACACACGAAACATTGTCGAGTGCCGTGACGCTCTCGCTATTATTGCTTTTGTAAGTCAGCGTTACGTTGCGGACATCGATCGCCGCCTGCCGCGCCGTGGTAACGGCGCCGTTCGCGGCGCGCGGCATTGCATTGCTTGTCATTACTCTGTTCTCCAATGTCCGTACTTTTTCTCGATGGCGCGGACTGATTCGTTGAATGCGATTGCTGCTACCGACACAATCAGGATGCCCGCCAAAAGCTGTGGCAACTGATAGTTTTCACCCCAAGTTCCAATAAGATTGCCGATGCCGGCGCGCGACACATACATCTCCGCCAGGATCACGCCCGTGAAGTTGAATATCATTCCCAGCCGCAGCGTTTCCAGGATGGCGGGCAGCATGCTGGGCAGGTAGACGTGGGTGAATATCTGCCGGCGCGTCGCGCCATAACAATGTGCAACCATGATGTGACTGCCGCGCACGCTCTCCACCGCAACCGACATGCTCATGACCACGATGAATATGGTCGAGAACACGCCGAACGCGATTTTTTGCGGAATACCGATGCCGATGGCAAGGATGAACATCGGCAGGAAAATCGACTTCGGTATGCTGAACAAGAAATAGAAGAACGGCTTGAAAACTTCGCCCCAATAGCGATCCTCCGCCAGAAAGACGCCGATGGCGATCCCCGCCGGTACGGCGATCAGGAAGGCGATCAGCACTTCCCACGCGGTCACCCCGATGGCTTGCCACACCGCCGGGCGTTGCAGCAACTCCCCCAGCACGCTGGACACCTTTGAAGCTGATGGCAGCGTGGCGGGATTGATGAGGCCCGCCCGGGATACCAGCTCCCATACCAACAATGCGAGCAGCAGAACCGTGAAAGGGTGGCAGGCCACCCTCGCTATGCGTGAATTCACAGACGCGTCGGAACAGGCTTGAACCTGGTCACGAAAGTATCAGCGGCGGGGGCGAGATTGGTCAGGCCGCCGGCCTTGCCCAGATCAACCGAACGTTCCACGGTCTGCGGCACTATCGCGCCGTCCGCCGAAGCGTTCATGATGGATGCCTCGTATTCCTTGGCGGCGATATCCTTAGGCACGTCGTTCAGCTCCGCGATCAGGTCGATCGCATATTGCCTGTTCTGACGGAGATGCTGGACCGCACCGTACAGCGCATTGAGGGTGCCCTGGACCGCTTGCGGACGTTTGGTGATGATTTCTTCTGTCGCGATCCAGCCTGCGTTCAGGTCCGGGTCGACAGCCTCGCCGAAGTTGATGAGGCTGCGCGCAGAGCCGTCCTGGATCATCTTGAAGCTGAGCGGCCCCCATACCGAGACAGCATCAACGTTACCAGCGGCGAGCCCCGGCACGATTCCGCCGCCACCCAATGGCACGCGGGTGAAATTGACGTTTTTGGATTTCATGGTCCACAGCGACAGGAAGTCCGAGATGGATCCGTTGGCGGATATACCGACTTTTTTGCCCGCAAGCTGGGAAGCGTCTGTTATCGGCGAGTTCTTTGGCACCATCAGGTGCCAACCGCCGTATTTGACGCCGGTGGTTGCGACGATCTTCGCTTTAACGCCCTTGCCGCGGCCGAGGGCAACCAGGTAGGCGCCATTGCAATTGATGTCGGCCGCGCCTGCTGCCAATGCCTCGAAGGCCGGTCCGCCGCCCTTGTAGAAAGTGATTTCGGCATCGATGCCTTCTTTCTGGAACAGCTTCAATCTGTCTGCGGCAACTGCCACGGTTGCAGGCCACCATGTTTGCGGCGGCATGGCGATTCGCACCTTCTCGGCAGCGATAGCGGCTGAGGATGCGGCCAGTGCTGCGGTCGTTGCGCCGGCGAGGATTGCGTGGCGTATTGCCTTGAGCAGAAAGCTCTTGTGTTCCATGGAAGGTCTCCTGTGTGAGTTATTAGTACTTTTATTACGGCTAAATCTTCCGCAGCACTTGCGTGTGCGTTCCACCGTGATTGACGCCCTGGGATTCCGTCAATGCTCGATAACCGGCACTTCCATTGCGGGTGGCGTATTGCGGCTGCGCTGGCATCGCACAATCCCGTCGATCATCACCATGCCGATGCCCGGCAAATCACCCAGCTGCACACTTTCGAGAAGATCCTTCCCGGCCGTATGCTGCGCACGATCCATGAAAACAAAATCCGCGGCGCGGCCGACCTCGATCAAACCGCAATCGAGATTCCGCATGCGCGCGGTATTCCCGGTGGCGAAACAGAACGCGATTTCAGCGGGGATGTCGGCCAGGCTGGAGAGCTGCGCAACCATTCGGAGGATGCCAAGCGGTTGCACGCCCGAACCAGCCGGTCCGTCTGTACCAAGGATCACGCGGTGCAGGCACTTGAGTTCATGTGCATGGCGCGCAGTGAGTATCGCGATGCGCTCATTGCCGTTGTGGACAATCTCAATGCCGCGCGTCGAGCGTTCGCACAGCTCGCACACATCCTTGTAAGGCAATGAAGTATGCCCACCGTTGATATGGCCGATGATGTCGGCATCCGCTTCCAACACCACATCCTTGTCGATCAGACCGGAACCCGGGATCGATGGACCGCCGGTATGGATGGTGCTCTGGATACCGTACTTGCGCGCCCAGGCCACCATCTGGCCGGCTTCGTTGCCGGCCTTGACGCTGCCCAGCCCGATCTCGCCGAGCAGCTTCACTCCCGCCTCGGCGAGTTCCTTGAAGTCGGATTCGACCATGCCCTTTTCGACGACCGGAGCGCCTGCGTGCACCTTCACGCCGCTTGGCCGGAAACCATCGAACGCGCGCTGCGATGTAATAGCAAGCGCCTTCAGGCCGACGATGTCTTTCGGACGGCCGGGATAGTGCACCTCGCCGGCCGAAATCATCGTGGTCACGCCGCCGTTGAGAGTGGAGTCTATCCAGCCGATCTGGTTCTGGCGCGGGGTCCAGTCGCCTGCGACCGGATGCACGTGCGAATCGATCAGGCCGGGCGCCACCGCTGTGCCGCGGCAATCGATTACCGTGCGAGCGCCTTCTGTGTCGCAATCCTTGTAACGACCGACTGCGACGATCTTGCCGTCGTTGACGACGATGGTGTCGGCATCCAGGATGGGATTTTCCAGGTCGCCGGACAACATCAGGCCGACGTTCTTAATGACGACTTTCCCGGATTTTTCTACGATTGCTGCGGTTGCCATGTCTCTCTTCCTTGTTCTATATGAATTGGTTGTTTATGCCATTGTGATGTCACCCGACTGGATGCGCTTAACGCCTTTGCTCTTCATCTGGCTCCATGCGCGTTCCAGTGACCCGTTCAGGTCGATGCCGCGGCAGGCGTCTTCGATCACATAGGTTTCGAAGCCCTCCTTGCGTGCATCCATGGCAGTCCAGGCGACGCAAAAGTCAGTGGCCAGCCCGGTGACAAACACCTTTTTTATCTTGCGTTCCTTCAGATAGCCAGACAGGCCGGTGGTGGTCTTGCGGTCCGCTTCCATGAATGCCGAATAGCTGTCGATACCTTTGCGGAAGCCTTTCCGTATTACCAGCTGCGCATGTGGAATCTTGAGGTCCTTGTGCAGGTCAGCATCCGCCGTACCCTGCACGCAGTGGTCGGGCCACAGTACCTGTTGGCCATAAGACAGTTTGGTCGTCTCGAATGGTTTTTTGCCGCCGTGTGCGGAGGCAAACGATGCGTGGCCGGGGGTATGCCAGTCTTGCGTCAGTACGACATTCCGAAATGCGCCGGAGATGCGATTGATCACCTGTACCACTTCGTCGCCTTTGTTCACCGGCAGCGTACCGCCGGGGATGAAGCAGTTCTGCACATCGACCACTATCAGGGCGCTGGATGCGTCGGGAGTGATTTTTCCTGCGGCATGGGTGCTCCACGCCGCAGTGCCAAACGCAGCGAACAAGCCGGCGCCACCGATGAACTTCAGTGAGTCGCGACGCGTGATGTCTTTCATGATGCTCTCCTCTCCTGTGAAGGTTCGATTACCACCTGTGAAAATCAGCTTGTTCTCGTTATTTGGGATCTGCGGCGCGCGCGCCAATCGCAACATTCCACACGATGCGACCGGTTCAAACCGTCAGGTACGTCCGCCGCACTTCCTCATTCGCCGCCAGCTCCTGCATCGATCCCTGATACCGGATCTGTCCCTTCTCCAGCACATACACACGGTCGCTGACGAGTTCGGCGAAGTGCACGTTCTGCTCCGACAGCAGGATAGACATGCCTTCCTTCTTCAATTCCAGAATCATGTTGGCCATCTGCTCGACGATCAGCGGAGCCACGCCTTCCGACGGTTCATCCAGCAGCACCAGATAGGGGTTGCCCATAAGTGTGCGCGACACGGTCAGCATCTGCTGTTCGCCACCGCTCATGCGACCGCCTGGGCGCTGCTGCATTTCGCCGAGGTTGGGGAACAGTTTGAACAGCTTTTCCGGTGTCCATGGCGACAGGCCCGGACGCGGCGGTTGCTTGCCGACTTCGAGGTTTTCCGTCACGGTGAGATCGGTAAAGATGCGACGGTCTTCCGGGACAAAACCCAGGCCGAGGCGCGAGATCTGGTACGGATCCATCTTGCCGATGTCGCGCCCCATGAACTGGATATCGCCGCGCTTCTGTTGCAGCAATCCCATCGCGGCTTTGATGGTGGTGGATTTGCCGGCGCCGTTGCGGCCCATCAGCGCCACGACTTCACCGCGCTTCACTTCCAGCGATACGTCGAACAGGATGTGCGCCTGCCCGTAAAACGCGTTCAGTTTGTCTATCTTCAGCATCACGTCGCTCATGCAGCCGCCTCGTTCTTTTTCTCTTTCTCGAATGTCTTGCCGGTGCCGAAATACACTTCCTTCACCTTCGGATGGTTGCGTATGGTTTCGGCGTCGCCTTCAGCAATTAGCTTGCCGCGTGCGAGCACGATCATGCGATCGGCATAAGCGAATACCACGTCCATGCTGTGCTCTGTGAACAGGACGGCGAGGTTGTGCTGCACCACCAGCTTCTTGGTGAGCGCCATCAGTTCATTGCGCTCCTTCGACGCCATGCCGGCAGTCGGCTCGTCCATCAACAGCAGCTTCGGTTTGTTAGCGAGCGCGATCGCGAGTTCGACCCGCTTTACGTCCCCGTAAGCCAACACGCTGCACGGCCGATCGGCCTGCGCAACCATCCCGACCTGATCCAGCAGGGCGAGCGCTTCATCACGGAAAAATGATGCGGCGGGACGCCACATATGGAAGATTTTTTTGTCGCGCGACAGCAGGGCCATCTGCACGTTTTCGACCACCGTCATCGAGCTGAACGTGGCGGCGATCTGGAATGTGCGGCCGACGCCGAGCCGCCAGATGTCGCGCGGCTGCATGCCGATCAGTTCATGGCCGTCAAACTTGATCGATCCGGCGGTGGGCCTCAACTGTCCGTTCACCATGTTGAAGCAGGTTGATTTGCCGGCGCCGTTCGGTCCGAGCAGGGCAAGCAACTGCCCCGCCGGCAGGTCGAACGAAACATCGTCAACCGCCTTGACGCCGCCGAATGACTTGGCGATATTCCTGACTTGTAAGAGCGTCATGTGCGGGCTTCCTCTTTTTCGAAACGGCTGCGTATAAATCCGGCAATCCCCTGCGGGAAGGCCAACACCAATGCCAGGATCGTGAAGCCGAGCAGCGCGCGCCAGTATTCAGTCTGGCGCATCACCACATCCTGCAGCCAGGTGAACAATGCAGCGCCGACTATCGGACCGGTCAGTGTCTGGACGCCGCCGAGCAGCACCATGACCAGGCCGTCCACCGAGCGGGCGACGTGGATCGTGTCAGGTGAGATACTGCCTTTGGAAAATGCAAACAAACCGCCTGCAACGCCGCAGATCAGTCCCGCCAGGATGAATGCAACCCACTGTACGCGTTTGACGTTGATGCCGATTGCATCGCTGCGCAGGAACGAATCGCGTCCGGCTCGTAGCGCATAACCGAATGGCGAGAACAGGATGCGCCGTATCATCAGCAAGCCGATAACGGCTGCAGCGAGCGTCAGGTAGTAGTACGCGACCTTGCCCGACAACCATTCGGCCGGCCAGACTCCGGTCACGCCGTTGCTGCCGCCGGTGAGGCCATCCGACTGATAAATCACCGACCACACGATTTGCGCGAATGCGAGCGTCAGCATGGCGAGATAAACGCCGGACAGGCGCACGCAGAACCATCCGAATATCAGCGCGCCCAGCGCCGCCACGAAGGGAGAAAGCAGCAATGACACGATCATCGGCAGCCCCGCGCTTTTAAGCAGCAGCGCCGCACCGTAAGCCCCGAGGCCAAAGTAGGCGGCATGCCCGAACGAGTGCATGCCGCCGGGACCCATGATGAAGTGCAGGCTGGCGGCAAACAGCACTGCGATCAGGATGTCGATCGACAGTACCAGTGCATACGGAAAGACGTCGCTCAACAACGGCAGGGCCAACGCCACTACCAGTACTGCAACAGCCACCTTCACCAGCAATGGGCTGGCGGGCCGGATCGGCGCCTCGATATCAGCCACGCTGCGGGTCACGGCCTGCGGGCGGCCGAGCAATCCCCATGGCCGGACGATCAGCACCACCGCCATGATCAGGAACTCGACCACCAGCGTCAGCTTGGAAAATGAAAAATCGAATCCGAACATATGGACCGTGCCGATCGCCGCGCAGATCGCTTTGGTCTCAGCGATGATCAGCGCCGCCAGGTAAGCGCCCGGGATGCTGCCCATGCCGCCCACAACCACGACCACGAAGGCGTCGCCGATGGTTTGCAGATCGAGATGCAGGTTCGCCGGTTCATTCGGGATTTGCACCGCGCCGCCGAGGCCGGCGAGAAACGCACCCAGTGCGAATACGCTGGTGAACAGCCATGCCTGATTAACGCCGAGCGCGCCGACCATTTCGCGATCCTGAGTCGCGGCGCGGATCAGCGTACCCCAGCGGGTACGCGTCAGCAGCAGCCACAACAGGCCCAGCACCGCCGGGCCGATGCATATCAGCGCGAGATTGTATTTCGGGAAACGCTGGCCGAAGATTTCGATCGCGCCGGTGAGGCCGGGAGCACGCGAGCCCATCAATTCTTCCGCGCCCCAGATATATAGTGCGACGTCCTTGATCACCAGGACGAGGGCAAAGGTCGCGAGTAGCTGGAACAGCTCGGGGACGTGATAGATACGGCGCAGCAGTACCACTTCGATGAGTGCGCCGAGTATGCCGGTCAGCAAGGCCGCCACCAATACGCCGCCCCAGAAGCCGAGCACGCTGCTGCTGCCGAACCAGTCGATCATCGAATAGGCAATATAGATGCCCAGCATGTACAGCGAGCCATGCGCAAAATTGACGATGCGCGTGACCCCGAAAATAAGGGACAGCCCTGCGGCGACCAGGAACAGCGACGAGGCGCCGGCCAGGCCGTTTAGTAGCTGTATGAGGATGCTGGAAAGAGTCATGGAGATTTCGAGCTGACTACGGGTTAAGAGTTGGGAGGCACATGGACGCTCCTTCCCCCTTCAAGGGGGGTGCAGCGGGGGGGTTCGGACAGCATGCTGTCCGCCCGCGGAACGGCACAGGCTTGCAAGCCTGTGTTCCGTTCTCAGGATGCGGGTGCAGTGCTCGTTATGCGACGGCGTTGATCAAGCGCTGCACCCCGACCCTGACCCTTCCACCTCGCCGCTTGCATGCGGCTCGGATTCGCGCGGCGCAAAGCATGCTTTGCGAACCCCGCGCTACCCCTTGCAGGGGGAGGGGGCGCCCGGAGCAGGTATTAGATGCAGGGGCACCTGCGCCTGGTATAACAGCCCTGCCTCAATCCCCTTGCCTCATTGCCTTCACCTCAGCATCCGACGGCTGGAACTTCGCGCCATCCCGGTACTCATAATTCACCATCACGCCCTTGCCATCCTTGAGGGCGGTACGGCCGACATACGCGCCCAGGGTCGACTGGTGATCCTGCGCACGGTAGGTGATCTTGCCGAAAGGCGTATCGACCTGCAGTCCTTTGAAAGCATCAGCCAGTTTGTCGCTGTTGGTGGAGCCGGCCTTCTTGATGCCCGCGGCAAGCGATGTGATCGCGCCGTAGCCAACGATCGAACCGAGGCGTGGCGGTTCCTTGAATTTCTTTTGATAGGCATCCAGGAACTTCTTGTGCTCAGGGGTGTTGATGCCGTACCAGGGGTACCCGGTGACATACCAGTTCTGCGGGGCTTCGTCCTTCAGCGGATCGATGTATTCCGGTTCGCCGGTCAGCATGCTGAACACTTCACGTCCCTTGAACAGGCCGCGGGTTTCGCCTTCGCGCACGAACTTCGACAGGTCCGGTCCGAACAGCACGTTGAAAATCGCGTCCGGCTTTGAATCGACCAGTGCCTGGGTCACCGAAGCGGCGTCAACTTTGCCGAGTGGCGGCGCCTGCTCTGCGACAAATTCCACATCCGGCTGTACTTCCTTCAACAGCTTCTTGAACGTCGCGGCGGCTGACTGGCCGTATTCATAGTTGGGGTATACCAGCGCCCAACGCTTCTTCTTCATCTTTGCCGCTTCCGGCACCAGCATCGCTACCTGCATATAGGTCGACGGACGCAAGCGGTAGGTATACTTGTGGCCGTTCTGCCAGACGATCTTGTCTGTCAGCGGCTCGGCGGCGAGGAAGAAGAATTTCTTCTGTTTGGAGAAGTCGGTCACCGCGAGGCCGATATGGGACAGGAAGGTCCCGGTCAGCACATCCACTTTTTCGCGGGAGACCAGTTCCTCCGCCACGCGCACGGCATCGCCCGGGTTGGAATTGTCGTCGCGGCTGATGATCTCGACTTTCTTACCGAGCAGGCCGCCGCTGGAATTGATCTCTTCCAGGGCCAGTTCCATGCCTTTCTTGTACGGCTCGAGAAAGTTGGACTGCGACTTGTAGCTGTTTATTTCACCAATCTTGATGGTGTTTTGCGCATAGGACGTTACTGCCATGCCCGCAGTTGCGGACACCAGTAACGTGTGCAATACCGTCTGACGAATGTTCATGCCTCCACCTCTCTCTTTATGAAAAGGCCTTTCCAGGCGAGTTTATTAACGGTCCGTGCAGTCACGGCCGCTTCCTTTTGTCCTGCTATCGTAATCCATCTTCGCCCTTGATTTCATTTTTTTGCAAGCCACCGACACGCGGCAAAGGCCGGCCGGAATCGGTGACGGCGACCGCAACCACGATTTCATTGGCGCGCGGCGCGTCACTGACGCGCGCTTCGACCGCGTCAAAGTGACTGCGCACGAAGGCGGCATCCTTGTGCCCAAGGGGCACATCAATCGCCGTGCCCAGGCCGCCCATCTTCTTGGCCGACGGTACCAGCGCCGCGCCCTTCTCCACTGCCACGCGCAGCGGTGCGCCCAGCTTCGGATGCAGGATGGCGGCGGCATGTTCGAGTTCGCCGGCCTCGCCTACAATCGCCGCCTTACCGTAACTTTCGGCCTTGGCCGGAGAAATGCCGAGCGCTTGCACGCATTTCTCGCCTAACAACTTTCCGAGCTCTTCGCCGATCGCGGTCAGCTCTTCCAGGTTTTGCACATAGCGTCCGGCGCAGGGATTTTCGATCACTGCAATCGCCACCGCGCGGCGCGTCGGAGGATTAATGGGTTGCCCCATTTCGATGCGGCACTCGTCAACCTGCACTATCAATTTGCGAATTTTAGCTGTCATGATCTCCTCACACTCCTGTTTTTAGCGCAGTCCGTCGAATTTGCTGATGCCTTCGGGAGTCAATCCTCCCACGCGTGCATGCACCCGCGCCCCGGTGGACATCGCCAGGATGAATACCAACTCGTCCGCCGCGGGCGAGCCCGGTACATAAACTTCGATCGCATCGAAATGGCCGCGTACATAGCTGGCCGTGATGTGGGTCAGCGGCACGTCGAGCTTCGTTCCCGGTCCGCCCACTTTTTTGGTCGACGGCACGATCGACAAGGCCCTGCCCGCTTCGGAGCCCGATGCACCGCTCTGGCCTTTGGTGTAGCCGGTACGGTCGCCTTTCCAGCCGAGCAGTTCGCGCATTGCGTAACCGCCGGGTACATGCCACAGCGCGCCGTGTTCCTGCTCGCCGGCGCTGCCGATGATGGCGCCTTTGCCGTAACTGTCAATTTCTTCAGTATCGACCGCCATCGCGGCGAGTAGCCGGTGGGCCATGTCGAGTCCCACCGCGTTGAGCGCTTCCATCATCGGCAGGATGTTGGCTTCATAGCGCCCGGCATAGGGATTTTTCAGCACGGCGGCGACCGCGCCCTTGAGCAGGGGCTTGTCCGCCACCGGACCGAACTCGTGATAGATCGTTTCCACCTGCGTGTACACCCGGCGCACTTCAATCAAGTCTGTCATTGTCTTCCTCTTTTCTTATTCTGAGATGACGTAGGTTGGGATGCGAATCCCAACATTCCGGCCCTCGTACGACCAACGGCTTGAAATTCCACTGCCAACATTCGCCGTCCGCACAAAAGCCATCCAAGGTGCAAAGTGCGAATGTTGGGATTTGCATCCCAACCTACATTCCGCCCGCTTCGACCGCCTGCCGGTTCATTTCCTGCAATCCGAGCGCGCGTGCCTGTCCCTGTAATGTCATCACTGCACCAAAAATGATATTACTGCGTAACAAGCAATTAGCTTGCCATGCCCCCTGCTCCAATGCTGCCTGCACCATATCAAATGGCAGCACGCCGACATCAACCGTTACCGGCAACTCGCCGAGGTCGGTGTCATCTTTCAGGCTGTTCGCCGGCGCACGCTCAATCGACGGATGATCGCAGTTTACCCGGTTCGCGATCATGGTCGCGGCAGCATCTGCCGCCGCGGCGGTCGCTGCAAACACCGTGACGCTATCCGCAATGCCAAGACTGAAACTGCGGCCTCGCCAGCCGCTAGTCGCGATGCCGCGCACCGGAAGCGCAGCTGCGATTTCAAATTCGCCGTCAAGCTCGAGCGCAGCAGCGCCGAATTTTGCCAGATTTGCGAACAAGCCGATGCGATAGCTCTGGCCCCGATTCAAATGCAGCGCGATATCACCGCCGTTATTGATATAAGCGCGGGCGACGCCGCTTTCTTCTCTGAAGAAGCCGATCAATTCGTCTGCCACCGAACCTGCGACCGCCGCCATCGGCGTGATGAATTCGGCACGATGCGGCCAGCAAGCTTCGAACATGCGTTGCGACACACGGCCGTGGAACGCCATCGGATCCCGTACCGGCCTTCGCAGCAGCGCAAGCTCGCCGACCAGTTCCGGCAGCACGTCGCAAAACCGTTGCCACATGCGTTCGCCGGCGCGCGACACCGCATCCGGTTCGCCGTCCGCGCCGATGATCAGGTCGATCGGCCCATGCTGGAAATGCAATCGGCCGTCGTCCAGTGGGGTTCGGGTCGCTTGCATAAGGGCGCCTTACCCTAGCATCGGTTTTTGGGTGACGGGCCACGGGCTGGTGGGATCCGACCAGTCGACCATGCGATGGCGGTCGGCAGTCAGTACATCGTCCAGTTGCCGCACGTATTCCATGTGTCCGCCGAGTTCTGCATAGTCCTGCAGGCGCATCGTGAATTCAATCGGCGCCACGATAGCGGGCGTTGGCACATAACCGAAAGAATTGTCCGGCATGCGCATTACATCCACCATGACCGTGATGCCGCCGCCGGCCCACACATAGGCGGGTGCACCGCCGCAGGTGACGTTGACCAGTGTTTGCTTGATCGAGCGGGTCAGCCATACCGGATTCTCGGTCACGCCTGCGCGCAAGGAACCGCCGGCGCCGCCGAGGAACAGCACGCTGGTCAGTGACGGCTCGCAGTTTTCGCCGATGCGGTCGACGACTTTCTGGACCGGTTCCGGCATCGGTGCCGAAACCGGACGAAGATTCTCGTCGAGGATGAAATATTCCGCGTGTTCGCCGGTGGTGGAGGTAAGGAGCAGGCGCATGCCCGGGCGCGCGGCGCTCGGGTCGAATCCTTCGATGATCGACAGCGGATCCTGGATATCGGTGCCGCCCCAGCCGTTGCCCGGGTTGGCAACCTGGAAATAGCGTCCCGGCGTGGACTTGCGTCCCTTCATCTTGATGCCTGACGGTGGCATGTCGAGGCAGCGTCCGGCCTGGTGCTCGCTCAGCACGCCAGTGATGTGATCGTCTACCACCACCACTTCATCGACATGGCCAAACCATTGTTTGGCGAAGATACCGACGGTGGCGGAACCGCAGCCGACGCGCATGCGTTGTTCTTCGACGCCATTCACGATCGGCGCCTTGCCTGCCTGGACCACCAGCTTTGCACCGCCGTCGATCTCAAGTTCGACTGCTTGTTTGTTACCGAGCGCCATCATCATGTCGCAGGTGACGCGGCCTTCTTTCTTGCTGCCCCCGGTCAGGTGATGCACGCCGCCGAGCGACAACATTTGCGAACCGTATTCCGCGGTAGTGACGTGGCCGACAATTTCACCCTTGTGCCGGATATTGGATTGCTCCGGTCCGAGGTAGCGGTCGGTATCGATTTTGACCTTGAAACTGCAGTAACTGAATATGCCCTCGGTGACCACGGTCACCATGTCGACGCCGCCCACCTTGGATGACACGATGAAAGGCGCCGGCTTGTAATCGGGATAAGTGGTGCCGGATCCGACGCCGGTCACGAACAGGTCTTCGCCTTTCGGCGATTCGTCTTTGGCGATTTCGGCGGGCGCGGTCTTGTCATCCGAGATACGGCGCAGCAGCACTACCGGGTCGATGCGCGTCAACGCGCCGCCGACATTGCCCCAGCGGTCGCAGGCGCCGGTACGGCCTTCGGTAATCTGGCACAGCACCGGGCAGGCGTTGCACTCGACCTTGTTGGTCGCCATCTTCTCGCTACGCGGTTTCGATTTTTCGAGGACCGTCGGTCCGGCCTCGGTCGGCGCGAAGTCGCCGATGTTGTCGGTGCTGTGATCGACTTTGGTATGTTCGGTCATACTGATTCCGTCCCCTGTTTTTTGACGATGGCCAACCGCACCCGATCTGGCGTCGCCGGAATATTTTTGATTCGCACGCCGACCGCATCGTGAATCGCGTTCAGGATGGCCGGTGCGGTAGCGATCAACGCCGGTTCGCCGACACCTTTCGCGCCATAGGGCCCAAGCGGTTCGCCGTCTTCGATGATGTGGACCGTGATCGGCGGAATATCGCCCGCGGTCGGGATAACATAATCGTGCAGGTTGTCTGTGCGGCCGCTGATGTACTCCTCCATCAGCGCCATGCCGAGGCCTTGCGCCACGCCGCCGTGCACTTGTCCTTCGACTTGCGTCGGATTGATCGCGCGACCGACGTCGTGCGCCGCGTGGATGTGAATAACCTTCACCGTGCCGAGTTCCGTGTCGACTTCGACTTCCGCTACCTGCGCGGCAAAGCCGTAGGTCGCATACGGTACGCCCTGGCCGTTTGCATCGAGCGGCACTGTCGGCGGATTGAAATAGCCGCGGCCGACTGCGATGTCACCGTTGGCGGCGGCAAGCATGTCTGAGAGATCGATACGCTTCTCGACACCGTTCTCTACGCCGATCAGTACTTTTCCCTCGACGCGCAGTTTCGCACGCTGGCCCAGGCCGAGTCTCTGCAACAACTGGCGGCGCAAATCTTCGCCTGCGAATTTGGCGGCATTTCCGGAAACGAAAGTCTGCCTCGACGCGGATGATTTGCCGGCGTCTTCGGTCAGGTCGGTATCGCCCATTACCTGGTCTACCAGCGCAACCGGCAAGCCAACCGCATCCGCAAATATCTGCGGCATCACCGTATAGGTTCCCTGCCCGATTTCCTGCGCGCCGTTATAGAGGAACAGCCGGCCGTTGTTGCGCATCGAAGCAGTCATTGTTGATGGATTGGCAATCACTGTGTTGCCGATGCCGTACCACATGCCGGCGATACCTAAGCCCCGGCGTAACGGGGTGCCGTTCGCAGCGGCCTGCTCGTTGAATGCGGCCGCCATTTCCTTGCCGGCATTCCATGCCGGCTTCAATACCTCGAGACATTCGGCGATGCCGACGCTGGCGTTCAGGATCTGGCCGGTCGCAGTAGCCTGGCCCGCGCGAATCGCGTTCTTCAGGCGGAACTCCAGCTTATCGATGCCGACTTTTTCGGCCAGCTCATCGAGCAGTGCCTCGGTGACGATATGCGCCTGCGGCACGCCAAATCCGCGGAACGCGCCGGAGATGGCGTTGTTGGTATACACGGCGCGGGTAAGTGCGCGCAAATGCGAGACAAAGTAAGGGCCGGTCGAATGCACCGGCACCCGGTTAGCGACGGTGCTACCCCAGCTTGCGTAGGCGCCGGTATTGAAATCGCCATGGAAATCGAGCGCCGTCAGCTTGCCTTGCGCATCGCATGCAAAGCGCGCGCGGATGCGAGACGGATGGCGCTTCGTGGTGGAGAGCATGGATTCGCTGCGCGTATAGACGGTGCGCACCGGACGCTTCAGGTGCCATGCAGCGACGGCCAGCAAAGGCTGCAACGAAACATCAAGCTTGCCGCCGAATCCCCCACCGATCGCCGACGGCACGATGTGTACCGAATGCGGCGGCAATTTCAGCACGCGTGCGACCTCATCCTTGTCCATCACCGGCGTCTGCGTGCAGGCGAAGACGCGGATACGCTGCTCACCATTTTCCTCGAACACCTCGGCATAGCCTGCCTCGGGTTCGATGTATGCATGCTCCACGTAACTGGTGCGGTATTCGTCTTCAGCAATGAAGGCTGATTCGGACAAGCCTTTTTCCACATCGCCTTTGACGACCCGGCCGCGGCACAACACATTTTCCGGCGCAAAGTCGTGCAGCAAATCGCCGGTAGCGGTGAGCGCCTTTTCCGAGGTGTCGAGAGGTATCTCGGGATGCCAGGTAATCGGTATCGCCGATTCGGGTATCGCTTGCACCGCCGCTTCAGGCCCGACGATCAGCATCACTGCCTCACCGCGCAGGCGTGCATGGCCGTTGGCGAGCACCGGCTGATCCTTAGGCCAGGCAAATACCGAAAAGCTGTTTTCGGGCACGTCCTTCGCGGTAAAAACGCCAACGATCTCGGGGTAGCGACGTTTGAATACATCCAGGTCGTCGATCGTGAATTTAGCGCGGGCATGCGGTGAGCGCACAGTGCGCATCCAGAGGCAATTCTCCGGGAACTGGTCGGCGCCAAACTTTTCGGAACCGGTCAGCTTCGATTTGCCATCGAGCCGCGCGAGCCGTGCGCCTACCGCGTGGCCAACTTCTGGTTCGGGGGTCTCGAACTCGCCCTGCGACACTGCCAGCACCGCCTCGACGATCTTGCGATAGCCGGTGCAGCGACACAGTACGCCGCCCAGGCCGTCCAGCACTTGCTGCTCGCTGGGATTTTCGTAGCGGCGCAATACGTCGGTGGCCGCCATCAGCATGCCCGGCGTACAGATTCCGCATTGTGCTGCGCCATGAGCATGGAATGCCTGTTGCAGCTGGTTCAGTTCACCATTCTCGGCCAGTCCTTCAACGGTCGTAACCTCACGGTCGCCACATTGGGCGGTGGCGGTGATGCAGGAACACACTTGCTCACCGTCGAGCAGCACGGTGCACGCGCCGCAGTCGCCCGCGCTGCATCCGATCTTGGTACCTGTCAGGCCGAGATCGTCACGCAATGTATCGGACAGGCGTTTCCCGGGAGCGCCGGACAGCTCAACCGGCTTTCCATTCAAGTGCAGGCGAATTGTCTGCAGGGTGGAAAGTTCGACCGGTTTATTCATCAAGCACCTCTTGGAGAGCGCGCTTCACCAGTGTTAGCGCAGCATCGAGGCGATACTCGCCGGTGCCGCGCACATCGTCGATCGGCGTCAATGGCGCAAGGTCGTCCCCGGTCGCGAGCGCCGACAGATCACCGCCCGCTTTTTTGCCGATCATTTTTTTCTCAAGCGTGTGCAAGCGTTTGGAAACAGCCGAGCAGGATCCGACGCAGATGCCCGCATAGGTAATGACGCCGGCGTCGTCGGTTTCGATGACCGCGGCAACCATCACGATGGAGATCACCAGATAGCGCCGATGTCCGAGCTTCAGGAAGCTGGCGCGCGCGTTGCGGCGTTTCGGGATCAGCACTCCGGTCACCAGTTCATCCGGCTGCATCGCGATCTTGCGGCTGCCGAGCACGAACTCTGTCAGCGGCACTACGCGCCTGGCGGACACGGAGGAGAGTTCCACCTTTGCATCCAGCGCCATCAACGCGGGTACGCCATCAGCCGCGGGAGAAGCATTGCAGATGTTGCCCGCGACGGTGCCGGTGTTCTGTATTTGTATTCCGCCTACTTCGCGCGCTGCCGCCTGCAGTCCGCGAAACTGGGCTGGCAAGTCGGTCCGGACGATATCGCTCCAGGTGGTAGTGGCGCCGATGCGCCATTGCGAACCTTCATCGGAGATGCCATGCAGTTCCGGCACAGCGGTAATGTCGAGTATCGACTCGACGATCGGTTGCCCGGTGCGGACCGCATAGAAATCAGTGCCGCCGGCGAGGACGCTGTACCGACTGGAAGGATTGGTTGTGCCAGAAGCTAACGCGTGCAGCGCCTCATCGAGCGTACTTGGGCGCAGATAACTGCCTTGTTCCGGGCTCATTTGGCGAGCCTCGATTGTGTAGCTATGCATCTCATACCGCTGTCTCCATTCCGGCGCTTTCTACTATGGAAAGCCGGGCCATTTTATTCGGCGTTCACTACATTTGACACTACCGTAACATGAAAAAAAACCAACTGCAACAGTTTTTTGGAACGCACTTTTACCGTGCAATCCGCACCCTGTTGGCGCATCGCAAACCTGCCGCTTTCACTCTAAGGAACCGCGGTTTCGCCCCTCGGGCGGAAACAGTCCCGGCCGGCTTGAAAACCGCGCCACAAGTTTCGGCGTTTACCGAATAATCCGGTATTTACTACATTTATTTCTTCGGATATGATGATTCAAAAGAGGCGCCGCGTGGCCCTGTCCGGGCGAGTTCGACATGCTGCAGCGCGATAACCAGAATCGAAGGAGACTCCCATGACCCACGT
>JBBWZW010000158.1:0-7728 GCA_039649305.1 Burkholderiales bacterium
TCGCGGAACCGAAAAAATGGAGATGCACGTCGCCCGGCCGCAGGAACTGCGAATACTTGAAGTGGTGATATTCCAGATTCTCGATGGTGTGGCTCATGTGCTCTTCGCCGGTGCGGAAGCACTTTTCCCACAGGAGTTCGCCGTCGCGGAAGATCCGGCTGAAGCCGGACAGGCTCTTCGGCAGTGTGCCGACTTTAAGTTCGGGGCCGAACGAGCAATAGCGCAATTTGGAATGGGCCAGGTAGAGGTAGTTACGGCGTTCCATGATGTGATCGGAAAACTCGTTGCCGACCGCGAAGCCAAGCCGATAAGGTTTCTGGTCCTGCCCAATCACATAAAGACCAGTGAGTTCGGGTTCTTCGCCGGCGTCTTCCGCAAATGCGGGGACCGGGATCGATCGCTGGGGATGAACGAGTATGCTGCCGTCGCCTTTATAGAACCATTCCGGCTGCACACCCGGCGAGCCCGGTGGGGGACGACCTCCGTCGAGACCCCAGCGGAATACCCGCATCGAGTCGGTCATGGCTTCATGGGGGACGTGATCCTGGTGCATGGCGTCTCGCAGCGATGCGCTGCCCAGATGCGTCAGGCCGGTGCCGCTTACCAGGCAGTGGGCGGGATCTTCCTCGTGGTCGAGCGGGACCAGGATGCGGTGCTCCGCGAGGATCGCCTTGTAAGACTCGCCTTTCGCCGTTCCGACACCAAGCGACTCGACTTCAGCTTCGAGGCTGCGGCCATTGGCGATCGCGCACAGGGCTATCTGCCGGGTGGAGCTGACGTCTTTGACAACGCCGACCTGTTTGCCGTCGTCGGTGATGACGCCGACGCGCCGCCGGTCCTTGTCGTCCATAAATTGGATGAGCCGCATTTACTTTGTCTCCTGATGGCGCTGGTGGTGCTCGTGCGCGCCTTTCCTTGTTGTGGGCAGACTATATAGTCGGCTTTTCCTCCTGTATATTGAATAATTTCCATAACGTGATCACTTTTACGACTCACAGATGAAGAATACGATCGACGTGCTGATGTCCCGGCTGAGGATGAAACAGTTGCAGCTCCTGATCGCGCTGGACGACCACAAATCCATGCACAAGGCGGCAGGCGTGATGGCGATGACGCAGTCGGCGGCAAGCAAGGTGCTGCATGAACTGGAGTCGATGTTCGAGGAGCCACTGTTCGAGCGCTCGAAAAAGGGCATGCTGCCGAACCAGTTCGGCCACTGCATCATTCGCTATGCGAGGCTGATGGTGACCGACCTGACCGCCTTGTGCCGGGACGTGGCGGAAATCCGCTCCGGTCAGGGTGGCCGGCTGGCAATCGGAACCATCATGGGGGCGGTGCCCGAGGTGGTCGTGCCGATCCTGAACTGGTTACATACCAGGCAGCCCAACCTCTCGATCGAAGTCGTCGAAGACACGAGTCTGCGCATGCTGCAGCTTCTCGACGACGGGCGCCTCGACCTGGTGATAGGGCGGGCAAGCGTCAGCGATCAGCCCGGGAAGTATGTGTACCAGCCGCTGCAGGACGAAAGGGTTTCGGTAGTGGTGGGTTATGGACATCCCCCTATCAAAAAGAAGGACCTGAGCTTGCTCGACCTGAAAGACCATCGGTGGCTGGTCTACCCGAGCTCGATGCCGATGCACACCCTGCTGGAACGGGAGATGGACCTGGTCGGATGGAGCATGCCATCGAACCAGATCTCCACCGCATCGACCTTCGTCACGATCTCCATCCTGCAGAGAAGCACCGACATCGTTGCACTGCTGCCTACCGACGTGGCCGGCGTCTTCGCCAGGTACAAGATGATTCGCATACTGCCGATCGAGCTGGGATCGAAATACCAGACATTCGGCATCGTGACGCGCAAAGGAGGCGCGCTTTCGCCAGCGGCTGACCAATTCATCCAGTTGCTGCGGGACCGGAATCTGGTCCATTGAACCGGACCGGGCAAAAAAAACCCGCTGACCTTGCGGCTAGCGGGCTTAAATCCAATTCAAAGAGAGTTGGAGGAGACAGGTTCACTATAGCGCGCTGCAACATGACTGTCCGCTTCATTTTGGTGATACCAGTTATTCACCAGACTGATTACACGCATGAAAAAGCCCGCAGGCACGGCCTGCGGGCTTTCGGGTCTCCAACGCATCCATCGTTGAATGGGATTTTTGTAATCAGGATGTTACATATGTTCAGCAAAAAATTCTGGTGAAAAGATTAATGGGCTAGTGGGACCTGATAACGAGCGCCTATTGGTTCCGCTCGACTTTCTTTTGATACAAGACGCTATTGCTCCAATGCTTGACCATTTGTCGGGAAAGCGGAGAATGGGCTTTGCGCCGGTTAATAGTGCTCAACGTAAAAGAAAGCGCATCATGAAAACCATTGGGGGCAAGGTTCACGAGACCGACGCCGAAGGACCGCGGCGGGTCCAGGTCGCAGAATTCATCAGGGAATCCATCCTCACCGGTAAATTCCTGGCGGGGGGCCGGATTACCGAACGCCAGGTATGCGAGGAAACCGGCGCCAGCCGGTCATCGGTGCGGGAAGCGATACGTCAGCTGGAAACCGAGGGATACCTGAAGAGCATCCCGAATCGCGGCTCGGTGGTCGCCACGCTGACGGCCCAGGAAGCGGGCGATATCTATCAGGTGCGGGCTGTGCTGGAAGGGCTGGCCGTACGCAATTTCATCAAAATGTCGACGGAAGAGGAACGCGGGCTGTTACGGGTCGCGTTGAAGGAGCTCGCTGCGGCGATAGACCGTAAAGAGGTTCCCGCCCAACTGAAGGCGATTGAACAGTTCTACGATACGCTGCTGGGGGGATGCTATAACGTGACTCTGGTAGACATACTGCGACTGCTGCACGCACGCATCGCGCGACTGCGCGCAACGTCGATCGTCAGCCCCGGACGAATCAAGGAGTCGTTGACCGAACTCGAGGACATCACCTCGGCGATAGAAGACAACGATGCGACTCGCGCATGGGACGCAACTGTGCGTCATATGGAAATTACTTCAGCGGTCGCTTTGCAGGTGATAGGGCGCAAGCATGCTGAACACTAAGACCAGGCGCTGAAAAGATGTACCGAAAATGAACACAGGGCGGACACAATGTGCCCGCCCTGTCACTTTCAGTAACCGCGACGAGGCCGTGCAACCCCCTTCGTGAGGAAACGCGCCTGTAATTTTTTCCAGACAAATCCGGCTATCGCAAGAGCGATCATTTTTTTCATGTGTGCCTCCAAAGGTATGAATGAATAAAAAGGGTCAGGGTAATTCCATGCGCATCTATTCGCGCCAGGAACCATGCATCTACCTTTATGACTGATCATCAAGTCCTTCGTTCCATCCCATTGAGTGCGCGTCAGCAAACCTCAAGCGGCTGACGCGACTTTGTGGATTACTTCTCGTTGATCCGCGCATCCTCTTCCGCGTACGGCGAATGCAGGTGCACCGGGTGCGCCGAGCGCTTGCGCAGTTTCATGTTCAACATTTCCACCAGCAGCGAGAATGCCATTGCGCTATACACGTAGCCCTTCGGCACATGGTGTCCGAAGCCCTCGGCAATCAGCACCACCGCAACGACCACGAGGAAGGACAACGCCAGCATCTTGATGGTCGGATGTGCCGACACGAAACGTCCGATCGGACCGGCGAAGAACATCATCAATGCAACCGATGCAACCACTGCGGCAATCATGACGGTAACGTTATCGACCATGCCCACCGCGGTAATGATCGAATCGAGCGAGAACACCAGGTCAATCACCATGATCTGGAGGATGACGGCGGCGAACGTCGCCTTCACCGCGCTGGAAGCTGTGCCTTCAGCGCCTTCGAGCGATTCATGGATTTCACCGATGCTTTTCCACAGGAGGAACAGGCCGCCGAGGATCAACACCAGGTCCCTGCCGGAAATTTCTTCACCCCATACCGGTATGGTGAACAATGGCGCGGTCATGCCAACTATCCACGACAGGATCAACAACAAGCCGATACGCATGAACATTGCCATGAACAGACCGATCCGTCGCGCAACTTCCCGTCTTTCGGGTGGCAGTTTATCCACCAGGATGGAAATAAAGATGATGTTGTCGATGCCGAGGACCAGTTCGAGTGCGGTCAGTGTGGCAAACGCGATCCAGATTTGCGGATCGGCGAGCAGTTCCATCATGTGGGATTCTCCTTATTGGTTGGGGTTTGATTCAAAACGTGGAAGCAAGTGTCATTCCACTGGACAAAAAGAAGGGCGCCACGTGTGAGCGTGACGCCCTCGGATTAGTTAATACCGCTTTACTTCGACCGCTTTACTGCGGCACGGCGATGCTTATTCTTTGCTTGCAAAACCCAGCAGGTGCAACAGGCTGGTGAACAGGTTGAAGATCGACACGAACAGGCTGAGTGTGGCCATCACATAGTTAGTTTCGCCGCCGCGCACGATGTTATTCGTCTCGTAGAGGATCATACCGGACATCAGCAGCACGAACACTGCGGAAACCGTCAACGACAATGCAGGAATGCTGAAGAAGATCGCAGCAAGTCCGGCCAGGAACGCGACCAGGACACCGACAGTCAGGAACCCGCCCATGAACGACAGGTCGCGTTTCGTGGTCAGCGCATACGCCGACAGCGCCATGAAGATTGCAGCGGTGCCGCCGAATGCCAGCATTACCGTTTGCGCGCCGTTAGGCAGGCTCAGGTATCGGCTGATGATCGGGCCGAGCGTGTAGCCCATGAAGCCCGTCAGCGCAAACAGGAACACCACGCCCAGGCCGCGGTCACGGTTTTTGTTGACCAGGAACAGCAGGCCGAAGAAACCGAGCATCGTGATCAGGATGCCGGGATGCGGCAACCGCAATGCGGCCGACGCGCCGGCCGTGATCGCGCTGAAAGCCAGCGTGATCGACAACAGCATGTAAGTATTGCGCAGGACCCGGTGCGCCGAGGCGTCGATGACGCTCGTTGCGCCGCGTGACTGCGCGCCATAAAGCGAAGTGTAACGATCATTCATATTGAATTCCTTTTAGCAAAATCTATAGCAAATAGCAGAGGTAAAAAGCGGTGATCCGGCGGTTTTGCCGCGACCACTTGCGGGCAAGTCATGCAGCGCACGCCCGCGGCCGACATTTTGTGATTCTTTGCATCGGAATCTCCCTCGTTTGTGAGACACGCTGCATCATAAGTGCTGGCAGATTCTTTAAAAAGCGAAGATAATGGAACTGTCACTTCGCAAAATACGAACAATGAAATCCACCAACCTCAATTATCGCCACCTCTACTACTTCTGGATCGTTGCCAAGGAGGGCAGCGTGACCCGCGCAGCCGAGCGGCTGGACGTGGCGGTCCAGACCATCAGCGCGCAACTTGCGTTACTGGAGCAAGCGGTCGGCAAGGCGCTGCTCGCGCCGCAGGGGCGCCGCCTGGTCCTGACCGAAGCGGGCCGGGTGGCATTGTCCTATGCGGACCAGATTTTCCTGTTGGGCGAGCAAATGCAGGAGGTGCTGGGTGAGGCAGATATCGGCCGCACCATGCGCCTGACCGTCGGGCTGTCCGATTCGCTGCCGAAGCTGATTGCGTCGCGCGTGCTGGAAGCCGCGCTGCACCTGCCCGAGCGGGTCAAACTGGTTTGCCATGAGGATGATTTCGAATCGCTGCTTGGAGACCTGTCAGTCCATAAGCTCGACGTCGTGCTGACCGACCGCCCGATTCCGTCGGGAACGACATTGCGTGCTTTCAGCCATTTGCTCGGAGAAAGTGAAATCGCATTGTTCGGCACACCCGAGCTGGCGGCGCGCTACCGTCCGAACTTTCCTGCCAGCCTGCACGGCGCACCCATTCTGCTGCCGACGCGCAACCATGTGATCCGCGGCCGCCTTGACCACTGGTTCGAACTCAAGGAAGTGAGGCCGGACGTGGTCGGCGAGTTTGACGACAACGCGCTGCTCAACACCTTCGGCCGCAGCGGCATGGGCTTGTTCCCGGCGCATTCCGCGTTAGCCAAGGACGTGGAAGAGCAGTTCGGCGCAGTGCCGGTCGGGGACCTTCAGTTGCGCGAACAGTTTTACGTCATCTCGAACGAGCGGAAAATCAAGCATCCGGCCGTGGAAGCGATTCTGTCTGAAGTGCACGCCAAGGTATTTACCAAGTAACGTCATCCGGGCAGGGGCTCTTCAGGCGTCACCACCAAGTTATTTTCGGTGCGCGACGTTTTAACGGCGGCGAGGAAAAAAGCGAGCGAGATGGCGGATATCAACAGCAGCACGGCGAGCAGCGGATACGGAGACGGGCTGAGCTGCAGGACCACAGCAGCGGCCAGCGGGCCGGCGGCTTTCGCTATCAGTGCCGGTCCGGCGAGTGCGCCAGAAATCGCGCCGTAGTTCTCTCTTCCGAACAGTGCCTGCGGCACGGTGCCGCGTACGATGGTCAGGATGCCAAGGCTGATGCCGTACAAGATGCAGAACATGGCGACCGCCCACTGGCGCACGCCGAGGAACATCAATGCGAGCAAGGCAGCGGGCAGCAACGAAAACGTCACCTTGCCGACGTTTTGCGGTAGCGCGTGCCTCGCGAAAGTCATCTCGCCGATGCGGCCTGCGACTTGCATGGGGCCGATCAGCGTGGCCAGAAATACCGCCGCCACAATCGGATGTCCGAATCGCTCCAGCAGCGGGATCAGGTGCACCGACATGGCCGAGAAGATGAAGCTGTTGGCAGAGAATGCGAATGCCAGGTTCCAGAATACGGGGTGTCGAACGGCTTCCTTCAGCGTGTAGTTTTTCGAAGCATGTGCGTTGTCTGCGCGGACCATCCGCTGCCTGCGCGGAACCAGCAGCGCATGCAGTGGCATGCACAGCACCAGTTGGGCGACGCCGTAGATCATGAAGGTGTCGCGCCAGCCGACCATGCCGTTGAGTTTGAGCGTGAGCGGCCAGAACACGGTGCTGGCAAGGCCGCCGAACAAGGTGACGGTCGAAATGCCGCGACGGGCATTTTGTAAAAACTCCCGGTTGATGGTGGCGAACGCCGCTTCGTACAACACCATGGCCATGGCCACGCCGAGCAGGGTCCAGGCTGCGAAGTAGTGGATCGCTGTATGCGCTGTCGCCAGCGCGATGAAGCCTGCGCCGCCGGCCAGCGAACCGGCGCCCATCACGGGGCGGCCGCCATAGCGATCAAGCAGCATCCCGGCGGGAGTGGCAACAAGTCCGGCCACCAGCAGGCTCCATGAATAGGCGCCGAACACGACTTCCGCGCGCCAGCCGAGCTCACGCTGGATATCCGGCGCAAGAATGGCAAAGGCGTAGTAAAGCGAGCCCCACGACACCACCTGTGTGAATGAAAGAATGCTGATGATCTTCCACGGCGCCTGTGCGGTCGTCATGCTGGCCTGGTCCGGTATGTTCAATGATGCGCCGCGTGCGCAGCCGGTCCATTATGCCTCGTGGCGTCCGCGGCTGCATTCTGCCGGCAAAGAATCGATCGTGCATAATGCCCCTATCGCCCCTATCGCCCCTATCGCCCCTATCGCGCGCGCAATGGCGCCATCACCTCGCAGGTATTGATGAAGGTCCGCATTTGTCTCGCGCTGATGGTTATGGCCATCCTCGTACCCGTCATCGTCTTCCCGGCAGCCGCACTCAATATGCTGTTGCGCGCGAAACGTGAGGCCGCGCTGCGCGGTGCGCGAAGCGATTGCGAAAGTGCAGTGAGCCGCCTGATCAAACAAGCCAAAAGA
>JBBWZW010000515.1:0-3027 GCA_039649305.1 Burkholderiales bacterium
ATATAATAGATTTGGGCTATTATTAGTCCCGTAGCTTTGTTCAACCCCATCGAAAAGTGAAAGCATATGTCCCTGATTAACACGCAAGTTAAACCGTTCAACGCAACCGCCTACCACAATGGCAAGTTCGTCCCCGTCTCCGACGCCGACCTGAAAGGCAAATGGTCTGTCGTGGTTTTCTACCCGGCTGACTTCACATTCGTCTGCCCGACCGAACTGGGCGACCTGGCTGACCACTACGACACTTTCAAGTCGATTGGCGTAGAAGTCTACGGCGTGTCGACTGACACCCACTTCACGCACAAGGCATGGCACGACACGTCGGAAACCATCGGCAAGATCACCTATCCGCTGATCGGCGACCCGACTGGCGCGATCACCCGCAACTTCGACGTGATGATTGAAGAAGAAGGCCTCGCGCTGCGCGGTACCTTCGTGATCAATCCGGAAGGCCAGATCAAGCTGTGCGAAATCCACGACAACGGCATCGGCCGCGACGCCAAGGAACTGCTGCGCAAAGTGCAGGCAGCTCAGTACGTTGCATCCCACCCGGGCGAAGTTTGCCCAGCCAAGTGGACTCCGGGCGCTGAAACCCTGTCGCCGTCGCTCGACCTCGTCGGCAAGATCTAAATTTGCACCTGCGCGTCTTGAAAAAAGGCGCGCTTCTCCCCGGACGCAGGTCACCGCGTCCGGCGGCAGTACCACTCCCCGATCAGCCAGTTTGATCCGGCAGCCAAGGCTGATCCGGCGGTGGCACTGCACTCTGAACACTTTGCATCCACGAACTTTTAAAGCGAGCCAAACATGCTAGACACCAACGTCAAGAATCAACTGAAAGCCTATCTCGAAAAAGTCACGCTGCCGGTGGAAATCACCGCGTCGCTCGACGACAGCGATAAATCGCGTGAGATGCTGGCGCTGTTGAAAGACATCGTCGAACTGTCGAGCCGCGTCACCTTGACCGAGCGTCGCGGTGACGGCGAACGGGCGCCGTCGTTTGCGCTCAACCGTGCAGGCAGCAACATGGGTGTGCGCTTTGCGGGTATTCCGATGGGCCATGAATTCACCTCGCTGGTGCTGGCGCTGTTGCAAGTCGGCGGCCATCCGCCGAAAGCGGACGCCGAGGTCCTCGAACAGATCCGCAATCTCGATGGCGAATACCTGTTTGAAACCTATATCTCGTTGTCCTGCCAGAACTGCCCGGATGTAGTGCAGGCGCTGAACCTGATGGCAGTGATCAATCCGAAGATCCGCCACGTGATGATCGATGGCGCGCTGTTCCAGGATGAAGTCAATGCACGCCAGATCATGGCCGTGCCGACCGTGTTCCTGAATGGCGAGACCTTCGGCCAGGGCCGCATGGGCCTGGAAGAAATCCTGGCCAAGCTCGATACCGGCGCTGCCAAACGCGACGCCGAAAAGATTGCGCAAAAGGATGTGTTCGACCTGCTGGTGGTCGGCGGTGGCCCGGCCGGCGCAGCGGCGGCGATCTACTCCGCACGCAAAGGCATCCGTACCGGCGTGGTCGCCGAACGTTTCGGCGGTCAGGTGCTCGATACCCTCGGCATCGAGAACTTCATTTCAGTGAAGGAAACCGAAGGGCCGAAACTCGCCGTTGCGCTGGAACAGCATGTGAAGACCTATGACGTCGATGTGATGAACCTGCAGCGCGCTGAAGCGCTGGTGCCGGGCGACCTCATTGAGGTGAAACTGGCCAGCGGTGTCAGCCTGAAAGCAAAAAGCGTGGTGCTGGCCACCGGCGCGCGCTGGCGCGAAATGAATGTGCCGGGCGAAAAGGAATACCGCAATCGCGGCGTGGCCTACTGCCCGCACTGCGACGGTCCGCTGTTCAAAGGCAAGCGGGTGGCCGTCGTTGGCGGCGGCAACTCCGGTGTCGAAGCAGCGATCGACCTGGCCGGCATCGTCACCCATGTAACGCTGCTCGAATTTGACACCAAGCTGCGCGCCGATGCGGTCTTGCAGCGCAAGCTGCATAGCCTGCCGAACGTGACCGTGATCACCGAGGCGCAGTCGACCGAAGTAACCGGCGACGGCAACAAGGTCAACGGCCTGCGCTACACCGATCGCAAGAGCGGCGAAGCGAAGAGCATCGAACTCGAAGGCATCTTCGTGCAGATCGGTCTGTTGCCCAACACCGACTGGTTGAAAGGCACGGTTGCGCTCAGCAATCGCGGCGAGATCGAAGTCGATGCCCGTGGCCAGACTTCGGTACCAGGCGTCTTCGCCGCCGGCGATGTGACGACGGTGCCGTACAAGCAGATCGTCATTGCCATGGGCGAAGGCTCGAAGGCAGCGCTGGGCGCATTTGATCACCTGATCCGGACATCGGCGCCGGAGGAAGGGGAACCCGCAAAAGCGGCCTGACTTCCGGCTGCGATGCACCTTTAAGGACGTCGGCACTTGCCGGCGTCCTTTGACGTTGTCGCGCATACGCCAAGAACACCCCACTTCGGATGAACAATGGATTCCACTCTCCACGAACTCTCAATGACAGTTCTGATGACGCCCGACATGGCCAATTTTTCAGGCAATGTCCATGGTGGCGCCATCCTTAAACTACTCGACGGCGTCGCCTATGCCTGTGCAAGCCGTTACGCAGGTTGCTATGTGGTGACGCTCTCGGTCGATCAAGTCATCTTCCGTCAACCGATCCATGTCGGAGAACTTGTTACCTTTTTGGCCTCGGTGAACTACACCGGAAAAACATCAATGGAAATCGGCATCAAGGTGGTTACCGAGAACATTCAAAAGCGCCTGGTCCGGCATGCGAACAGTTGTTACTTCACGATGGTTGCCGTCGATGAAAACAGAAATCCTGTTCCGGTTCCTCCCCTTGATTTAGTGACTGCGGAACAGAAACAGCGCTTCCATGCAGCAGAACAACGCCGGGAACGCAGAAAAGCGGCCGCTCCTTAGTCCGCGACGCTTCGTTCCACGTCCTGTCACAGATTACCCCTTCTTAGGGCCCGCGCAGTAATAAGTTGTGCATTTTGGCGGTCGTAGCGG
>JBBWZW010000520.1:0-18295 GCA_039649305.1 Burkholderiales bacterium
CAAATTTCTTTGCGAACTGAACTATTTTTACTTCTTGTGAGCACTTCAATGTTTTAAGTTCTGCAGCGATTGCCCGCTGCCGCACCTTCCATCAAGTGCCCACACTTATCGGCTGTTAATTTTTAAAGAACCTGGCTTGCCGCGCGCTGAACTTGCTTCCTTCAGCACCCCTGACAAAGCGTCGTGTTTGTCAGCAGCAGCTCACTCTTCTCAGAGCGTTTTTTCTTCCGTCTCTCAACGGGAGGCGAACTATAACAAAGGACACCTCGCAACGCAAATCTATTTCTCGCTCACATAAAATATGGCATACGCGATGTATTTATGTCAGCAACCGTTAAGGTCGTGGCACTCGAAAAACTTTCAACGGCTCTCAATGGATTGTCGAACGCGAACGACGGAGAACGAGTAGTCGCGCAAGTTGCCTTTACCTTGTCTTCGTCGATGTCCTGCCATAGACGATCGACACAGCGATCCAACTCATCGCGACACGCGCGGTCACTCCAAAGCAATCACACTTGTCAGCGACGACGGCGCCGCAATGATCCGGCGCCGCCAGAAACCGCTATAAAGGTCTTTACATTGGAAATCACTCCGCCGCAATTTTCGCGTCGCGAACCACCTGACGCCAGCGATTGATCTCGCCAACGTAAAATGACCGGAAACGATCGCCCTGCCAGGGCATCAGCTGCACTCCGTTAGCCAGCAGCGCGTCTTGTACCTGCTTCTCTTTCAGCACGCGTGCAAACGCGGCGTTCAGTTCTTGTACGATAGGAGCAGGCGTGCCGCGCGGCGCATAGACGCCCGCCCAGGTCGCTGCGTCAACCGCTGGCATGCCCAGCTCGGCGAAGGTCGGAACATCGGGCAGCGCAAAGTGCCGCTGCGGCGCAGCCACAGCAAATGCCCGCAGCTTTCCGGCACGCAGGTTCGGCAATGCCACCGACACGGTGTCGAACATCATGGTGATGTTATTGCCTAATAAATCGGCCGATGCGGGCGCACCGCCCTTATATGGCACGTGCATGAGCTGTACCTTGGCAGCACTTTCGAAGAGCACGCCCGACAGGTGCAGTGAAGTACCGGTACCGGCCGATCCATAGCTCAGCTTGCCCGGGTCCCGCCGTGCGGCAGAAATAAGCTCCTCAAGCGATTGCGGACCTCGCGCGGCATTCACAACCAGGATATTCGGGACCGAGCCCCACAACGCGATAGGTTCGAAATCGGCGACCGCGTCGTAGCCAGGTTTGACGAACAGTGACGGGTTAGCACCATGGGTGGCCGATGTACCGACCAACAACGTATAGCCATCGGCCGGTGCCTTGGCGACCATCGCCGCGCCGATGTTGCCGGCGGCTCCCGGCTTATTCTCAACGATTACCGTCTGGCCCAGCTCACGTCCGAGCGCGTCGGCTACGGGACGCGCCATCGCGTCGATCGCGCCACCCGCTGCGAACGGCACGATCAGCCGTACCGGTCGCTGCGCGTACTTTGGCGTTTGCGCCCATAGCGCGGGCACCGCCATGCTGCCTGCGATACCGGCCGCGGCACGAAGCCAGTTGCGGCGCGAGAAGTTTGTTTTTGTCATGTTTTGTCTACCTCCAATTTTTGGGACACCCTGTTGTCGCTGTTCTTATTTGGTTCGCGGCTGGTGATTCAAATAGTTATGCGCTCTCTCCTGTCTAATCCAGCAACTTCACGCAGACGTTACGTAGCTCGGTATAAAACTCCAGCGAATGTACGCCGCCTTCGCGTCCGATCCCCGACATCTTCGACCCGCCAAATGGCGTACGCAGATCCCTCAGGAACCAGCTGTTGACCCAGCACAGTCCCACTTCAAGCCGGGCCGCAACCCGATGCGCCCGGTTCACATCGGACGAGTACACCGAAGCCGCCAGCCCGTATCGGGTGGCATTTGCCATTCGCACTGCCTCGTCTTCCGTATCGAACGGCGTCACATGGCAGCACGGTCCGAAGATTTCGTCCTGAACGATAGAAGACGTTTCCGGCAGACCGGTCCAGATGGTGGGCTCGATCCACGATCCGCCTTCCAACTCCTTAGTCATCTTCGGTATGCCGCCACCGGTGACCACCGTGGCGCCTTGCTGTTTCGCCTGCTGGTAAAACGACAGCACTTTTTCCCGATGCTCCCGGGAGATCAACGGTCCGAAATTGGAATGATGGTCATGCGGGCGCCCGGGCCGGAGCGTTTCCGCCGCTTCTTTGAGGCCCTGGACAACCTTGTTGAAGACCGAGCGTTCCACATAGACGCGCTCGGTGCCGAGGCAAACCTGGCCCGTGTTTTCAAATACCGAGCGCTTGAGCCCGGCCATCACCGCGTCCATGTCGGCGTCGGCAAATACAATCGCCGGATTCTTGCCGCCCAGCTCCATCGATGTCGCTTTGATGCCATCCGCGGCGGCCCTGAGTATCGCCGCGCCGGTGCGCGTCTCACCTGTAAAGGTAATCGCGTCCACACCAGGATGCGTGGTGAGGAATTCGCCGGCGGAGCCTGGCCCGAAACCGTGCACGACGTTATAGACGCCTGGCGGTATGCCGACCTCATTCATCACTTCGCCCAGCAACGTCGCCGTGGATGGCGTTTCCTCCGACGGCTTGACCACCACTGCGTTACCGCAGGCTAGCGCCGGCCCGACTTTCCATGTCATCAGCAGCAGCGGCAGGTTCCACGGGCAAATCACCGCAACCACGCCCTTGGGACGCCGCAATGCATAGTTGAGCGCGGTCTTATTATCCGGCGTCGTCATTTCAAAGAATTCGTTCGGCACGTTCTTGACGACGTCCGCGAAGATCTTGAAGTTGGCTGCGCCGCGCGGGATGTCGAGGTGCGACGCCAGGTGATGCGGCTTTCCGGTGTCGGCGATCTCCGCTTCGAGAAAATCGTCGAAACGCTTGTTGATGCCATTGGCCACGCCATACAGCAGATCGACGCGCTGCGCTATGCTCATCTTGCCCCACGGGCCTTCAAGCGCGGCACGCGCCGCGGCAACAGCCGCATCGACTTCTGACTGGCCTGCCTCGGATACTTTGCCGATCAGCGAGCCGTCGACCGGATTGATGTTGGAAAAAGTCTTTTCGAAGTGCCCGGCTACATAGGCACCATTGATGAAATTGAGAATCTGCTTCACGTGTTACTCCAGTCTCCGGCTTTTTTTAGTTATGCGTTTTTTGCAGACTTCTCGGCCTCTTCGCGCTTGGCGATATTGGCAAGCAGCTCAGCGCCCCTATTCGCAGCCGACAGGCCACGGAACAGGAAACACAGACTAATCACCGCCTGCATTTCTTCCCAGCTTGCCCCGGCGCGCCGTGCGGCGATGCCGTGCAGGACAGCCGCATCGCTGCTATCCATCAGAAGCATCCCGAACAGCATGAGCTGCGATGTCTTGACCTCAAAGCACTTCGGATACATCGCATGCTCACGCATACGCTCCTGCATTTCCAGCAGCTCAGGATCGAGCGCGCCGGTAACGGCGAGCCGCGCTTCGATGCGCGGCGGCACGAATCCCAGCAATTCCTGATAAATGGCGCCGCGCTGCGCTTCGGTTTGCCGGGTGTCGGCATACTCGCCTATCGTCCGGCTGACTATCTCTTTGTCTATACGCGCTGGAAGCATGGGATCTCCGTTTATGGTTTTTGGTTTATTTGAACTCGGTACCAAAGTCTTCGTATTAACTTGCGGTGAAGACTCTTATTGCATTAAAGGTTACGGAAATTTAAAGAAAAATCGATTTTTTAGATAATTTATATTATTTATCGAAAAACGGGGATCAATCAAATTGCTCACAAGCGAACAGGCAGAAAGGATGTGAAAATCCCGGGAAACGTCCATGTAAGACCCTCCCTACACTGGCACTCAGATGACTATTACCCACCCTCCGCTCGATTCCTCCTCAACGACGAGCGCAATTGGCACGCTCGCCAGCACGGTAGCGGCCAGAATTCGCTCCGATATTCTTGAAGGCAGGCTGCCACCAGGAACAAAGCTAAAGCTCGATAATTTGCGCGATCAATACGAGGTCAGTCTCAGTCCGCTCCGCGAAGCATTATCGAGGCTAGGTGCCGAAGGATTAGTCGTGATGCTGGACCAGAAAGGCTACCGCGTAGCCCCGGTCTCGGCTGAAAATCTCCAGGAGGTCACGGCGCTGAGGGCCAATCTTGAGGTGATGGCGTTTGCCAAATCGATCGAAAATGGAGACGACCGCTGGGAAGATGCGCTGGTGGCGTCCTATCACCGCCTCAAGCGTATGGAAGAAAGCGCCAGCAAGGGCGTCCAGTTCGACGGCTGGGACCAGGCTCATCGTACATTCCACATCACCTTGTTTTCCGCCAGCGGCATGCCCCTGCTACTCCAGTTCTGCAATACGCTGCACGATCTCAGCGACCGTTACCGCCGGCTGTTCCTGGCTACCAATGCTCACGATCGCGATGTGCCGGCCGAGCATAAGGCCATCCTGGATGCTGCGATCGCGCGCGACAAGGAGCTGGCCTGTGACCTGCTGCGTCAGCATATCGAGCGAACAGGTAAAAATCTTTTCGTCATCTTGCCGACGAAGGATTGAGCATTTCGCTGTCAGTACCGACCGAACCTACTCTTCCGCACTATCCTTTGCCGGCTCGACCCCGAGTAATTCCTCGATATGGGCGAGCGTACCGGTATCTTTCACAACACTCCGGAGCCATGCGTGCAGCGGCATCGCTCCCCAATACGCCGCCTTGTCCGCAAGGTAAGCGACGGGGCTATGCGGCTCAGTGTTGCGGAAGAAAGTGGCTACCTGCCGCAACAGGTCGAGCGCCTGAGTGCGGTTAGCGATCGGCCCCTCGGACCGCATCGGCGCATCCAGCGCGCCATTGTCCGGGCTTGGGGACTGCGGGTCGCTTTGCCTGCCAGTTTCCGGCGCCGAGAGTATGCCGCGCTCCCTGCAGATCGACTCCAGCCGCAGATGCACCGCATCCAGGCTTTCGCTCAGTGGGCCAAAGGACGGCCCATCCAACCCGAACAACGCGTCAGAGGCATGCATTAAGTGATTTATTGCGGAGCGGGCGCCCTCCATGTCGCACATCCATTGTTTGTAGAGCGTCTTGTCAGTTTTCGCGACCGCATTGGTAAATTTGTCCAGCGTAACCCTGTTCTCCAGGTCCGACGTCGCATCGGGATTGCGATCGATCTGCGTCTGCAACATGCGCGCCGACTCATAGTCGTTCAGGCTGAAGCTTCCTGACTTCGAACGGGTAATCGGAATCTGGCGCACCAGTTGGGCGATGCGGACCACTAGCCATGACAAGCTGCCGATACGCTGCTCCTGGTCACCATCGTCCGCCTGTGGGTGGACGTCAGGGCCGAAGCGATCAAGCAGCTGCGCGGTAATTTCAATACCGTCGCCCAGGCCGCTCAAGCCGGAGGTCTTGACCAGTCCTTCGGTCAGCCAGGCCGATAGGCGCAAATCCTTGCTTCGGTTCTGCAGCAACTCCGTGCAGGAAGCGATCAGCTTCGGCCAGTCTGCGTGCTTGAGCGCAGCTTGCCATTCGCCATAGTCGATGGTTGGATCGTCTTCACGCCGGGCCTCCCGGATCAGATCGAACTCCGGCGAGAATGACATATCCTCGCCACACGGCGCCGCTTCGGAAACCGGCTCCAGGATACCTTCCCATTTCGAATCCATGCTCACTCCCGCTATCAGTGGATCTTGTAACTCAGTGCACTGCCTTTGGTCACAGTGACCCGCACTTTCTTAATCGGCTTTCCTTCTGCCATCCGCGCCAGCACGGTTTCCGCAATCTCCGGCAACATCGTGCCATTCAGGATATGGTCGACATTACGCGCGCCGGAATCGACTTCGGTGCAGCGCGCCAGCACGGATTCCACCACTTCGTCGCTGAAGGAAAAATCGGCTTTGTGGTTCGCCTCGATCCGGCGCCTGATGCGATTCAACTTGAGGCGTATGATTTCGACCAGGATCTCGTCAGGCAGGGGGTAATAAGGAATCACCTTCATCCGTCCTAGGAATGCCGGCTTGAATGCCTTATAGAGCTGCGGGCGGATCGACTCGTTCAAGGCCTCTGCGTCGGGCAACTCCTCTGCCGTCTTGTTGAGGCAAGCCTGCATGATGGTTTGTGTCGCGACGTTCGATGTGAGGATAATGACGGCATTCCTGAAATCGACCTCGCGCCCCTCGGCGTCGTCAAGAACGCCCTTGTCGAACACCTGGAAAAACAGCTCGAGCACATCGGGATGCGCCTTTTCAATTTCATCGAGCAAGACCACGCTGTACGGCCTCCTGCGCACCGCCTCGGTCAGCACCCCGCCCTCTCCATAGCCAACATAGCCCGGAGGTGAACCTTTCAGTCCGGACACGGTATGGGCCTCCTGGTATTCAGACATATTGATAGTGATCAGGTTACGCTCACCCCCATACAAGGTTTCGGCGAGCGCCAATGCGGTTTCGGTTTTGCCGACGCCGGAAGGACCGACGAACAGGAAGACGCCTTTCGGCTTGTTGGGATCTTCGATGTTGGCGCGCGCCGTGCGTACGCGCTGCGCAATCTGCTCAAGCGCATGTGGCTGCCCGATAACGCGCTCTGCGAGTAGCGGCTTCAGGTTGAGGATGGTCTTGATCTCGTCCTTGACCATTTTACCGAGCGGGATTCCGGTCCAGGCAGAGACGATTTCACCCACGGTTTGGGCGTCGACGCATACCGGCACCAATGGTGACTCTCCCTGCAGTTGCTTCAATTCTTCCTGGAGGGACATTAGTTTTTTCAGTTCTACTGAATCTGGATTATTGCGTTTGCTTTTATTCGCCGATGTTCTTCCGGACGGCCCCCCGGCGGGCTCCGCCTCCGACGCATCGGTGTTCTCGAGGTGAAAGCGCAAATCCCTGATCTGGCGGACCAGCACCTTTTCTTTCTCCCACCGCTCTTCGCAAGATTTCAAGAGCGTTCGGTTTACCTCGCGCTTCGCGCGCAATTCTTCCAGGCGCTCCGCATGCATGCCGCCGGTGGTTGACTCCCTTTCGAGCGCAGCTATTTCCTCCGACAATGCGGCATCGAGCCGACGTGCGTCTTCTATCGCTGCCGGAGTGGCCGCTTGGCCCAGTGCTACTCGGGCACAAGCCGTGTCGAGAACACTGATTGCCTTGTCCGGCAGCTGGCGTCCGCTGATATAGCGCGCAGACAGACGAACCGCATCAACAATGGCGACTTCCAGTACGCGCACATTGAAGTGATCCTCCATCTTGCCTGCCATACCGCGCAGCATCGAGCAAGCCACGGCTTCCGAAGGCTCCTCCACCTTGACCACCTGGAAGCGACGTGCCAGCGCCGCATCCTTTTCGAAATACTTTTTGTATTCACTCCAGGTTGTTGCGGCGATGGTCCGCAATTCGCCCCGCGCCAGCGCCGGCTTCAACAGATTGGCGGCATCATTCTGGCCAGCCTGCCCTCCGGCGCCGATCATGGTGTGTGCTTCGTCGATAAAGAGAATGATCGGCTGCGGACTCCGCTTTACCTCGTCGATCACATTCCGCAGGCGATTTTCAAACTCCCCTTTTACGCTCGCCCCCGCCTGCAACAAGCCGAGGTCGAGCACATGCAGCTCGACACCTTGCAGAGGCGGCGGCACATCTTTGTCGGCAATACGCTGCGCCAGCCCTTCCACCACCGCAGTTTTTCCCACGCCGGCTTCGCCTGTGAGTATCGGATTGTTCTGTCGCCGTCTCATAAGGATGTCTATCATCTGGCGAATTTCGGCGTCGCGCCCGATTACCGGATCAATCTTCGCTTCGCGCGCGCGTTGTGTCAGGCAATTCGTGAACTGATCCAGCGCCGGCGTCTTCAAATGGCCCGCAGGCTTTTCTGCCGGTTCATCCGGGTTTCCGGATGCGTCGCAAGTTTCCGTCGTACCAGCCGACCATACCGACTCCACGCTTTCGGGAAAATCGGCCGTGATCTCAAGTAGCCTATGCTTCAGTTCATCCGCTGAAAATTTAACGAACTGCTTCGATCCGCGATAGGCCATCTGCGACAACTCCGGCTCGGTCAACAGCGCCAGCACCAAGTGCCCGCTACGGATGTGGATGGCCTGGCTGTCAAGCGAAGCCAATAGCCAGGCGTGCTCGAACAATTTGGGCAAGTGCACGGAAAAAACCGGCGTGCGCGTATTGCCGCCCTTGAAATTGGCGATCTCTCTCTCCAGGTCTTTTTCCAGCGCGTCCGCGCTAATGTCGTAACGCTTGGCCAGTAGCGCAAAGTCACTCCTTGTGTTGTCCAGCAGCGCGAGGAACAGGTGTTCAAGGTCGACTTCATAATGCCCGCGCGAGACACAAAAATTGACGGCTTGCTCCGCCGCTTTTCTACACGTCGCATTGAGCTTGCCGATGAGGACTTTCAAATTTGCAGTCATGGTGAGTTATTGACGGTTAAGTGTTGGAGTAAGGAGGGACTAATTGGAATCGCCGGCTTTGATCAGGTAACGCGCATCGCGGGCCTCGGACACGCTGTCACCGGACATGACCCAGCCGTTCCATCCGAGACGCGTATTGCCGAGTTGCGTATTGAGGCGGGCGGGCACGACGTCTCGTTTGTCGAGAATCAGGCATACCTCACAGTCAAAAGTGGCGCCGACCATGAGGCGGAAAAAATGCTTCAGGCTCTTGGCGGCAGTCCCATTCGGCAGAAAGTCGTCGAACTGCGCCTGGCGCATAGGCCCTATAGTCAAGCGAACCTTCGTCTGTCGGTCCCACACCCTTCCGCCGCAAAGAGCGGTAGTTCCCAATCCACAGTTGGCCATACCGAGCCTGGACAACTCATGATCAGGCAGTTCAAACCACTGGCCGACAAACTGCCCGACGCTGCAGGTCACGCCAAAATAATCGGAGACCACGCGCGAAAACCACTGTATCGATTGCGGGCGCTGTCCCAGCGCCGCGACGTAGTACGCCAGCGACTCGTCGCCGATACCTCCTGCATCCTGCAGGCGCTCACGCGTTCCGGTGAGTCCCAATCCGGCCAGACCGAGCACCATAGGCAGGAAGCGGTTTTTCTGATCTGATTCATACTGCAGATGCAACCGGTACTTGAGCCAGCTCTGATAGAACAAAGCGATTGCCCGGGTATTAAAAATATCGAGAAATGCACGGGTCGCGGTATCGCGATGATAGGTTTCCCGTTCCGCGACATGCTGCGTGTAATGCCGCGGCAACACGCCCATCGGCCCGGTGAGGCCCATGAACGAAGGCGTCAGCGTGACCTTCCGGAAAACCATAGGCCGCTGGTCCGAACCGGAGGCAGGTGCACTTTCAATGCAAGGTTCTTTCTCATCGGGCCACTCGAAATCAGCAGACTCAATTTCGCTCGGCGGGAAGCCTAGCGAGATGGAGCTGCGAAACCTGATCACCTGCCCCAGCGTATCGAGGTCCTCCGCGCTCGAATGCTTTCTATGCTGGGCCAACAGCAACCGGACCGCCTGAAAAAACTCGAAGCGGTACGGTTCGTCCCGGAGACGCTCGATCAGGCCAGGATGGATTCGCCGTTTCGTGCCGGGCATTTGATCAACTCCTGTCCTGACTGATTCGATACAATCACAAGCTGCGTAAAGCTGTTGGTGTGTACGTAGAGCCCGAAAAAGCGATCCAGGATCTGGGCAAACATAAACAAGCCGATTCCCGCGTAATGGGTTTCGTCGATTACGATGCGGATTTCCAGGCCGCGCGCAAAAGTCGGAAAAGGGTTTCCCGCGATGCGCGCCATCACGGCACGATTTTCGATCGATACGATGCCGCTGATCTGCTTGCTGTTCGCTATGGACCGGGTAATGTCGTAAAGAGTCAGGATTTCTTTGAGCGCATCGATTCCCTGGTCCGCCAGCGAGAGATGGTTCAGCGCCAGATGTGAAATCAGTCTCCACTGTGCGCCCTGGCCACGCGGGAACCGGTAGCTCTGCGTCGGTTTTCGCAGAAAGCGGATCGTCTTTGCGACCGTTCCGCCCTCCACAGACAAGTCTCCGTCCGCCAGTCCAAACGGCAATTGGGACGGAAGATCGCGGTTTGTGCAGAGGAGCTCGAGACTTAAGGTGTTTGTTTGTGGCTGCTCCAGGTTCCTGGCTGCGTCGACCAGCGAAATCTCCATCGTGTAGTCGGATGCGGCATCGTCGTCCAGATAGCTCACGTGCCAATAGCGTGCCGGGGCGTTTTGCGATTCTCCATGCCGGATCGAATAGAACGGTTTGAATTCCTGAACCTGTTCGCCGTCCTCGCCCTGTTGAACATGCGACACCCGAGTGATGTCGTATACCTCGTACGCGCGCGGCCGACGGCTATCCACAACAACGGGATAAGCCGTTGCGGTATCAGTGATGCGTATCGGTTCCGGCGGCTGGCTAAAGAGGTTGACCACAGGCGTGCAGCCCAGCACAAAATTATCTTTTCTGACGCGGTCCAGAAGATTGCCCGCGGCGTTGCCATCGGATACACCAGTCAACCCGATGCGGATTTCGATTGCGCGCGTCGACGGCGGCAGACGTCCGCCAAGTGCGCTCAGATCGATATCAATGAAATTAAACTTGTCCGGAAAGACGAAGTACTCAAGCATCAGATGGTACGCATGGTGTGAACGAGCGTCCTGTGCGAGCAATGTTTCACCAGCGGCGAAACCGACCGGATGAAGCACTTCCGCCGGCAACTCAATTTTTTCGACGCCGGTCGCGGTCGAAATCCATACACCAGTCGCCTTCGAAAAGACGGCTTCCCGAATCAGGGCGACGACCGAAGGTTCGCCATTGAGGAATAACCTCAGCTTACCCAGTTCCAATGATTCGATGTCTACCGTTTCCGAGATAGTTTCCACGTCCAGGCGGATCACTGCACTGGTGGACCGTGCCAGCGCCGTTCGCAAGCCATTCGAATCAAATACGTTTTCAAAGCAAGCCTTGGCAATACGCACCGGCAGGATATCAACATCATATGCGGTGCTGAAGCGGCAAGGCACGCCACGCACCGGCCGCGTATTGAGCATCGTGCCCCTAGGTACGCGCGCCGCGCTGGTGAGTTGCGCAGCGGCGCCATCAAAATGTGCGATCGACACCGACGGAAATGGTCGAAGATATTGCGGATAGACGACCTGCAACAGAGAATCCGTTATCTCGGGGAATTCATCATCCAGTTTCTTGTGGATGCGGCCGGTAAGGAACGCAAACGATTCGATCAGGCGCTCAATGTGCGGGTCTTCGCAAGTCTCGCCGGACACCAGCAAGCGACCCGCGACCTTGGGATACTGCCGTGCGAAATCATGCGACAGCCTTCTCAGAAAAGTCAGTTCCCGCTCGTAGTACGGCAGCAATGATTCCATATTGATCAACTCGCAGAAGGACGTTTCGATTTGCTGACTGAATACTGCAGCGTTGACGGTTGCAGCAACGCGTCAAAGAAAACCGGCTCGGTGGACGGATGAACCAGCAGCAGCGCATTGATCGCAAATCTGAGGCGGTTCACGGCGCCTTCATCCAGTTCCAGCGACACCTGGACCTGCCTGAGCCGCCTTTCGTGTATCACTATAGTCCGCTCAAGCGAGCGGCAGATCGTATTCCTGTCAGCCGGGTTAGCCAGGCTCATGCCGATGAAGTCGTTCATGCCATAGCTGCACATTGAACGCAGCGACTCGGGAAATTTTTTAAAGACGTCTTCCTTAAACGCGCAACGGCAATTCAGTAAGGCCTCCAGATCCCGCGCAACGGACTCTTTCAACTCTTCGGCGCTGATCAGGCGCCGGGGATGCTTCTCGCTCGGTTCGCGCGGGGCATTGTCGGCCAGGCGCTCGAATAGCGTCGGCGGGTATTTGGCTTTGCTTGAAAGGCCTGCAGACATGAGTGAGCCGATCCCGGGTTAATTAAACGATGCAATCAAGTGAATATTCACGCCTGCACAATTGCATTTTGGTAAGACATTTCCGAAAAAAATGCGGCGCATCACCGCCGCACACACGTGACCGAAATCGCGTGCCGGAATCAAACAGCTTCCGTTGCCTTGTTCTTGGCGAGGCTCCACATTTGCGGATTGCTGCCGCCCTTTTTGCCATCAATGCCCTGGACCGTGTATGTCCATTTCACCGAGGCGTATTTCAAAGCAAAGATTTCCTTGGGCAAGCCCTCTTCCTGAACGGACGGCGCTACCGAGGCAATGATTACCTTGTTCAGAACGATTTCAAGATATTTGACTTTGTCCTTACCGCTGGCGCGCATGAATTCGATAGTGACCTTATTGAAAGTATCGCCCTGGCTGCAAGCCAGCCAGAGAGACGGGCTGGTTGAGTCGATATCCTTCGTAAACGCCATGTCGCCATGCTCGCAACGTTCCGCGGTATGGCCGCCGGACGTGCTTGCGGTCGCGGACTTCGGCTGGCGAATCTGGTGGCTCCAGGACAGCGCCTCCAGCCATTTCGCGTGTGCTTCGTCGCGTGACTCGCCTTCAACCTTTGTATCGCCCCCCTCGAACTTCAGGTAAATATCCTTCATTCTTTACAGCTCCTTATTAATTGGACACGCCGTACACCGGGCATGCCGGACGTGCCGGGTTATATTTAACGACAACACCAACTACGGACTACGACTACCGCGAACAACTACGCCTTCGCCGACTGCGGCAGCTCGGCGACCAATCGCAGCGACACACTGAGTTCATCCAGCTGAAAGTGCGGCCTGAGGAAGGTCACGGCGCGATATACGCCTGGACGTCCCGGCACCTCGGAAACTTGTACGGAGGCTTCGCGCAATGGGTACTGGGCCTTGACTTCCTGTGAAGCGGAGTCGTCCATGACTACATACTGGGCGAGCCAGTTATTAAGGAATTGCTCTACGTTCGAAGCAGCCGAAAAGCTGCCGATTTTGTCCCGCATCATGGACTTCAGATAGTGCGCAATGCGGCAGGAAGCAAAGATGTATTGCAACTGCGCGGATAGCACCGCATTGGCATTGGCGGCGTCTGAGTTGTATTTCTTTGCCCGTTGGGAGGACTGCGCGCCGAAGAACGCTGCATAGTCACTGTTTTTGCAATGGACCAGCGGGATAAACCCGAGATCGCTGAGCTCCTTTTCCCGCCGGTCGGTGATCGCAATTTCAGTCGGACACTTGAGCGCGATTTCACCGTCGTCCGTCTTGAACGTATGAGTGGGCAAGTCTTCGACCAGGCCACCACCTTCGACACCACGTATGGCCGCGCACCAGCCATAATTTTCGAACGCGGCAGTCAGTCTTGCGGCAAACGCGTAAGCAGTGTTCACCCACAGGTACTTGCCGTGGTCAGTACCGTCGACGTCCTCAATGAAGTTGAAGCCTTCGACCACTGTTCCGTCCTTCGGGTGATAGGGCATGCGTCCGAGGAAGCGCGGCACGGTGAGGCCTACGTAGCGGGAATCCTCGGACTCGCGGAACGATTTCCACTTTGCGTACTCAAGCGTGTCGAATACCTTGGCCATGTCGCGTGGTTTACCCAAATCGGAGAAGGACTCCAACCCAAGGAGCTCAGCCGATGCCGCTGAAATGAACGGCGCATGCGAAGCTGCGGCGACATGGGACATCTGCTCAACGAAATACATGTCCTCCGGCTGGCGCGTGATTTCATAGTCGCCGATCAATGCCCCAAAAGGCGCTCCACCGAAAGTGCCGAACTCTTCCTCATACACTTTCTTGAAGAGTGCGCTCTGGTCGAAGTCGACCGCATTGTTGAAATCGCGCACCAGGTCCTTCTTGCTCGCATTAAGTAGCTTGATTTTCAACGTCTCGCCAGTGGAGGTATGCTGGCAGAGATAGTGCAGCCCGCGCCAGGTGCTTTCCATTTTCTGGAATTCGGCGGCATGCATGACTTCGCTGAGTTGCTCGGAGATGAGCGCATCCAGCTCCGCCACTCTGGCATCGAGCGTAGCCGACAGATTGTCGGAGATGACTACCGTGCCTTCCAGGACCTGGCTCACCAGTTCGCCGATGAGGTCCTTGGCGCGGACGCGCTCTGCATCGGAACGCGCGACCTTGCTCTGGCTGACGACCTCATCGAGCAGACTTCCCGCAGTTTGCGGCTCTGCCGTTGCGGCAGAGGTATTTTCTTGTGCCTGCGCCACCATGTCAGTCCTCCTTGCGATCGGTTTCTTTGCCCAGCTGCCGAAGATTCTCAGTGTTCGACAGAACTTCGCTCAGCACATCTTCGAGTTTGTCATTCCCAGCCAGCTTGTTACGCAAGTCAGACAACTTGGTGCGCGCTTCAAGCAGCTTGCGCAAGGGCTCAACTTGCTCAACGACCGCTTCAGGACGAAAGTCCTCGATCGACTTGAATTTCAGCTCGACTGCAAATTCACCGCCTTTTTCGCTGAGGGTGTTCTTGACCCGGTACACGGCCCTCGGTTCGACGCCTTTCATCACATCGTCGAAATTGTCCAGGTCGACGTTGACGAACTTGCGGTCTTTCAGTTTTGGCAGAGGGGTCTCCGGATTTCCCGAGAAATCGCCCATCACACCGACAACAAAGGGAATCTCCTTCTGTTCAATCGCATCCCCTATCTCGACGTCATAGGTAAGTTGAACTCGCGGCGGACGGATACGCTGCAGCTTTTTCTGAACGCTCTCTTTTTTCGACATGACAATGTTCCTTCACGTGATGGACATCGGGGTTAAGTGATTGCCACCGCTTATTTCAGCGACTTGAAAGGATCTGCGCCGCCTGAGGCCGGACTGCTTTTGGGGGGAGCCTTGACCGCCGGCTTAGCGGGGCTGACGGCGGGACCGGGATTTGGCTTGGCGCTTGATGGGTGTTTTGCGCGGGCGGTCGAAACCGCCGGTCCGGCTTCCGTCTGGTTCGGGATGAGGACCGTCTCCCCCACCACAGCGCGCAAGGCGTTCGTTAAGTTTTCAGCTTCTGCGCGGGCGCCGGCATTGACGGAGGAAACTGATCGCAAACCGGTAACTGCGCCTGCCGCTACCCGCAATCCGGATACGACCAACATGGCCTGCGCCTCCTGATTGCCGGCGTCGCGTTGCAATACTTCGTTCGCGGCAAGGATGGATGAAGGATAGTTACCCGACTCGAACCAGATGTTGGCGAGCTTCAGCCACGGAACCATGCTGGTCGGATTTTCTTTCGCTGCCTGATTCAACAAGGCGACCGCCTTTTCCCGCTGACCTTTCGCCAGCTCTGTGTCGGCTTCGCGGGACAGCTTCTCAAGCGTGTTCTGTGATCCGGAGCTCCCGCCGTTTGTTGCGGCACAGGCAGTCAGGAGGGAAACGCATGCGGCCAGCAAGCAAAGCTGCCGAAGACCGTTTGATAACCAGGAATTGTGGCTGCGGTCAGGCGAAATGGAAAACATTTAGGGTCCTGTATTAAAAAATACCGAAATGAAAAATCAGACGCGACTTCTTTGTTTTTCGGCTGTTGTGAGCCGTTCCCAACAGTGTCCAACTGCAACTTTATAAGTTATCAAACTCGCAACTGTTGCGCTATACTAACTGAATTATTAACGTAACGACAACGTTTTTATGTTGTTTTGAGATTGTTGCCTGCTGCCTATGCGAACTGAAATACAACAGAAGTTTCAGGTGCCTGACCACGACGACACAGGGGCCCGCGTGCGCCCTCAACATCGGAGATTGCAAGTCCGACTTGCATTCGCCTTTGTGACGCCGCTGCTACTCGCCGGCTGTAGCACCGCGGTACAACTGGCTACCGGCAAAGTCGCTGAACTCGCGCTTGGCGCAATAGGGATAAAGGCTCCGGAGCAGGCAAATTCGCCGCCTCCGCCCAAGATCGTTCCGCTACGACTGGAAGCGGCGAAGAACATGAATGCAGGGCAGGACGGTGAGGGTCTGTCTGCGGTCTTGCGCGTGTACAAGCTGAAGGACCAAACAAATTTCCTGGCGACGCCGTACCCGGCATTCGGCAATGCGGACAAGGAAAAGCAGGCGCTCGGCGCCGACCTGGTAGAGATGCGGGAAATGATTCTCTCTCCCGGCCAAACCTTGGACATGAAGGAAAAAATGCCAGCCGAAGCTGCCTATATCGGCGTAGTCACTTTTTTCCGGTCACCCTCACCCCAGAGATGGCGCTTTGCATACGCCGCATCGGAGGTTGAAAAGTCGGGCGTCACGATCGGAATCCACAGCTGCGCAATGACTTCAACGAATGCTGCGCCACTTGGAATGACACTGTCGGATACCGCCTTGTTATCGCCGGTGAAATGTAGATGAATCCCCCTCATCCACACTTAATGGGAGCGCTATGAACCGATCATCAAAAATCCTGTGGGGCGAAGGTTTATTCCTGCGACCCCAGCATTTCCAGCGTCAGGACCTCTATCACGAGACGCGCCTTACTGAATTCGGACGCGCCGTGCATCCGTATTTATGGGGCGTCCGTGGAGTGAAGTTTGATACCGAAGCACTCGCTGCCGGCGTACTGCGGGTCACCCAACTGTCCGCGATCCTGCCGGACGGCGAGATGATCAACGCGCCGGAGAATGATGAACTGCCTGAGCCATGCAACCTGGGCTCGATTGAGAACTTCGGCAATGGCATTACCTTCCACGTCGCCCTGCCCTATTTGCGCGACTTCGGACCCAATTTTTCCACTGGCCGGGATGGCGCGGGGCAGGTTCATCGTTACCACCAACACGACACGCCGACGCCGGATCTCTATACGAATGCCATCGAGTGCGAACTGTCGACACTGAAAAAATCGCTACGCCTGCTCTCGGATCGCGACAATCGCGAGCAATACATTTCGACGCCGGTCGCCCGAGTGCGAGCGACCAGTTCCGGCGGTTACGAACTCGATACCTCATTCGTTCCGCCCATAGTCACCATCCGCTCTTCCGCCTCCGTTTACCTCATGGTGCGCCGACTGATGGAGATCCTGCAGGCCAAAGCGCAAGCGCTTTACGGACACCACAGGGAACCGTCCCAGCATATAGTCGAATTCCGCTCCGGTGACATCGCTTCGTTCTGGCTGCTGCACACGGTGAACTCGGCGTACGCGTCGTTACAGCATTTATTCCATCATCCGGCCCTGCATCCGGAACGGCTATTCCAGGAAATGCTCCGTCTGGCCGGCCAGTTGCTGACATTTTCAAAGGGCCATTCACTTGCGGATCTTCCCGTGTACAACCACGCCAATCCAGGTCCCGAGTTCATGAAGCTCGACCACATGATTCGCGAGATGATCGACACGGTCATCTCATCGCGATATGTGTCAATCGCGCTGAAGGAGGTCAAGGCGTCTTTTTATCTCGGCAGGCTGGATTCGGAAAAAATCACCAACAATGCGTCGTACTACATTTCGGTGGCAGCAGACATGCCGCCCGCCGAACTGGTGGAGACCGTCCCCCAGCGCATCAAGATCGGCGCGCCGGACGACGTCGACAAGATGGTGTCCTCAGCAATGCCCGGCGTACGTTTGATGTCCGCTCCACAGGTACCGGCATCCATACCGGTCCGGCCCGGCTGCTACTACTTTTCGGTGGAACCGCATGGCGCGCTCTATGACAGGATGATCCAGTCCAATTCAATCACGATTTATGCGCCTGCCGGATTCAAGAACCTGAAACTCGAACTCTTCGCGGTGACCCAATGAACACGACCATCCTCGATCTCACTCAAAACACCATTTCGATGCCTCCGTCGCTGTACGCCGAAAATGTGCTGCCAAAATCCGAGCCAGCCCAGACGTCGCGGACGTTGGTCGACCTGATGCACGACGGGTTTTACCTGTTGCTGCTGCTGAAAAACCGCTACACGCCAAGCGATGCAGAGCAATTCCGGAATGAGCTACGCCGCCTGCTCGACAAGTTCGAACGGGGAGCACGTTCCTTGCAGGCGTCGGCAGACGATATCTATGCAGCCAAGTATGCCTTCTGCGCTGCCGTTGATGAGACGATCCTCTCTTCGAAAATGCCTATCAGGGAAGTATGGGAGCGCGCGCCCTTGCAGCTGTTGCTGTTCGGCGACCAGCTTGCGGGGCAAAACTTCTACGTCAAACTCAAGGAAGTGCGGCATCGCGGTGAAGCGAGCGTACAAACGCTGGAAGTGTTCTATATGTGCCTGCTCACCGGCTTCCAGGGCAAGTACATGCTCGACGGCAAAGAGAAACTGAACTACCTGATTGCCACCCTCGACAAGGAGATTGCTCACCTCAAGGGCAAGCGCGCGCAGTTTGCCCCGCATGCGAAGGTTCCGGACAACATCAGGAATCTCATGAAAGCGGATATTCCGATGTGGGTCGTGGGGGCCTCATTGGCCTTGCTCGGCATCGTGACC
>JBBWZW010000524.1:0-3193 GCA_039649305.1 Burkholderiales bacterium
AAGTAGTTGGTTTCCGATCTCGCGGTCCTAGAGCCATGGATGATAACGAACGTAAAGTGCTGGCGTTCCCTCTCGAGCCAGGTTTTGTCCCGAGCAACCTGCCTTTCTTTGTGGTCGGCATCGGCGCGTCCGCAGGCGGCATCACGGCACTCCGTCGATTTCTGGAAGCATTTCCAGCAGACAATGGCATGGCCTTTGTCATCGTACTGCACCTGTCGCCGGAACACGAAAGCACGATGGCCGACATCTTGCAGACGAAAACCAGGATGCCGGTATTGCAGGTAACCGAAACGATACCGATTGAGGCCAACCATGTCTACGTCATCCCGCCGACCAAAGACTTGATCATGCATGACGGGCACCTGCAGGTGCTCGCTGCCGCCCGGCCGCGCGGCCGGCACACGGCGATCGACATTTTTCTGCGCACACTCGCTGAAGCGCACCGAGAGCGTGCCGTCGGCATCATTCTCTCCGGCGCCGGTTCGGACGGAGCCGTCGGCATTGCACGCATCAAGGAAAGAGGCGGGATGACCTTCGTGCAGACGCCCGAGGATGCCGAATACGACAGCATGCCTCGCAGCGCGATCGCCACCGGAATGGTCGACATCATCCTGCCAGTCGTCGAGATGCCGCAGAAGCTGATCGACCTGTCTCGCAACGCTGCCGCAATTCAACTGCCGGCCGCAGTCAACCTTGACCACGGCATCATTAGCGCCGCCCCCTTCGTTGTGGACGACAATCGTGAACGTGCGCTGCGCGACATCATGTCCATCCTGCAGTTACGCACAGGACACGACTTCAGTAATTACAAGCGGGCGACGGTTCTGCGGCGCCTGGAACGCCGACTGCAAGTCAACGGCTTGCCCGACGTGATGGCCTACCGTGCCCATCTTGAGCAGAATGCCGAAGAAACTCCGGCGCTGCTGCAGGACATGCTTATCAGTGTCACCAATTTCTTTCGTGACCGCGACGCGTTTGAAGCACTGGAACGTGATGTCATTCCAAGGATCTTCCGAGAATCCAACCCGGCCGAACCTATTCGTGTCTGGTCGATGGGGTGCGCGACCGGCGAGGAAGCGTATTCGATCGCGATGTTGTTAAGCGAGCAGAACGCACTGATCGACCCGCCCCGCGCGATCCAGGTGTTCGCCTCCGACATTGACGAACGCGCACTCAATATTGGGCGTCGTGGGATATATCCGGAATCCATCATTACCGACGTATCCCCGACACGGCTGCGCCAGCATTTCGAAAGACAGGACGATCACTAGTGCGTCCGGAAGGAAGTGCGCGATAAGGTCCTGTTCGCAGTGCACAACGCGCTGCGCGATCCTCCGTTTTCGCGAATACATCTCATTTCGTGCCGCAATCTGATGATCTATCTGGATCGGGACATACAGAGGAAGGTGTTCGAGATGATGCATTATGCGCTGCATGGGGATGGCTTCCTGTTTCTCGGGAATGCCGAGTCCGCCGATGGCGTGCCCGACCTCTTTGTTACGATCGACAAGAAACACCGGATCTACCAGGCGACCAAGAGCCGGTCCAGCAAATACTATGTGCCGATCCAGCCGCCAAGTCCGATAGTAAATGTGCAGCCCGCCTATGAAGCGCGGCTGCCGGCCGCCCGGGCAGAACGTCCCATTCAGCAGCTGTATGGACAACTGTTGCAGGAAGCTGCGCCACCAAGCGTGCTGATCGACCAAGACAAAAATCTCGTCTACGCTGCGAAATCAGCGTCGCGTTTCCTGCAGCCACCGCAGGGAGAAGTTTCGCAAAGTATTCTTGCGCTGGCGCATCCGGACCTGCAGCTGGAACTGCGGGCGGCCTTGTTCCAAGCAACCAAGACTGGATTGCCCGTCAAAACCGAGCCGATCGCGGTGCGGCAAGACGACCAAATCAGGGCGGTACGCATGATCATCCGTCCGGCGCCTCGTCAGCATGCGGCCGAAGGCATGACCTTGCTGTTGTTCCAGGAATCTGCGGAGAGTGCCGACGTCGCGGCCTCGACCAGTCACGGCGCGGAAAACGCTATCGCCCTTCATCTGGAAGACGAGCTGCGAAATACCAAGGAGCAGCTGCGCGCGGTCATCGACCAGTATGAGACCACGATGGCGGACCTCAAGGCGTCCAACGAAGAGCTGCAGGCGGTAAATGAAGAACTGCGCTCAGCAATGGAGGAGCTGGAAACCAGCCAGGAAGAGCTGCAGTCGGTCAATGAAGAACTGCTGACGGTAAATGTTGAACTAAAAACGAAGGTCGACGAGACAACGAAAGCCCACGACGACCTGCAGAACTTCCTGGCGGCCACCGACATCGCCACCGTTTTCGTGGACCGCAACGTCTGCATCAAGCGCTACAGCAAGCCCGCATCCAGACTGTTCAATATCATCAACACGGACATCGACCGTCCGCTGGCCGATATCACGCACCGGCTTCACTATCCGGAACTGCTCCCGGACATCGAGCAAGTCCTGCAGAAGTTGCAGCCGAACGAGCGGGAGGTAAGCAGTGCCGACAATGAATGGTATATCGCGCGCCTGCTGCCTTACCGCACGGCAGCCGACCACATCGATGGCGTCGTGCTGACCTTCGTCAATTACTCACAACGCAAGGCTGCCGAGGAACAACTGCGCGCCAGCGAGCAGCGCATGCGCTTGATCTCCGCCAGCACCCGGGATTATGCGATCGCGACCATGGACATGGATGGCGTGGTCACCAGCTGGAACAGCGGTGCTGAGCGGCTGTTTGGCTATTCCGAGCCGGAAATCGTGGGCCAGTCCGGTGGGCTGGTGTTCTTGCCCGAGGTCCGTGCCACCGGACAGTTCGAGGAAGAGCTACGGCGCGCGCTTAATGACTGGCGCGCCGACGACGATCGATGTCATCAGCGCAACGACGGCTCACGCGTCTTTTGCAGTGGCATCACCTCGCCACTGGTCGACGGCGACGTTCACGGCTTTGTGAAAATCGCCCGCGACCTGACCGGCTCCAAACAGGCGCAGGACCAGCAGGCGGCACGCCTTGAGTGTGAACAGAAGGAACGGATCCGCGCCCAGGAAGCGGCACGCCTGCGCGACGAGTTCTTTGCGGTCCTGTCGCATGAACTGAAGCAGCCGCTGAACCTGATCCAGCTGACGGCGGAAATGCTCAGCCGGATGCCGGACACCGCCAACTTGCCCACTGTGGTCCGGAG
>JBBWZW010000525.1:0-11289 GCA_039649305.1 Burkholderiales bacterium
TCATCGCGCGCCGTATAGGTAAAGCTCGCGTCTCCGACCCAGCCCGCGGCCGGCTTGTAATACAGCGTCAGCTTGTTGCCGTTCGCCGATATGGCTGCGCCTGCGACCACCGGTGTCTTGGCCGCACCATCCCTATATAACGTGCCGGTGGTGGGAAGGCTGGTCACCCTGAAACTGCCGACGGTGCCATCGACGTCGGTACCGATCAATGTGATAGCGACCGGATGATCTGCGTCCTGCACACCGCTTGCGCGGGCGAGGAAGGCGACCGGCGCATCATTGACTGAGGTGGAAACTGCGGTGGTGGTCATATCGGAAGTAGTGCTCAGTCCGTCACTCACAGTGATCGTAAAGGTGGTGTGCTCAGTCGCTCCTGGAGCCACCCGGTTCTCGGTCGGGGTAAAGGCAAGGCCACGCACCGCAGCAGTCGCTTGTACTGCCGTGCCGGTGAAACTATATATGCCAGTGGCGACGTGGTACGTCCCGCCCGCCAGATTGGACAATGTTCCCTTGGCGGGGGTATCCAGCGCAATACTGACGGTGAGTGTCTGTGCGGCACTGTCGGCATCGCCGAATGTCACCGAGGAGAACGGATTCAACACTGCGTTGTCAGCTACCGGCTGTCCGGCAACGGTGCCCGATATATTCGGCGCATCGTTGATCGAAGTGGACACTACAGTGATCCTCACATCGGTTTCGGCGATGCCATCTTTGACGGTAATCGCAAACGCAGCAGTTTCGCTTGAGCCCGGCGTAACCCTGTTTTCGGTTGGCGTAAAAACAAGGGCCCGCACCACAGCGGTCGCTTGTGCTGCCGAGCCGGTGAAACTATAGGTACCGGTGGCGTAGTCATAGGCGCCGCCGCCCAGATTCGACAGTTTTCCTTTGACCGTCGCATCGATCGTAATACGGACGGTAAGCGACTGCGACGGGTTATCTGCATCGCCGAAGGTGACGGTGGAGAACGGGTTCAACATGGCTTTGTCAGCCACGGCGTGGACGGCAACGGCGCCGGAAATCCCCGGCGCATCATTGATGGAAGTGGTTACTACAGTGGTCGTCGCGTCGGTTGTCGCTGCGATACCATCATTGACGGTAATCGCAAGGGCAGTAGTTTCAGTCAAGCCGGGCGTTACGCGGTTCTCCGTCGGCGTAAAAACCAGACCGCGCACCGCAGCGGTCACCTTTACTGCCGAGCCGGTGAAACTAAACACGCCGGTAGCTGCATCATAGGTACCACCGGACAGATTTGACAGCATTCCTTTCGCCGGTAAATCGAGCGTGATAGTGACCGTGAGCGTTTGTGACGGGCTGTCGACATCGCCAATGATCAGGTTGGAAAACGGCGTGGTACTGGCCTTGTCATCAGTCGATTGATTCGCGACGACTCCGCTGACCGCAGGAGCATCATTGCTCCCGGTAATGCGGATTGCCAACTCCGCAGTGGCCGTCCCGCCTTTCCCGTCGCTCACTGTGTAGGTGAATACGTCATTGGAAATGGAACCGGCGCCCAACGATTTGCTTGCCGCGCCGTCGGATACGTAACTGTAGCTACCGTCGCTGGCGACCTCAAGGGTGCCGTAGTCGGTGACGATGATGGTTGGCGATCCCGCCACGACCGGGATGAACGTGTTGCCGACCCGAATGCCGGTAATGGCCAGGGTATCGCTTGCATCCGGTTCGGTATCGTTGGCCAGCAATCCGTTAGCGGCCGAGACCAACAGGACGTTGTCCTGCATGATGAATGCATCATCGTCTTGCACAACCGGGGCATGGTTGACGTGGGTGACAGTCAAAAAGACAGTGGCCAGGCTGGAGTTCAGCGATCCATCGCTGGCCCGATAGGTAAAGCTGTCCGCGCCGTGGTAAAGCGGATCCGGCGTGTAGACGAACGAGCCGTCCTGGTTGAAGACCAGGCGGCCATGTGCCGGGCCACTTGCCAGCACCGCGGAGAGCGCGTTACCGTCGAGGTCCGTATCGTTCGCCAACACACCTCCGGCGACTGGGACGGCGAGCACGCCATCCTCCTGAACCACGTATCCCGAGTCGTCAGTTGCGGCCGGCGCCGAATTGGGGCTCACGATATTAATTTTTACCATGGCCCTTGCGATACCGCCGTTCCCGTCGGAGATACTGTAGGAGAAAGCGTCGACCAGCTGTTGGCCGGACAGCAGGCTGAGCACGAGTACATTCAGCAGATCCGGCGCATAGTGCAAACTGCCATCGGCGCGCAGCGTCAGGGTGCCGTACGAACCATAGAGAGCTACGCCGACCTTGTTCGACATGTCGTTTATCGCGCTGACAGTGAGTACGTCCGGAACCGGCGCCACGTCCGGGTCGGTGTCGTTGGCGAGCACACCGCGCGCAGCCACATTGAGCGTACCGAGCTTGTCCACCACGTAGATGTTGTCGTTCGCCACCGGCGCGTCATTCACGCCCTGCACCACAAAGGTAAGCGTGGACGACGCGCTTGTGTTTTTATCATCGCTGATGACGTAAGTGAACAGATCGTCAGCCGACTGCCCGGCTGCCAATCCTCTGGCCGTGGTCGAATTGGGCGTGTAAACGTAAGACCCGTCGCTCCTGATGAACAGCTCCCCATAAGCGCCGGTGATCGTGACGCCTGCCGCAGTAACCGCCACCGGCGCTCCGGTCGCGCCTGCGAGGATTCCCTGTACGACCAGTGGCGAACCTTCCGGATCGATGTCGTTGGCCAGCACGCCTGGCGCCGTGCTGTTCACCGATGTGATCTGGTCGGTAATAACGATGTCGAGCTTGGCTGATGGCGCAACATTGGCCGCCACGTAGGCGGCCATGAAAATACCGGAGCCATCCGCGGCGCCGTTGCCGTCCCAGGCGATTACCGTGTCGCCGCGACTGTTCATCGCGACTGCCGGACTATCCTGCCTGCCGGCGACGGTGCTGTTCACAAGGACTGGCGCTCCCGTCGCGGCGCCATCCGGACCATAGCGCTGAGCGTAAATGCCGGTTGATGCGGGATCATCCTGTTTCCGGCTAGACCACGAAACGATGAAACTACCGTTCCCATCCATTGCGGCAGCCGGGAGGTCCTGGTCGTTGTTGGTGTACGTGTTGACGCGGAATTCGCTTCCGGCCTTCGTGCCGTCGGATGCGAATAACTGCGCATACACGCCATCGCCCGAGCCATCCTGGTCGGTGCTGGTCCAGGCGATCACGAACGCACCATTGCCGTCAGTCGCAACCGTCGGCCGCGTCTGGTCGTTGATGTCGTAGGTATTGACGCGAAATTCGGCGCCAAGCCGGGAATCATCGCTGTCGAAACGCTGGGCAAAGATGGATTTTCCGCTGCCGCCCTTGTTGCTCTGCCAGGCAACGACGTAGCTGCCATCGTTATTGATCGCGATGGCGGGATTGGCCTGGCTGCCGTCCGAGTTAACCACCAATACATCGCTCCGCAACGCGACTCCGTTCGCATCGAAGTGGCGGGCGTAAATATCCGACCCGCTACTTGCGTCGCTGCGCCAGGCAATCACGAACTGACCGTCCGCAGCGACCGAGACAACCGGTTGATCCTGGTCGCCCTTGATTCCCTTGTTAACGACGAATTCAACACCGGCCTTGCTGCCATCCGCATTGAAGCGTTGGGCGCGGATGCTCCAGCCGTCGTCGTCCGCGCCATTCCTGCTGTCGCTGGCCCATGTAACCACAAAGCCACCGTTGGCATCCATGCCTACCGACGGGCTTATCTGCTCCTCTGCAAAATCGGTGTTGACCTGGACCTCCGCCCCGAGTCGGTTCCCTACAGCGTCATACCGCTGCAGGAAAATACCGCTGTCTTCGCCGTCGAGACCGCCGCCGCTGGCCCAGGTGACAACGAAGCTGCCGTCCGGGGCGATTGCCACCGCGGCGTTGCTTTGCCCCCCGGCTGTGGTGGTGTTCACTCGCGCTTCGAGCACTCCGGTCCATTGCCGCTGCACCGATGCATTGACGGCGAGAGCCGTTTCGATCGCGCCGGTGGTGTACTCAAGTGTCCAGTCGCCCTGTAGCAGGTTGTCTCCGGTGAGGTCGTCGCTGGCGGCAACGTCGGCACCGGTCAGCGCTGACAATTGGTGCACAAACGCTGCGCCGGAGGCATCGGCCGCGACGTCGCATCCATACAGGAGGATGTCGCCATCAGCCTGCAGCGCCTGGCCCCAGCGGCTGATTTCATCGGCACGCGCCGTGAGTTGTGCGGAATCGAGCGTCGTGGCGCCCAACTGCAATTGGCCGTTCGCGCCATGCGACAGGATATGGATCGCCGCCAGGTCATGCCGGCCGGCCAACGCTGCGCTGATTTGATCGATGCTGTCGCGCGAGGGATCAAGCACGAGTACTTCGATTTCGCGATCGTCGCTTTCGAGGCCGTCGAGCAGCGTCTTGCTGTCCTCGATGCCGGCGCCGACGATCAGCAACTCGCGCCGACGCTCCTGCGCCTGCAACGATGTGGAGGAAGAAGAAACAAACTCACCTGCATCATCGACGAGCCGTTGCTCGACCACCTGGCCAGGTCCGGCCAGCGCAAGCCCGGCCGTGATCGGGTCAGCCGAGTAAAGCAAACGCGGCTCATACTCCTCGACCACGGGAATGTGCCGCACCGGGCGCTGCGTTTGCCACGCGCTCCAGGCTTTTGCGAACCAGGCCTGCATGTGATCTGTGCTCACGCCGGCCTCCGTTTACATTTTCCGCGCCGGCGCCGGCGGCAAGGCGTCCGCGCGCACCGGCTGCACTGCCACCGGCCCCGAGGCGAATTCGACCTTGCACCTGAGCCCTGCCGGAATGCTTGCCTTGGCATTCGGCAGCATCATCCGTACGCGATATGTCCCGCTCGCCGGGTCGAGCACCTTGTCCACCAGCGACACTGTGGCGGTCACGGGCGCCATTCCTGGCAGATCCGGCATCACGCGGGCCGCTGTCCCCACCTTGACCTTCCCGTACATATTGCTTGGCATAACGACCTCGACCCGCAGCGGATCAACCCTGGCCACGCGTACCATGGGTTTTTCCTCCACCCGTTCGCCCGCTGAAAAATAGCGCTCGACGATAACGCCGTCGAATGGGCTGCGGATAGTGCGTTCACTGAGCCTGACCCTGGCCAGCGCAAGTTCTTTTCCGAGAGCACGCTTTTGCTCGCGCGCCTGCAGTAATTTTTCCTCGGCGACCCTGGTCTCGGCGATGGTCTGGTCCAGAGCCTGCGCCGCAATGAACCCTTTCGCATGCAGATCCTCGGCCCGCTCCCTACGCTGTCGTGCCAGCTCAAGGCTGATCAGCGCGGCGCGAACTTCCGCTTCCGCGTTCGAGCGGCTGTCGGCCACCTCGAGCGAAGCACGTTCCACGTCGTCCTGCAGCACCGCAATGACCTGGCCTTTTTGCACCCGGTCGCCGCGTTCGACATGGATGGATTTGATGACGCCGATGGCGGGGCTGCCCAGCTCCGCCACCCGCTCCGGTTCAATCAGGCATCCGATAGGCCCGGCAGCCCAGGCGTGGCCCAAACCCGCCAGAAGCAAACCGACCGCACATGCGATGGCGATGCCGGTCGACGATCTCCGATTATTCATTTTTCTCCCCTTCACTCTTTTATTCCGCCGAATGCAAACCAGCGGCTCATTTCCTTATCGTTGCGAAGCAATCTGTTCCGTTCAGCGCCCTGCCTGTATTCTTCCCTGCGTTGCGCAACGTTCAACAGCAGCGCGCCGATCGATGCGACCCACTTGTCGTTGTTCAGCCCGCGTAGCAGCCGCACCGTCAGGCTGCCGGCCAGCAGCCTGCCGTCGAGCGCGATGAATTTTTCCGCGCTGCCGGGATCGCCATGCCGCGCGCAACGCCCGATCAGCTGGCGGTCCATGCGCGGTGACGCGTTTTGCTGGCAGCTGATGACATGCAAGCCGCCCTTTGCCGCCACACCCTGCCCCAGTGCGATATCGGTACCGCGACCAGCCATGTTGGTTGCGACTGTGATCGCGCCTGCCTCGCCGGCGGAAGCAATGATGTGCGCTTCATGCCTGTCCTGCCGGGCATTCAACACGGTATGCGGCAGGCCAGCTTCGCCCAGGCGTAGTGAGAGCGCCTCCGAATCGGCCACGGAATCAGTCCCCACCAGTACCGGGCGGCCGGCGGCATGCAACTCCCTGATCCGTGACGCCGCTTCTATCCATTGCGTCTCCGTATCGGCAAATACGCGCGGCTTATGCATGATGCGCAGGCAGGGACGGTGAAGCGGCACCTGAAGCACATCGAGACCGTACACCGCGAACAGCTCGCGGCGCGCTTCGACCAGCGTGCCGCTCATTCCGCATAGCCACAGGTAGCGGGGAAAGAAACGTTGATATGTGATTTGCGACCATGTCTCCGCAGGCGGCGTCAGGGCGCAGCCCTCCTTGAGCTCCACCATCTGCTGCAAGCCGCCGGACCAGCTGCGGCCTTCTGCGGTGCGGCCGGTCGTTTCATCCACGATCAATACCTTGCCGTCGCGGACATGATATTCACGTCCCGACTGCAGAAGATGGCGCGCCACCAGCGCCTGTCCGACCAGGTATTCGCAGTGACGCTCCGCCAGCCAGGCCGACGGCGTTTGCTTCGCCAGCACCTGCATGCGTGCACGCCCGGCCGCGATGAGCCGCGCGCTGCGCGAAGGCGCATCAAGATTGAAATGCGTATGCGGCTGAAGTTGTCGGGCGATCTCCCACGCTTGCGCAAAATCGGAAGTTGTTTCGGTGTTTGTAGCGGACGGCGCAATCGCACGCGACAACACTAGCGGGACGCGTGCTTCATCAATCAGAATCGCATCGGCTTCATCGATGATCGCCATGCAGAGTCCGCGCAACAACCTGGCCGGCGTGTTCGTCCACGTGGTCGTTCCGCTACGCCGGCTTGCAAGGCCATCACGCAGGTAATCGAATACCAGTTCCCTGGCTGTGCAATAGGCTATATCGCATTGGTAAGCAGCCTGGCGCTGCGTATGGTCCATCGTCCGGGTGACCGCGCCTACCGACAATCCGAGTGCAATCGCGAGCGGACGCAAGCGCTCCGCGTCGCGTGCGACCAGGTAATCGTTGGCGGTAATGACATGCACCGGCACCCCTGCCATCGCAGCGGCGGTGGCGGCGATTCCTGCCGACAGGGTCTTACCCTCGCCGGTCGCCATTTCCGCGAGCTGCCGGTTGAGCATGATATGGGCGGCAATCAGTTGCGTGTCATGTGGGGTGATGCCCATCGTGCTACGGCATGCCAGCACGATAAGCGCGAACGCTTGTGCCAGCAGCGGATCGGTGAAGCCGTCGCGCGCGAGTAAGGCGCGAACCGTGCACACCCGCTCCTGCCATTGCTCCGGCGACTCGAGACCGAACTCGCACTCGAGCGCTCGCACCATCGCAACGAAACGGCGGGTCCTTCCGGAACGCCTGCTATGCCAGCCTCGCAGTTGTGCAAGCCGGAACCGTAATGAGGTCAGGTGGATTTCCTGATCGGGCTTTTCCGGATAAGCGCCGAACACCAGTCCGGGAGCCGGCACCGTAACGTCCGGGTGGAGCTGCTGTCCCATGTCAGTTCCCTCCGCCGAAGTGTCGGATCAGCAGCTGGCGCATTGCGTGGCCCCACTGGACGACCAGCGGCTCGCGGCCGAAATCGAAATAGGTCCATGCACGGCCGCCGATGCGAGGCAGCTGCACGCCAGGCAATTCAACATCGAACATGAAAAATGGCTCGAGCGCGCGAAGTTGCTCCTTGTCGGAGGGGTCGGTGGGGATTGCGCCGCCGTTGCGATCGGCCAAAGCGGCGCTCGGCAGTGCGAGTGTCGCGGCCGGTACATCACGCTGTAGCCGTGCTTGCACCGACATGCCCGCATTGTCTTCCAACCGCACCGACACCGATCGTGTACGCTCGCGGACCAATGCCGCATCGGCATGCGGCACGACCGCACGTACCGTTGCGGACACCGGCGTCATCACATAGCCAAGCACGGCGCCCTTTTTGAGGAACGATCCGTGCAAATCATCCTGCCGGGCCAATACCATGCGGCCCTCGACTTCACTCCGAATGGTCAACTGCCCTGCACGCTCATCCAGCCTGGCCACTTCGGCCTCCGCATGCGCAATCGCCTGCTCGTAGCCGAGAGTGCGTGAGCGCGAGTGCCGCAACTCGTTGTACTGTTCGGTACGTAGAGAAGTCAGCCGGCTGTTCGCTTCATCCAGGCTGGCCAGCAGCTCCGGTTCATCCAGCACCGCCAGAACCTGCCCAGGCGCGATCTGTTCACCATCGCGCACGCGGATCTCTCGCACAAAGCCTTCTGCCCCGGCACGCACTTGCGCCTGTTCCGGCAACCACACCACGGCCTGCGCCGTTGTACCAAATGGCATCGGAACCACCATCGTTACCAGAACCAGCGCGACAGCGATACCTGCGACCACGACTCGGGTGCGGCGGCGCTCGCCGGCCTGCATCAGCTGCAGCACGAGACGCGAAACGGTCCGGATCGGACCGGCCAGCATGAACGCCACGAACGCAAGCGCAAACAGCAGGCCAAGCAGTGCCGATTTGGCGGCTGCCCACAACATTGTCTGTATGCCCAGGTACAAGCGGAATGTCCAGGCCAGCGGCGCATACAGCACCATCCATTTGCGTTCGCCGGCGGCCAGTGCAACAACCGGCATGTCAGCGCCGAGCAGTCGCCGCTGAAGGAAGGTGACCCACCAGTTGCGGCTGCGCTGGTCGAGATTGGGCACGTCGATCAGGTCGCAGAACAAAAAATATCCGTCGAACCGTACCAGCGGATTGCCATTGACCACCAGGGTCGACACGCCCGCGATCACCATGACCACGAACGCCACGTCCCTGACCATGCCCGGCTGTACGTTCGCCCAGATGTACAACGCGAGCGATGCGATCAGCAATTCAATCATGATGCCGACCGCGCTGACCACTGCCCGCCGCGAACGCTGCACGAAACCGGATGCCGCCGACGCATCGACGTATGGCACAGGGATCAGCACGAACACGGTAAAGCCGGCGTCATGCACCTCGCCGCCCCAGCGCCGCACAGCCAACGCATGGCCGGTCTCATGCAGCGCCTTGATCAGCGGGTAGACAAACCACGCAATCAACAGGTAGCGCGGCGAGTCCGCATGCGACAGTCCGAACGCTTTCAGTTCCGCCCAATATCGGACCAGCAGCGGCAGGGCCGCTGCAACCAGCACCAGCCAGAGCACAAACGCGGCGCGGCTGAACAGAAGTGGCAGTACCGGATCGAAACGACTCAGGACACGGGTCGGATCGAACAACCTGACCCGCATGGAAAACGGATTCATCGCAGCCCAACGCCGACGCCGCGCTTGCTTGTCTTTTTGTCGGAACAACGCGCCGATATCGGGCGGCAGGTCGCACTGCAACAGCTCGGCGCTGCTCAATTGTTCGAGGATGCGGATCGCCTCGTCCTGCGTCAACGCCTGGTCGCCGTCGGATTGCACGACGCTGTCCCATACTTCGCCGACGGTCAGCTGGCCATTGAAGCATCCGATGAAATTCCACGCCTCCCGGTTCAGCCGGTGGCGGCGCCCCGTGGACGCATCCGCGACCTGATGCCATACCTGGTCGCGATGCTTGTGACGCTGCACTTGCACCTGCGCGCGCAAACGAGGGCGCAGGTTCGCAACCCGGTACCAATGCGGGCTGAATAGCGACGCACTCACTGCCACCATCCAAGCGACCAGAGCGACAGTCGCAACCAGATCCAGAGCCGATGGCCGAGCGCGCTGGCGAGCGGACGTGATGGCGCATCAATTTTTGCCATGCCTTCCAGGCCGGGGCGTATCGCGTTCGAACCGGAATCCAGCTTGCCTTCCACTTCGAAAAAATGCCGGCCATCGCGCGCCACTGCTACTGGCGCAACTCGTTCGGTACGGAATGAAATAGCCTGGTCGGGCAGCGCAGCAAGTGCGATCGACCCGGAGGCGCCCACAGCGACTTCGGAGATGTCGCGCTCGTCCACTTCAGCGATCAGACGGTAACGGTCATGCGGTGCGACCACCATCAGCAGGCCGCCGCGCTGGACCGGCGCGCCGAGCGACTGAGTCAGGTCGCCGCTGATCACGACGCCGTCGAACGGCGCCTTGATGCGCGCACGGTCAATCTGCTTTGCGATCAACTCCAGTCTTGAACGGGCCTGGTCTGCCTTCGCTTGTTGGACGATCAGCATGGCGCGGTCGGCTTGGGCCAATGCGGTGTTGTACGCGCCTTCATGCTGGGCAAGTTCACTTTCCAGCTTGCTGCGTTCCAGATGCAAATCCTGCTGGGCGAGCTCTGCCAACACCTGCCCTTCTTTTACCGCATCGCCCGGACGCACCGACACTTGCTGGACGTATCCGTCATATGCAGCTACCAGCGCACGCTGGACGGCGCCCTCGAGGCGCACCGGTGCGCTGATGTGGTAAGGCATTGGAATGAGGAACACTACTGTCAACGCGAGCATGACTGCACCGGTCACCAGCTTCAGGCGCAACTCGCCCCTACCGGTGAGCCGGCCGATGGCCTCGCGGATCGCCTGTGCAGTGCGCGCAATCCAGGAGCGTTCGCTGTCGCGCTTGAGGACCAGTACTGGCGCCGCCATGCGCACCACTTCTTCACAGGACGTGAGTTCTTGCGTATGAAAAGGGGTGCCATCGAATCGTTCGAGCGTGACCGCGCCCTCTACTTTGCCCATGCCCGCAATCGCGACGGTACACACCGAGCCGCCCTGCTTGCGCGCCAGTTCAGCGTGAACCACAGTAATGCGAGGCTGTCCGCCTGGCGCCGGCAACGCGATGCTGGACGCCTGGTCGATCGCCTCGTCCATGGCCGCCGCGATGCGGGAGTTGAGCTCCTGTCGCGCGTCGACTGTGGCGCCATGCGATACCGCGACGATCCGCGCGTAACCGTCGACAATAAAGCCGATCGAAACCCGATCCGCCGCGAACATTCGCGCCAGTTGCGTGGCGAAATCGGCCGCCGCGGCCTCAAAGCGCGGATAAGACAGCATGGCAGCTTGCATTTCCAGCATGCTGTCCGCGTCCGGCTTCACCGCCCTGGTTTCCGCCCGAATCGTAATGAGTCGCATCGCTTCCAGATCGTTTCCTTTCGCAGCGACGACGTAACTTTAAGGTCGCGTTTTTACTGTTGGTTACAAGAAATAGATACCGTGCGGAAATAAATATACACCACGGTTAACAATTTGCCGATATTTTCGTGCAACTTGCGTCATTTCCGCACCAATCGGCCTCCAAAAGGAGCCAACGATGT
>JBBWZW010000557.1:0-2717 GCA_039649305.1 Burkholderiales bacterium
CACCCCGCTAAGCATGAGGAAGGCGCCGAATATATAGAGAACCCAGTGAAACTCCGCCACCAGCCAACTGCCGATCAGGATCATCACGGTGCGCAAAACGATTGCCCCGATGATCCCGATCATCAGCTCCCTTTTCTGGTACGCCGGCGGCACCGAAAAGTAGGTGAAGATCTCACGGCGCCAAAGGCCCTCGTCCTTGCTGGATATTAGTTGGTTGACTACTGACGTCGAAGGCTCGGTGCTTGTATGCACGTGCCGGCACGAGGAAGGGAAGGGGGGGCTCAACACGGGCGTACAGATCGGAGTGTCGCTTCAAGCGACGCTTGGAATCTGTGGACTAGACCTGACTTGGAAGCCTCGTAGTCGCTCGACGCCGGATATGACATTCGAGTCGATCAGGAATTACCTGGGCATGCGAATGGATCTACCACAAAGCATCCTATCCCGCGTATGCAAGGAACTCCTTAACCAAACGCACTCACGATGGTATGCGTACAATGCCCGTTCCTTAACAACAGGGATCGACGGGACAACCGTGCCATCCTGCCGTAGTGGACATAATTATCATTCTCGGGCTCATTCTGCTGAATGGCATCTTTGCGATGTCGGAAATTGCGGTCGTGTCATCGAAACGGATGCGCTTGCAAAAGCTGGCTGCTGACGGCAGCCGGGGCGCGAGCAAAGCGCTGGAACTTGCCGAGGACCCGAGTCGGTTTCTCTCCACTGTGCAGGTCGGCATTACGCTGATCGGCATTTTCAATGGCGCATTCGGTGAGGCGTCACTGGTCGCCAAACTGGCGCCTGAATTGGCGCTGCTTTCCGTTGTCGGCGAATATTCGCGTGAAATCGCGCTTGGCATCGTGGTGATCGGGATCACCTTTGCGTCCATCATCCTCGGCGAACTGGTGCCGAAGCGTATCGCGATGCAGTATCCGGAGGCCATCGCCGCTGTAGTTGCGCAGCCGATGCACCTCCTGTCACGGTTGATGGCGCCGTTCGTCAAACTGTTGACGATGGCAACCGATTTCCTGTTGCGGATCCTCGGCCTGAATAAGAACAAAGAGGACGTCATCACGGAAGAAGAAATCGCCGGCATGCTGAGGGAAAGTACCGATGCCGGTGTCTTTGAAAAGACCGAGCACGACATCGTTACCCGCGCGCTGCGCCTCGACGACCAGTCGGTAGCCGCACTGATGACGCCGCGCACGGATATTCATTACATCTACCTGGACGACCCGCTCGATGTGAACCTGATGAAGATCGCGGAGAGCCCCTACAACCGCTTCCCGGTTTGCAAGGGCGACTTTTCCAATTTGCTTGGCGTGATTCATGCTGGCGACTTGTTTGAGCAAACGATCCGCGGTAAGCCGATCGATATTGCCGCCGCGGTCAAGCCGGCGCTATTCGTGCCCGAATCAATCAGCGCCATGAAACTGTTGGAGACGCTCAAGAAGAATCGCGCCGAACTTGCGTTAATCGTCGATGAGTATGGTGAGATCGGGGGCATGGTGACCTTGAGCGACGTGATGGGCGAGCTGGTCGGTGACGTGTCGGTTGTCGACGAGAATCGACAGGACGACGCGATCCGTCGTGAAGACGGATCCTGGTCCCTGGATGCCGGCATGTCCCTCGATCGTTTCCGGGAAGCGTTAGAGAGCAACGTTCGCTTTCCCGAAGAAGCATCGGGCAACTACCGTACGCTGGCGGGGTTCGTGATGACATGGCTGGGACATGTTCCGACGATATCCGAGCATTTCGAGTGGGAAGGGCACCGCTTTGAAGTGGCAGACATGGACCGCAACCGGATCGACCGTTTGCTGGTTGCCAAAATTGGAGCCGGCGACACCGGTAGGGCGGCCGAGGAATAGATTAGGGCCAACTGAACGGCGTTGCTGGCAATCCTGGCCCCTCACTAAGGCGCCGCGCAGGACTAAGTTATCATTTTTTCTGGCCGTAGCGGGCCTGATACTACTTTCTGCTCGCGAACGTGTTGCTCGCCGCTAGCAGTGCTCGCACTGCCGCGTCGGGGTGCCTGGCATCGCATCCCGCTACGACCGCCAAAATGAACAACCTATTACTGCGCGGGCTCTGATCGCCGGAGATTCGCCGCGCTTGCTGGAGGGCAAGGCAATGGATCGCATTGCTGGCCTTATCCTTCGCTGCGCGCGTATGCTTTTTGAAAAAAGATGACAGATGTGGAACTTTCCATGCCTGCGTCAGCTCTTAATTGTGCAGGTGAGAATGTTATTTCCAAGTTATGAAGCAATCAGGAGGACTTTTATCGCCAAAATTGAGTTCTGTATACTTGCAATTAGTTAATTTTCACTAACTCATAAGGCCGGCTCCAGCTGGCCTTTTCCTTTGATGCTTCTGGTTTCGTTCGGATGAGGGACGCAGTGAAACGCGAAGATCTTCGGCCATGAAAATAGGGACGTGGTCATCGTCCCCGTCATAACGAAGATGGCTTACCGAAAGGTAGGCTATTTCTGTTTGTGATTTCCGACGCGACGCTTATCTCTTCATATCCATATTGGAATAGAGATATTCAGAATTATTTCGGTCATTCTGCAGGCAATGATTGTCGATCCAGAAGGGCGAGGAACGCGGCAAGAATACGGCAAAGGCGGCCAATGAAGCCCATCAGGTGCTGGGATCACTCTGAAGCCGCCCTTGAAGCGGAGTTAGGTCGTCGGCGGATATTGGCCGGATTAGCGTTG
>JBBWZW010000003.1:0-8456 GCA_039649305.1 Burkholderiales bacterium
ACCTACGAATCCGGCTGCTCCAACTGCTGCAGCAAATACAACCGCTGATAAATCCCTCCCTCAATCCCCATCAGCGTCTCATGCCGTCCCGCTTCCGCAATCCGCCCATGGTTCAGCACCACAATCCGATCCGCATCACGTATGGTCGATAAGCGATGAGCGATCGCGATAACGGTGACGCGCCCGCGCAATTCATTCAACGCGCGCTGCACCACCTGCTCGGTTTCACTATCGATATGCGATGTGGCCTCATCGAGAAACAGGATGCGCGGTTTGCCGGCCAACGCCCGCGCGATGGCAATAAGCTGCTTCTGCCCCGTCGATAACCGCGCGCCGCCTTCACCCAGCACGGTGTCGTAGCCCTGCTCCAGCGCACAGATGAAATCATGCGCCCTCGCGCCGCGCGCGGCTGCCTCGATGTCGGCGTCGGAATAGCCGCGTCCCATGTCGATATTTTCACGAACGCTGGCGGCGAGCAGGAAAGGATCCTGCGGCACCAGCCCGACATCCGCGCGAAAAGCCGTATCGCCTATCTCGTCCAACGGAATGCCGTCGATGTCGATGCGACCGCTTTGCGCGGTATAGAAGCGCAGCAGCAAACTCAGCAAGGTGGATTTCCCGCTTCCCGTGTGGCCGACGATGCCATAGAAAGCGCCAGCCGGGATGTCCAGACTCAGATCATGCAACACCGGCTGCGCCGCCGCATAACCGAAACTGAGGTTGCGAATCGATACCGCCCCCACGCTGATACGCGCGCCTTCATTGGAGTGACTGGTGCCGGGCTCCTGTAGCAATGCATTGACGCGTGCAGCGGCGATCAGCGACTGTTGTAACTGGCTGAACTGCATGGTGATCTGGATCAACGGTTCAACCACCCGCGCGATATAGCTGACGAAAGCATAGAGCGTGCCGATTTCCAGCGCGTTGAACTGCCGTTGGCCGAAAGTGTATATGACCGCCACGAGCAGCAGGATGTTGAGCATGTCGAGCGCCGGCCGCAGCAGCCACGCATTGGCTCGCACTTCGGACTGTCGCGCGGTGTAGTACGACTGGTTGGTATGGTCAAAGCGCGCCGCGAAACGCTGCGCCGCATTGCTCGCCTGCAGCACGTTCATGCCGGCGATCGACTCCCCTATCTGCGCGTTGATCTCGCCGCGCAACGCACGCGCATGTGTCACGGCCGGAGCGCTCCACCGCTGGTACAGCCAGACGATGAGCACCACCGCCGGAAACAGCGTGGCCACGATCAGCATCAGCCGCCAGTCGAGCCATGCCATCGCGGCCATGCTGCCGAGAAGCAGGATGCTGCTGTCGAGTATCACGAACAATACCTGGATGTAGAGCGTCTTCACCGCTTCGGTATCGTTGGTGACGCGGCTCACCAGCTGCCCGGTAATGTCCTTGTCGAAAAACGCCATCGGCAGGCGCAGCACATGGTCGTATACCGATACTCTCAGGCGCCGCACCGAACGCATCGCGAGACCAGACAGCCGCACGAGTTGCAAGTAGCGCAGGCCGGTTGCCGCCCACCCGCAGAGCAAACAGCCGGTCAACAAGGCGATGATCTGCGGCCAATCGAGCACTCGCGGCAGCAAGTGGTTATCGATGATGGTTTTGCCGAGGATAGGCCCCAATACTTCGAGTCCGGCCGCCAGCGCCAGCCACAATGTGCCGACGATCAGGTGGCGTTTTTCCGGTTGGGCCGCACGGCGTAACAAGGAAAGCGCTTGCGCGGTATCAGAGCGCATCGAGACTCGCCTCCAGTTGTTGATAGCGCCACTGCCTGGCGTACCAGCCCTCGCGCGCCAATAGCGCATCGTGCCGGCCGGTCTCGGTGATGCGCCCGTCGCGTAACACCACGATCTCGTCAGCATCAGCCACCGCGCTCAGCCGATGGCTGACAATGACCACGGTTCGACCTGCACGCGCTTCGCGCAGATGCTGGAGGATACGCACCTCGGTGCCGGTATCGACGGCCGACAACGCATCATCGAGCAGCAGCATCGGGCTGTCGGCCAAAAGTGCGCGCGCAATCGCAACCCGCTGCCGTTGTCCGCCGGACAAGGTGACGCCGCGTTCTCCCACCGGCGTGTCATACCCTTGCGGAAAACGCATGATGTCTTCGTGCACGGCGGCCAGATTCGCCACGTGTTCAATCTCCGCGCGCGTGGCGTGCGGCCGCGTCAATGCGATGTTGTCGGCAATCGTCGCGGAAAACAAAAATGATTCCTGCGGCACCCAGCTCATCGCCGCGCGCAGTACATCGAGCCGATACTCCTGCAACGTATGCCCGCCCCAGCGCAGCTCCCCTGACTGCGGCGTGAACTGGCGCAGTATCAGCCGCAGCAGCGTCGATTTGCCGGCGCCGGTGGGACCGACCACGCCCAATGTCTTGCCGGGCGCCAGCGCCAGCGATACATCGGCAAGCGCCGGTGTGCCCTGGCCGGGATACCGGAAGCTGACCGCATGCGCAACCAGCATCCCTGCTTCTATCTTGTCCACCGTGCCATCGTCCTCGACCGTCAAAGGCTCGTTCAACACCGGCTCCAGGCGTCCCCATGCGGCGCGCCCGCGTTCCACGAGCGAAAGCACCCAGCCGGTGGCAAACATGGGCCAGATCATCAGTCCGAGATACATGCTGAAACTGGTCAACGCACCTATGCTCAATTGGTCCTGCCACACCAGGTAACCGCCGAGCCCTAGCGTCAATGTAGTAGCCGCGGTGAGCGTCATGCCTACTGCGGGTTCATAGGCTGCTTCCCAACGCTGCGAGGCCAGGTTAGCCGCAGCGGCACCTTCGGCGAGATCCGCAAACTGCTGCGCGCTGCGTTGTTCCAGCCCGAGCGCACGCAGCGTACGTACGCCGGACATGGTTTCCTGCACATGATCGTTCAGGCCACTGAATCTGCCGAGCGCATCGGTGGACGCCTGGTGGACATGACGGGAAATGCGCCAGAAGGAATACGCCATGATCGGAAACGGCAACAATGCAATCGTAGCAAGGCGCCAATCGACGCCTAACAGCATCATGGCGACCACCAGCACGAGGGTCAGCATGCCGTCAAAGCCGGCCAGCATTGCTTCGCCTGCAACCATCTCCACCGCGTCGACGTCATTGGTGGCGAGCGCCATCAGGCCGCCGGTGCGCTGGCCCTGATAGAAGCCCGGCCCCTGCAGCGCGAGGCGTGCGTAGAGCCGCGTTCGCAGATCGACACCGAATTGATAGGCTGCGGCAAACAGGTTCAGCCGCCATCCGACTCGCAGGAAGTAAATCGTGACGCCCATCGCGACCAGCCAGCCGAGTTCGACCAATAGTTGATTACCGCTCAATCGCTGCGCAACCAGTCCGTCGACCACAGCGCCGACCCGGCGCGGCACCAGCACGCCGAGCACCGCGATCGCCGCCAGCATCAGCCCGGCGGCGGTGTACGAACGCCAGTGCCGGCGAACGAAACTGCCGATGAGCCTGGATAAAGTCATATCAAAAAATTCATTGCGTGGGATGTGGACGAATCGGGAGGGTGCTGAAACCGGAGTCCGGAATTTTACCGGAACCGGCCGTCCCGCGTCGGGCAACGGCTCTCTTGCATGATAGGCACCGCGCATGCAGCATCTTCTTTCTCAAATTGGTTCGAATCGCGGAATCAATTCCGTCATGCAAAGTCCTATTCCACTTTTAAGAACAGCACCAGGATCATCGTAATGAAAATGAAAGCCACTTTGAAAGAAGCAAGACAGATCGCCGTTTTCCTTGAACAGTCGTGTTTCATCGGCTCGATTGTTATCGGATCGCTCGCGTTTTTAGGCATAGGGATATTGGTGTTGTCGCAACCCTGGTTGATATTCTCGGCCAGTTTGGTCGGCGGGGTATTTGGATGGCACATGATCCTTGCCTTGTTCGGGCAGTTCTTTCTTCAGGATCTGGAGGAGAACGTTCCTGGATTGGGAGACGCGACTGTGCAATGGTTTCGTCATGCGCAGCCGGGGGATTTTCTGGATATGAGGAAGCTGGCTGCCCAGGTTGAGGCGCGCAGGCAGCTGGGGAAGCGATAAAAATTTTAGTAATGCGTCGGCTTATCGCGGAGCCGGAAGGATTGCAGGGTGCGTCCCACGCACCATTTCACGTCGGAATTACCGCGTCGATACCGCCTTTATCACCGGCACCACGCGCGACTCCCTGATCGGCAAATTAACTAACGCCGCCGCAAGCGCCAGCACAATATCCGCATACCACATCCAATTGAAATTCCCATAACGCTCAAGCGCCAGCCCGCCCAGCCAGGCGCCAAAAAACCCACCTATCTGATGCGACAAAAGCGTCAACCCAAACAACGTCGCCAGATACCGCACACCAAACAATTTTCCCACCAGCCCCGCAGTCGGCGGCACAGTCGCCAACCACGTAAGCCCAAGCACGGCAGCGAAAATGTAAAAGGTCCACGCGGTCTTCGGCGCGAGCAGGTACAGCATGATGATGGCGGCGCGGCTGGCATACAGCCATGCGAGCAGATATTTCATCCTGTAGCGCGCTCCAAGCGCGCCGGCGCCAAGGCTGCCGATAATATTGAACAGGCCGATCAATCCGAGTGCGGTTGCCGAAACGCCGGCGGGCAAATTGCACAACGCGACTTCGCCAGGCAAGTGCGTGACCAGGAACGCGATATGAAAACCGCAGGTGAAGAATCCGGCGTGCAGGAAAAGATAGCTGGGGTCGCGCATGGCGACGCGGACCTGTTCACCAAGGCCCATGCCTTTCGGCGCGGCCGGTGAGGCAGTCACCGCAGGCGCTGGTGCGCGCTTGCGGAATGGCCACACGAGTGGGATCGTCAGCAGCGTTGCCGCCGCCATTGCGAGCATCGCGGTAACCCAGCCCGCGAGACTGATGACAGCCTGGACCAGCGGCGCAAAGACAAACTGGCCGAAGGAACCGCCGGCGTTGATGAAGCCGGATGCGAAAGCACGTCGTTCGGCAGGAATGCGCTGCGATGTGGCGCCGATGAGTATCGAAAAACTTCCCGCGCCTGCCCCTGCCGCACTCAATATGCCGAGGGCGAATATCAGGCCCCACTGCGTATCGACAAAAGGCGTCAGCGCTGTGCCGGCCGCCAGCATCAGCGCGCCGGCGATGAGTACCCGTACCGAACCGTATTTGTCTGCTATCGCGCCGAACACCGGTTGCGCGGCGCCCCACACGAACTGCCCGACCGCCATCGCGAAACTGATGGAGACGATGCCTAACCCGGTCGATGTATTGATGGGAGACAGGAACAATCCTGTCGTCATACGCGCGCCCATGGTAATCATCATGATCGCCGCTGCGGCGAGGATGAGCGTCCAGGCGGCGCGGGGAGACAACTCGGTCGGGGCCTGCATGGGAATTCTCCTTGAAACCGGCGAGTGATAGTCAGTTAAGGAACATCATACAGAAGAACTTGGCGCGACGAATTTGGCCGGCATCGCGGGTGACCCGCGCCTTCCGGATCATCCGCTAATGCGGATTTGTGTGGATGTAGACTGCGCCATGCGCGCCGGAACTACATGGTGCGCATGGCGCATCCTGCGTCTGTCCCTTTAGTCTGTCCGATTAACCAGCAGCCGCCCGCTTTTCGCAGCGGGCGTCTTTATAGGAGACCGGGAGTTGTTCCCACCCCTCCCCTGGAGAAATTTGCGCGCAGACCTGCGCGCCGTCGATTTTGCCGCGCCACTTGTACCAGGGAGCCGGCGCCGCGGAGAGCGGTGCGCAGAATACAGACGCCATCACTGCCATCGCTATTCCGGACTTCATCTGGCGGCTTACGCTTTGTTTGCCTGGTTGAGGTCGACCGGCTTCGAAGGGACTATCGTCGAGATGGTGTGTTTGTAAACCATCTGCGTCATCGCACTTTTGAGGACGATAACGTACTGATCGAAAGAGTCGATCTGCCCCTGTAATTTAATTCCATTAACAAGAAAAATGGAAACCGGAGTGCCCTCTTTACGCAAGGCACTCAGGAAGGGGTCTTGTAATAACTGCCCTTTATTGCTACTCATGAAAACTCCACTGATTGGGTCATTAAAAAGGTGGAGTCTACTCGGAATCGGACGCGTTTGTCTTCAAATGATTCGGATTCCTGAGGGGGCAGAAAACGCCCACGGAAGTGCCCGGGAAAAAACCGCCTACGCCGTCCGCCTGGCTCGCGTGGACCATGCCGCCGCGTTGACCATCGACCTTATCCAATACCGCATCCTGGCTTGCAAAGAAGGCACAAATGCGGGGTCGTTATAAGCGAACTCGGCACTAACCAGGTCTGGTACCTGGTCCTTGCTCTCCCTCGCCCACCAGGTTTCGAGAAATTGTTCAAACACAATCCGGTCGGTAAACATCTCGAACTCGAACCGGATTTTCCCGTCATCGGAATGATCATGAACTACGCCGATACGGCGGTGGCCAAGATAAATCGCTGCGGAAAGCCCGGTGCCATCCAGACCAGGTACCGACCGGATGTTCTTCAAACTATAAACTTTCTCCATTGCCTCACCTGCAAAAAGGAGAGGGGATGATAAACCGTCATCGCGTCCTTCGGACGCTACGGGACCCTGTCATGTTTACCGGGGTGACTTGGCGCGGAATTCGTGATCAGTCGCTTGATCCGCAGGGCATGACAAGCTCATTACGTCGCGCAAACGGCCCATTCGTTCCATCTCCCTTCCTAAATTGTTACTTAAACGGCAACAATTTTTAGTACGGACTTTGCTCAGATTCTGCGCAATGCGGCGTCTGGCGGAAGATTCAAGAAAATGCATGACCCGGACTGTACTGAGTTATTGCTTCCCGGTATCAGTCGTGATTCAATTCGCATCTGAAATGCCATCACGGCAACTCAATCAAGAAAAACAGGGAGGCAACAACTATGGAACATCAAAAGTACTCGCTCATCGAAACCCTCACCTTTGCCGAAAGCAAGGGACTTCCTGTTTCGGGCACGCTGATCGAGCAAATCGTTTATCTGCTGAACTCCAATACCATCTTCAGCGACATCGTCATCCACCAGAACAGCCCGATCATGCTGCGGCAGCCGAAACGGCTCGTGGCGATCTCGGATACGCCGATCACCCGTGAGGAGCTGGAAGAGTTCTTCGAAGTGATCGAGCCGGATTGGGAAGAGCGCATCCACGATCGCGCTTTCGACCGGTCCAAGGATTTGTACAGCGCCCGCATCCGGGCAAACTGCTTCTCCTTCCAGGGGAAAAAGCGACTCGGATGTGTGATCCGCCGCTTCCCGACGGAGCCGGTGCCGCTGGCCCAGACCGGATTGCGGCAATGCTCGCAGGATTTCGCGAAGCTCCATAACGGCCTGGTTCTGCTGATCGGCGACACCTGCCAGGGCAAATCGACCACCATCGCGTCGCTGCTCGATGAAATCAACAAGAACCGATCCGGTCACATCATCACGATTGAGGACCCGGTCGAAACGCTGATCCCGCAACGCAAGTGCATCGTCACACAACGCGAGGTCGGCCTCGACGGCGACGTTGAAAGCTACTATCTCGGCGCGCTGGATGCATTGCGCGAGCGCCCCGACATCATCCTGATCGGCGAAATCAGGGACGCACAGACCGCGCAGGAAGCATTGGCGCTTTCCGAATCGGGGCCGCTGGTGTTCGCTACGCTGCATGCGAGATCGACAGAACTGGGTTTGCAAAAGATGCTGCGCCTGCTCGGCAACGGCGAACCGCAGGCACAGGCATTATCCAATTCCTTGCGAGGCGTGATTTGCCAGGCGCTGCTGCCTTCGGTACAAGGCGACACCTATCATCTCGCGAGCGAATGCCTGACGGTCAATCCGGAAATCGCCCAGCTGATCGAAAGCGGGAACATCAGCGCCATCCGGCCGCTGCTGCAGAAACTGGAAAAGGACTCCGGTTCAGGTTGCCACACGATGAATGAGGAATTGCAGCGGCTGGTCAAGGCGAAGAAGGTCAGTTTTGATGATGCGCGCAAGGCCACTACGGATCGTTTGCAGTTTACGGCGATGGTCAAGCAGGCTGCTTGATTCGCGTTTGGCGGATTTATCGCAACCAGGTTGGAATGTTGGGATGCCAATCCCAACATTCCAACCATGTATAACGGACGGCTCCCCTATGCGGGAAGCCATCGTTCACCTTGGGCCGGTGTGTTGGGATTGGCATCCCAACCTACTTCTGCCTGTTGCAAATTCATCCCATTCTTACCTTATAAACTGATCCACAAACTCCGCCCCCAGTCCACACTCCCGATAATGCTCACGGCACATATCGATCTTGGTGAACACATCCTCATACCCCACCTGCCTGCCCTGCTCATCCAGATAAATCATCGCACCGCTGATATTGAAAAACGTGATCATCTCCTCGCACTCGGCAGGAACTTCCAGCGTATGGATCTCCCCCGGCGGTTCATAGACAAAACTTCCGGCTGTCGCAACCCAGTCGTGCTC
>JBBWZW010000017.1:0-8887 GCA_039649305.1 Burkholderiales bacterium
GATTTACCGTGGTTTTTCGCCGGATTTGCCCGGTCCGGATACCGCGCTGCCGGAGCCTGTCGAGCCATCCCCGCCGGTCTGTTCGGTCCCCGCGGCGGTGCTCCCGACGATTTTGAGCGCGGCGCCCGGCGCCACCCGGATCGCACCGTCGACAACCACGCGCTCGCCCGCACGCAAGCCCTGGTTGATAAACCAGTCATCGCCTTGCCACTCGCCTACCTCGACCACGCGTTCCCGCGCTTTGCCTTCCTTGTCGATCACCCATACGTAGTGACTCTTTGCGCCCTGCAGCACTGCGCGCCGCGGCACCAGAACCGCGTCGGGCCGCACGGCCCCCGTGACCTTTGCGCGCACAAACTGTCCGGGCTTCAGCGTTCTTTCAGGATTAGCCACTTCCGTGCGTATCAGGAACGTACCGGTTTCCTTGCTGAACGAGGGGGCGACGAAGTTGATGCGGCCACGATTTGGAAGTACGGTACCGTCGCCAAGAACCACTTCGACGTCGAATTCCATGTTCGGCGGGAACCTGAGCAGTCCTTTGGCGATTTCTGCGCGGTACTTCAAAAGCTCATTCTCGGACACGCTGAAATTGACCCACATCGGGTCGACCTGCGACACGGAGGTGAGGAGCCCCCCCTCTCCTGGAGTCACGTAGCTTCCTTCCTGCTTTTTTGCAAAACTCGACAGTCCGTTGAGCGGGGAAGAAATCGTTGTGTAACTGAGGTTGAGCTGCGCTGTCCTTACTTCCCCCTCCGCGGCCAGCACGGCGGCCCGGGCCTGCTGTTCATTGCCGATTGCGTCATCAAGATCTTTTTTGCTGACCGCATTCTGTTGCGCCAGGGGCCGCACCCGGGCCAGGTTTTGTTGGGCAACGCCGAGCCGGGCCTTCTGCTGCTCCAGCTGTCCCTTCGCCGACTGGAGGGCCGCTTCGAACGGCTTGCGGTCCATCTGGAACAAGATCTGTCCGGCACGCACCGGCTGCCCCTCCGTATAGAGCCGCTTGTCGAGGAAGCCCTCGACCCGCGCGCGAATTTCCACTTCACGCGAGCTTTGGGTCTGCGCGACATACTCGAGGGAGACAGGCGTGTCCTTCGCGGCAACGGTGACGGCCGTCACCTCGGTAGCGGCGACCGGCGGCGGAGCCGGCTGCTTGCTGCAGCCAAGAAGCAGGCCAACGATCATGCAGAGGCTTGCCGGCCAGGCCTTGCCTGAACGTGGCAACAAGCGCAGGGCAGGTATCGCCGGGAGGAAGGAAAGCATGATGGGTACCTCGCCACATTTCTCAATCGGACCAACAATGGGTCGGTTAACCTGCCTGGCCGCTGGCATCGCCTTTCGTATCATCCTGTTCATCCATCGTCTCGGCCACCCATGCAATCGTGTCCAGCAGGGCGTGGTCGTCCATGGGTTTACTGAGAAAAAACCGGGCGCCGAGCCGCTGCGCGTCCTTGCGCGCCGCCGCGTCGTCGCGGGCCGATGTCGCAATGACTGGCATGTCGATCTTCATTTCCTTCAGCCGCGCCTGCAACTGCGCTCCCATCGTTTCGGATGTCGGCAAATCGAGTACGACACAACCATAATTTCCGGAAATCACCTCGTCGAGCAACTGTTGCGGGGATGCGAAGCACCTCGCCTCGAAACCGTTCGCGCGCATCAGTCGTGACAGGCTTCTTCGAACCGAAGCGTCGTTATCGACGATGTACACGACGCGCACCCGCCCTTTGTTTGCCACTCGCAGTCTCCTGTGCTGGATTGGAATCAAGGTATGTCTGTTGCGGCATGCGGACAATTGGACCTTGGTCCTATCCAATAGGAAGCGCCGTTCGTGACAGGGATTGTCATGCCACCGGGCGCGCGCGCGTGACCGCTATCGATTCCTCAGGGCGGCTCTGCACCTCGCCGGACGTCCAGTCTCCCAGCACCGCGTTCGCCACTGCCAGCAGGGTGGGGCCGATGAATACCCCCAGCAGGCCAAATGCCACTGCGCCGCCGAGCACCCCGAGCATGACCAGGATGAACGGCACATGGCTGCTCTTGCCGATCATCATCGGCTTGAGCACGTTGTCTACCGCGATACCGACCGCCACGACCCACACGACGAGGAAGATGGCCCAGGTTGACTGGCCATTTTGCATGAGCCAGAGAGCACCCGGCACGACGACCAACAGCGTACCGCCGGGAATGATCGCAAGGAAGAAGGTGGCAAGCCCGAGCAACCCGGGAGAAGGCAGGCCGGCGATCCAGTATCCCACTCCGCACAAGACCCCCTGCACCAGCGATGTTCCGAGTATCCCGTAGACGACGGCTTTCACCGTACCGCCGATCAGGCCGAGCAGGTAATCGGCACGCGCTCCCGCAATTCGCACCATGCCGGCGCGCAGGCCTTGGGCGGCACTTTCACCGCTGAGGTAGAAATAAGCGGCGAACAGGACGCTCAATGCAAGTAGCCCCAATCCTTGCACCACTCCAAGGCCGGCAGCAAGCGCAGTCCGCAACATCGGCCCGGCAAGCTCACGCAGTCGCGCCACCACGTCGGGATTGTGCGAAACAATCCCGGTCCACGCTTCATCGATGCGCGGACCGATGAGTGGGATGCGCATCAGCCATTCGGGAAAAGGAGGAAGTCCGGCGGCAAGACGTTTCTGCAACAGCGCCACCAGGTCCGGTACATGAGTGGAAAATGCCAGGCCGGCGTAGAACATCGGGCCGAGCAGCGCGCCGAGGATCAGCAATTCGATCAATAGCGCGGCCCAGACGCGTCTCCCGCCGAATGCGGACGTCAGCCGCTGGAAGGGGCGCCAGGTGCAGTAGGCGAGGATCGCTCCCCATAACAGTGCGGTGACAAAGGGGGCGATCACAATCAGCGTGCCACCGGCAAGCACCAACAGCGCAAGTACACCCATCAGTTGTTCCATCAGACGGTCAAATCTCACGCTGTGCTCTCCTTTGGACGCGCGCTGTATCGAAGCATTGAACGACGGAACGCCGGACGAAGCTGACAAGCACCGGTGCGAACAATTAACTTATTTTGATGACAAGGCGGACGCCGACCAATTGGACTTAGGTCCCATTGGTCGCAACAAACGGTTTCCCTCCGCAGCGCGAACTTCATCGCGCTCCGCATCTCTCTATCTCTTTATGCAGACCGGCCGGCGCCGCTCGCGGGATCCTTTGCGTCACAGATGCCGGCTGCGTCGTCAGGTTGGAAAAGAGCAGTCCAGTGTCTACTGCTTCATCTTGTTTCGAACTTGCATCTGATCTTTCATCAAGATTCGTCAGCATTGCGCCCGAAAGGGTGGATGACGAGATCCGCCACGCGCTAGGCTGCATTACCGGCTTTTTCACTGCGGATAGCTGCGCCATATACAAGTCGCCCGCAAACGAGGATGGCCTCGAACTGGTGCAGGCAACGGATGCGGGGCGGGCGGCATCGGCATGTTCCGGCATTCCGCAGTTTTTCAGCGACGTTCTCCGCAACAAGCATAGCCTCTGCCTGCGCACTTCCGACGACCTGCCGCCGGTGACGGAGAAGGACCGCTCACAACTCGCGCAATGCGGCATCAAATCGCTCGTGCTGGTACCGATATCGACTAGTACATCCATCGACTATCTTTTCATGCTGGCATCCGCACGGGAAAGTCAGGCATGGTCCGAAAATCAGGTGTCGCAGCTGCGCCTGCTCGCCGAGATCCTGGTCAACGCCATATGCCGAAGAGGTGTGCAGCAAGCCCTCCGACGGACCCAGCGCGACCTGTCAGAAGCGCAGGGCATTTGCCGCCTCGGCAGCTGGGAATGGGATGTGGAAAGCGGCAGGATCGTCGCAATGGAGGCCGTCGACCGGATTCTTGGCGTCAAGCCCGACAGCCAGGCGAGCTTCATCAACCTGGTTCATGCGTCCGATCGCAGTCAGTTGCGAAAAACGATCGAGGATGCGCTTTCCAGGGACGGGAACAATGCATTCATTGAATACCGGATGTGCACGCGTCGCGGCGATATCCGCATAGTCCGGAGCCGGTTTGAAGTCGTTCACTCCGACAGCGGTTTGCGGGTGATCGGAACCTTTCATGACGTCACCGATGCGCGTCGCGGCGAACAGGAGTTGCAAGTGCTGCGCGCCCAATACTGGCACGCGGATCGCATTGCGCAAACCGGGGTGCTGATCGCTTCGCTCGCACATGAGCTCTCGCAGCCGCTCACGGCAATTCTCGGCAACGCGCAGGCCGGCCTGCGGTTTCTCTCCCATGAACCCCTGGACCGACAGGAAATCCACGACATCCTGCAAGACATCGTCGGCGATAACCGGCGCGCACGGCAGATCATCGACGCGGTACGCGCAATGATCCGGGGGAAAAACACCGGGCGCGCTACGATCGATGCCGCCGATATCGTACGCGAGGTACTGGCGCTGCTGCACAGCGAGTTGGTGGCGCAGCAAGTCGAGTTGGAGCTGGCGTGCAATAGTGGTTGTTTCGTGCACGCCGACAAGACGCAGATCGAGCAGGTTTTGATCAACCTGATATTGAATAGTATTGAATCAATGCGCAGCCAGCCGGCAGAAGAGCGGCGTATCCGTCTTCGCGTAAACCCGATGGGCCGCAGCGAGGTTCAGGTTTCGGTCAGCGACACCGGCGCCGGAATCCCGGGCGACCAGGTCTGCAGCGTGTTCGAAGCATTTTGGACAACGAAAGCGCATGGGCTGGGCATGGGGCTGGCCGTCTGCCGCTCGATCATTGAAGCGCACGGTGGCAGGATATGGGCCGAACGCAATGGCGATCGCGGCGTCACTTTCCTGTTCAGATTGCCGCTGGCGGCATAGCCACCCATCGGCCGGTTTAATGTCGATCAAATCGATCGGTAAAGAAGCGTTATAAATATGGACATTCTGACCAGCAGAAAAGGTGCCGTTCATGATCCCATCTCCAGGGGCGATAACGGAAAGCGATGTCCCTGTCGTTTCCGTCGTAGACGATGATGCAAGCGTGCGCAAAAGCCTGTCCCGCCTTATTCGCGCCGCCGGCTGGGATGCGGAAACATACTCGTCCGCGGCCGAGTTCATGGAAAGCAAGCCGTCGCCCGGCGCAGCATGCATCCTGCTCGATATTCAAATGCCCGGGCTGACGGGACCACAGCTTCAGGAGTGGTTGGCCGGCAAGGGGATTCCATTGCCGGTTGTTTTTCTGACGGGCCATGGCGATATTCCGACCAGCGTCCAGGCGATGAAAAGGGGCGCTGTCGATTTTCTGCTCAAGCCTGTCGATGATGAAGTCTTGCTGGAAGCGATACGTCGTGCGATTGTCATCCATGCATCAGAGAAGTCGCGGGGGCAACGTCAGGACGAGATCAGGCAACGCCATTCCTGTCTGACCGCCCGCGAGCGGGAAGTGATGCAACAGGTCATCGCCGGTAGCATGAACAAGCAAATCGCCGCGGCGCTTGGCATTTCGGTAAAGACAGTGAAAGTGCATCGCGCTCGGGCGATGGAGAAGATGGGAGTGCGCTCCGTGGCGGAGCTCGTTCACGACTGCGATACGGCGGGCATAGTGCAGGCATGACATAACGTCTCAACAGCGCGCTTCCGCCTTGCCGGGGCTGCGCGAAATCATCATCGGACCTCGATCCGATAGCCTTTCTGGCTTTTCAAGCTTAGTCTCCAATATGAGAAAAAGCGCGCCCGCGCATGCGCTTTCATGGCCTGACTTCCATGGCCTAAACTTCGCACCGAGGAGGCAGTTATGCCTGACGTTATATCCCGCAGGGCGGCGGTAATTGCTATCTGCTTGTCCGTCATCCTCGCCGGTTGCGCCACCAACCCCACAGGAGAAGACACTCATACCGCCGTACACGAGGCACAAGCCACGCTAATCAATTTCCATAAAGATCCCGAGATGACATGGTTCCGGGATAACGTCAGGAAAGCCAAGGCACTCGTGATCAGCCCGAGGATCTGGAAAGCCGGCTTCATCTTTGGTGGATCCGGAGGACCGGCGGTTGCCGTGGCGCGCGTCGACGGCAAGCAAGTCTGGGCCGGGCCGTCGTTCTACCGGATCGGCGCAGGGACCGTCGGTTTCCAGGCAGGCGTGGAGAAATCGGAAATGGTCGCATTGGTAATGACCGAGAAAGCCCTCAACGCGCTGTTGTCCGCATCGTTCAAACTCGGCGCAGACCTGAGTGTCGCGATCGGACCGGTGGGCGCCGGGGCCACCGCGCCGATCAATGCGGACATGGTGCTATTTACCCGCTCGAAAGGCCTGTACGGCGGCCTCAACCTCGAAGGATCGGTGTTTTCAATCGACGACCGCGCAAACGATGCATATTACGGCCGTCCCGCGACACCGGTCGATATCCTGATCAAACGCAGCGTACGCAATCCGGATGCCACGCCACTGTTGAAGACTGTTGTGGAAATAGCGGGCTGACGAAGTCGGGTGGTCCCAAGGTCCAATAGCCAATGGCCGTCGGGCCCCGTATCCTGAGTTACAGCGTCACTCCGGAGGCATCATGCTCGCGGTCATTTCCCGAAATGCGGAAATGGTTGGCCTTTGCTTATCGCTAGTCTTCACCGGTTGCTCCTCGATGCCCCGAATGGGCGATGTGCAGGCGAGTGTGCGCGACGCGGAGACCACGTTGGCCGCAGTTCAAAACGATCCTGAAATGAAGTCGTTTCGCGACAGCATGAAGGAGGCGAAGGCAATCTTCATCGTCACTCCGCACCGTGCGAGGGGATTGGTGCTGGCTCGTGACGAAGGTACGCAGACATGGAACGGTCCGGCGTTTTACACGGTAACGATAGTGGATCCCACGGTGACTGGCAGAATGGGAACCATGGGTTTCTCGGCGGGCGAACAAGACCTGGAGCTGGTCGCGTTGGCAACCACCGACCAGGCCGCCAACTGGCTCCTGTCCCCTACATTGCCGGGCAAAGGCGTGCTGAACATCTTAACGGGCGCCGGGGAACCAACGCGTGGAGCGGCGGACATGGTGGTGTTTGACCGATCGAAGCATTCCGGTCGCGCCGGCAATCTCCAGGGAACCATAGTCTCAATCGACCATAGTGCCAACCAGGCGTACTACGGCAGGCCGGTCACGCCTGCCGACATTCTCGTCCGGCACAGCGTCAGCCGCCCGGATGCAAGCTCCCTGCGAAACGCTGTTGCAGGAGCGGCGCGCTGAACGCATCGAGGCGCAAAGGAATTTATTGTCGGGAAGGAGGGTGCTGTTACCAGGCATTTTCGGGTGCAGCCCAGCCAGCAAAGGACAGGACGTGTTATGCCTGCAGATTTGATCCATGCCAAAGATGCCAGGCGTGATGTCCTTGCCGGTCTCAAGCGGACTTACTATTACCTTCAATGACTGGATCGATGCGCGTGAGGCGTAGTTCAAAGTCAAATTTACACCTCATGACGGCGGCCATGATGCTACCTGCTACCTTGCCGTTGTTTAACGCCTTCGACCGCTTGACGGCCGGACGCGCGGACCATGGGCGCCTCCTCATGGGGCTCGGCCTGGGTTGCATGACCGTATGGGGAGCATACGGGCTCGTGGCGCATGCACTTCACACGGCAATATTGTCTCTGCTCGCCAGCGTGCCCACACTGGCGTGGCATGGCCGGCTGATCGGCGCCGCGACTATTGCGTTGGCCGGCGCATTTCAATTCAGCAGGCTGAAGTATCGATGCCTGGAAAAGTGCCGCACGCCGTTGAGTTTCGTCGTCCAGCACTGGCGCGGGCATGCGCATCGACGGCACGCGTTCGCGCTTGGGGCGCACCATGTTCTGCGTCGGATGCTGCTGGGCGCTCATGCTGTTGATGTTCGCGCTCGGCACCGGCAGCCTCGGCTGGATGCCCCTGCTGGCGGCCGTGATGGCAATCGAAAAAAACGTTCTTTGGGGGCAGCGTCTCAGCGCGCCGCTTGGAGTCGCGCTGCTGTCCTGGGCATCCGTCGTGGTGGCGATCGATGTATAGAGAGCGTAGTGCGCCGTGTTCTGGCTTCGCGTCATCGCTGACGCGACGCATTCTTTGACCCTATCGGGAGGAAAAAAGATGAAGAGACTCTCTTTAACAATTGCCATTTTTCTTCTGGGAGCGGCGAGTGCGGCATTTGCGCAAAATTACAATACCGACGGTAGCGCAGCGACGACCGAAAGCTCCGCAGGGAATGCGACTCCTGGCGGCGGCCCGGCCGTGTCCGAACCATCCGCCACTGCCAGCCCATCCGGCAATATGGGCGTGCCAGCGACGACTGGCAGCAACGGAGCGCCCGTAACGGCTGGACCGCCGGGGCCACCGGGGCCACCCGGACCGCCGGGCCCGCCAGGACCACCGGGACCACCCGGGCCAGCCGCATTCGGCAGTGCCGGCATGCCAGGTACTGCAGGACGTTCCGGCACAAGCGCTACCGAAAGCGCCCCCGAGCCGATCGGCACCAGCGCGGACTCGGGGATACCGAGCACTGAAAGCAGCGCCGGCAGGCCGATAGGCACCAGCGGGGATTCCGGGATGAATGGCAGTACAGGGCGCAGCGGCGCCGGGTCCGGCCGCGGTCCATAAAAAATCAATGAGAGGGCAAGGGAACAACTCCTTCCTGGCTGTGCATCCCGCTACAACCGCGAAAATACACAACTTATTACTGCGGGTCCTTAGTCCAACGTCCAATGGCCTGCCGTTTTCACGCTCCATGAAAAACGTTGTCACACGCTTGCGCTTCCGGTGGCGTTCGAAATGACAGTTTCTTTTTGGATGGAGTAATCTTCGAAACGATAGAGTGGTGGGAACACCTCGCCATGACGATCAACTCATTACCGTGCGGGCCATAAGGCGCCGCGCAGGAATAAGTTGGTCAATTTTGCTGGCCGTAGCGGGCGCGTTGCGGCGTTGCTCGTCGTCGCCA
>JBBWZW010000036.1:0-20490 GCA_039649305.1 Burkholderiales bacterium
CATCACCATCCTGCAAGCCAATAAACCGGCCGGTTGGCAAACCGTGCCGCATTTGCATATACACGTTTTTCCACGCTATCACAACGACGGCGTCGAGCTGACCTGGCCACGCAAGGAACCGGGGCTCGACAAGCTGCGCGAATACGCGGACAAGATCAAGGTCTAAGCGTACATATATCGCCGCGACCACGGCAGCGTCGACACATCCCGTCCCGCCTTCGTACACACCACCTGATACAGCGAAACCCAGTCCTGCGCAAAAGCGTACGAGCAGCCTGCCAGATAAATGCGCCAGATGCGGAAGCGCTTGTCATCCACTTGTTTCCTGATCTGCTCGGCACGCGTTTCAAAATTATCCGCCCACGCACCGCAGGTTTTCGCATAGTGGCGCCGCAGGTTCTCGATATCCAGCGCTTCAAGTCCGCCTTCCTGCATCGCTTTCAGCACATTGCCGATATGTTGCAGCTCGCCGTGGGGGAATACGTACTGTTCGATAAACTCGCCGGCGCCATAGGCGGATTCGCCGTTATTGACATCGGTCGTCGTAATACCATGATTCATCACCACGCCGTCATCCACAAGCAGGGAATGGATTTTCGAAAAGTATGCATGCAGATTTTTCGCGCCCACATGTTCAAACATGCCGACACTCGTGATGCGATCGAAAGTGCCGGTGACGTCGCGGTAATCCTCCAGGCGAATCTCGACTCGATCGGTCAGGCCCGCGCGTTGCACCCGCTCTTGCGCCAGTTCGAACTGGTTTTTCGACAGCGTGACGCCCACGCATTTCGCCCCGTATTTCTGCGCGGCGCGAATCGCCAACGCGCCCCAGCCGCAGCCGATGTCGAGCAGCGTATGGCCCGGGCGCACCTGGATCTTGGCGAGGATGTGATCGATTTTTTTCAGTTGCGCGGTTGCCAGGTCTTCATCACCGTTTTCGAAGTAGGCGCAGGAGTAAACCATGTTCTCGTCCAGCCACGTGCTGTAGAAGTCATTGGAGACATCGTAGTGGTAGCGGATTACCTCCTCGTCTTTCTTTTTGCTGTGATGGAAGGTGCGCGCAACTCGGGCACATTTTCCCTCGGGCTTCAGCGTATGTTTGGCCAGCGCGCTGCCGATCGAAATGATTTCATTGACCTTGCCCTCGACTTCGATCTTGCCCTCGACGTAGGCCTTGCCGAGATTGAACAGCGAGGGCGTCATCAGGTAGCTCAGCGCCGACACATGGGGTATCCGCACCGTTACCTGAGGAGCGTGCTGTCCAAAGTCGAGTTGCTGGCCGTTCCACAATTCGAGGCGTAATGGCAGCGACGATCGATCGCGTATGCTCTGAACCCAGTCTCCGAGTTTCTTTTCCCATAACATGATGCTTCCTCCGTAAATGGTTAAACGGATGATCATTGAAGCGAGTTGTCTGCCGCGAAATGAAATCCCTACGGTTGCAGCCTCTGTCGTTGCCAGCTGCCGTCAGCCTGCAGCTTGTATGCAATGCGGTCGTGCAATCGTGATGCGCGGCCTTGCCAGAATTCGATGTAGTCCGGCACCAGGCGGTATCCGCCCCAGTGCTCCGGACGTGGAGGGTGTTCGCCGTACTGCCGCTCGGCGAGCAGGTACTGCTGTTCCAGCAACTTGCGGTCGGCGATCGGGCGGCTCTGTGCGGATGCGATGGCGCCGATGCGGCTGCCCAGCGGACGGCTTTCAAAATAGCGCTCGCTTTCCGTTGCCGGGATGCGTTCGGCCCGGCCTTCGATTCGGACCTGGCGTTCCAGCGGGATCCAGTGGAACAGCAGGGCGGCATGCGGATTTTCGTCCAGTTCCGAGCCTTTTCGGCTTTCGTAATTGGTAAACCAGGTGAAACCGCGCTGATCAAACTCCTTGATCAGCAGGATGCGGGACGACGGACGGCCGCCGGCGCCCACGGTCGAAACGCTCATCGCGTTGGCCTCAGGAACCTGGGCTGAAATTGCCTCGCCAAACCATTTCCCGAATTGTTCGATCGGGTCTGCGTGGACGTCCGATTCGGAAAGGCTGTGCTGGCTATATTCCGTGCGAAGGTCGGCTATCGACATGTTGTCCCTGCCACTGTTTATTCTGTAATGTTACGACGACAGCGCATTGCATCGCCCAACTGCACCATTTGCGCATCGCTGAAGAGCCGCTTTGCCATCGGCGCGATATGCGCTTCTTCTTTTTCCATGTGCGCCAGGTACGTCTCGGTAAAACGATTTACGTCGACCCGCGACAGCGATGAAGATGTGCCGGCTGATATTTCTTTTAATTGCCGGTTCAGCGTTTGCCAGACCGCATCCATCTGCTGATGCTCCTGCAGGATGTCCGGCAGAAGTGCCTGCAACAAGCCGGCATCCGCATCCGTGGCTGTGGCCTTCAGCATGGGCAGGAGGTCGCGCTCCTCATCCTCATGGTGGTTCACCGCGCCATTATTAAAGTATCGCATAACTGCGGTCGCTGCTTGTTTTGCATCAACGTCCGCACCGGCCTGCTCCAGGTGATCCATCAGCCTTTGCAGTGTGCGCAGCTGTTTTCGTATCCTGTCATGGCAGTGTTTGAGCACCGCGATCGGCTGGTCGAAGCCGGGTGCAGTATCGATTAGTGGCTCCATTTTTTACCTCACTTTTCCAGTGCCTTGCGCCAGGCGATCGGCACACCCGCGCCGATCATCGCCCCCATCCCCCAGAATACTGCAGATAGACCCAATGTAGCACCGGCGCCGCCAAACGCGAGCGGCAGCAATACCTGGCACGCATTGCCGATTGTAATGCGGATTCCTACTGCTTCGCCGGCCCGCCCTGGTGGCGCCGAGTGATGCAGCAGGGCCAGCATATTGGGCTGGCTCGATCCTACCGCCAGCCCGAGTATCGCAGCGACCACCATCATGGTCGCCGGTTGGCGCATGATCGGAAACAGGACATAGCAGAGGACGGCAAGGCTCAGGGCTGACGTCAGGACCTGCCATTCTGTAAAGCGGCGCGAAATCCACGGCATCGCCAGGCGCACGGTAAAGGTGGCAGCGGAAAAGCAGCCGAGGATCAGGCCGATGGTCGAAGCGGAAAACCCCAGGCGCGACCCATGGATGGGCATGACAAAAGTAAACAAGTCCCAGGCCGATGAGAGCAGGGTGCCGACCACATAAATACGCCGCATCTCGATATCCCGGAACAGATCGAGGGCGGTGCCGCCCGCCGCCTTCTCCTCATGCCGGGTCAGTTGTATCCGTTTCAGCCGCCCGTAAGCGGTCAGCATCAGCGCAGCCATGGCAAAGCCGCAAAAGACGATATACCCAATGCCATGGCGCGCATGGTCGATGACTAAGCCCGCGATCACCGGTCCGCAGAAACCGGAAATCGAATAGCCCAGTGCCAGCCAGCTGAAGTTGGTTGAGCGCTTCTCGGTGACGCTCATTGCGCCGACGGTGTGTTGCGACACGACCTGGACCGCCATGAAACCGGTGCCGATGAAAAGGGCCGCAAGGTAAAGAACCGGCAGCCCGCCCACGAACCCGGGAAGCGCGCAGCCGATGGTCATCGACAGGCAACCCCCGAGCATCGGTTTCATGATGCCGACCCGGTCCACCAATCGTCCCGCCGACACCGCAAGCATCATTGGGAGCAAGGAAAACAACGCGATCAGGATGCCGACGGTGAATTCCGATGAATGCAATGACAACGCGTATAGCGAGGTGGTAATGCGCGACCCCGCCAGCGCGAGATGCGCCATCAATGAAACAAGGATCAACTGCAGCAGGGGCAAGGAAGGAACCACGGAAGCTATTCGAAGTGAATTACGTAAAACAGACAGAAACATTGTAGAGCATAAATTTATGCGTTTCCGTCCGGTAAAATAGCGGCATGAACGCTTTTATTTCCCCTGAAATGTTGTTGTCTCCTTCACAAGAGGAGATCGACTTCGACCGCCGGTTTGGCGGAATTGCGCGCCTGTACGGCGCCGAAGGCCTCGCCCGTTTCCGTGTTGCCCGCGTCTGCGTGATCGGCGTCGGCGGCGTTGGTTCGTGGGTGGCCGAAGCACTGGCGCGCAGCGCTATTGGCAACCTGACAATGATTGACCTCGACAACATCGCGGAATCGAACGTCAATCGCCAGATCCATGCATTGACCGAGACGATCGGCAAGGCCAAGGTCACGGCGCTGGCCGAGCGCATTGCGCAGATCAATCCATTTTGCCGCGTCACCGAGATCGAAGATTTCGTCTCGGCCGACAACCTCGATGAAATGATCGGGGCGCGCAATTACGACTACGTCATCGATGCGATCGACAACGTGCGTGCAAAGACGGCCTTGATCGCTTATTGCCGCGCCAAGCGTATCAACCTGATCACCATCGGCGGTGCCGGCGGACAAATCGATCCGACCAAAATCGAGATCCGGGACCTTTCCCGCACAGAGCAGGAGCCGTTGCTCGCGAAGGTACGCAAGCGTCTGCGCGCGGAGCATGGTTTCCCACGCGGGGAAAAAAACAAGTTCGGTATTGATGCGGTGTTTTCCACCGAGCCGCTGCGATTTCCGGAAACCGCTGAAGCATGCGCGGTGGATGGCGAGGGCAATGCGGCTGTTACCGGCCTCAACTGCGCCGGCTTCGGGTCCTCGATGGCGGTGACCGCCAGCTTTGGCCTGGTAGCTGCGGCCCAGGTGTTGCGCAAGCTCGCCGTCGGGACATAATTTCGGAGCACTTAATAGTCACCCGTCCACTCCCGGGCTTCTCACGCACAGGCGGCAAACCTGTTTGAATACTGGCGGTGCCACAGCTCCAGGTTCAGCAGGCTCCACAGCAGCTTTTCGTGGTTGGTACGCCCGGCTATATGGTGCGCCAATACCTTCAGCAATGCCGGTTTCCGGTAATAGCCGATGGTGTAGGAATGGGGGCCGGTCAGATGGTCGTACAGGTAGTCGCGCATGCTTCCACGAAACCAGTCCCCCACCGGCACCCGAAACCCGACTTTACGCCGCTTCAGGATAGGTTCCGGCAGCAGCGTTCGCGCCGCCTCGTAGAGTATCCATTTGGTCTGCATGCCCCGCACCCGGTATTTATCCGGCAAAGACGACACCAGGGCTGCCAATTCATGATCGAGGTAGGGCATGCGCGCTTCCAGGGAGGCCGCCATCGTCATGTGATCGCCGCGCTCCAGCAAATTGTCTGGAAGCCAACTGACCTGGTCGAAATACAGCACGCGGCGTAACGGGCTGTTCGTCGCGGCGCTGTCAAACTGCGGGCGCTCGCGGTGATGGTCGCACGGCTTCTCCAGCGCCACCAATTCGGCACGCTCCTGCTCCGATAATGCGCCAAACCAGCGCGGCATGCGTTCTTCGAATGACTTCAGCCCGAGATTGACGATGCCGGTCTTCGCACGCCGAAACCGGTAGGGCAGCGACTGGACCAGAGGGCTCAGCACACCGCGATGCAGGAAACCGGGCAGGCGTTGGTACTGCCGCACGTAATGCTCGCACACATGTTTGGGATAGCCGCCAAGGATCTCATCGGCGCCCTCGCCGGTCAGCACCATCTTGACCGTTTTGCGGGCTTCAGCCGACAGCAGATAGATCGGTATATCGGAAGGCTCCGACACGGGACCATCGCGGTAACCGATCAGCGCCGGCAACGAGGTCATGAGGTGGTCGGCGGAAACCATCAGCTCATGGTGCTCAGTCTGGAACTGCTTTGCGATGACCCGCGCATATGCTAGCTCGTTGTAGCGCGCATTGTGGAACCCGACGGAAAAGGTTTTGACTGGCAGTGCACTGTGGCGCGACATAAGGCCGACCAACGCCGACGAATCAAGACCTCCGGAAAGAAATGCGCCGAACGGTACATCGGCGACCATGCGTATGCGCACCGCCTCGTCCAGCTTCGCCAGAAACGGCTTTACCGGATCGCGTGCGACGATCTGTTCCGGCCACGGTTCGCGATCAGGAGGCAGGTAGTAACGGGTTTGCCGCAAACGTCCGCGCTCCCATACCGCATACGAACCGGGCATCAGCTTATGGATCCCTCGAAAGAGGGTCGCCGGGGCGGGCACATAGCGGTAAGCGAAATAGTCCCATACCGCATTCAAATCGACTTCCGGATGGATGCTCGGAAAAGCCAGGATGGATTTGATTTCGGAAGCGAACAGCAGCTGGCCGGCATGCTCGCACAGGAACAGCGGCTTCTCGCCGAATCGATCCCGCGCGAGAAACAGCCGTTCATGGCGCGCGTCCCAAAGGGCGAATGCAAACATGCCGCGCAGGTACCCGACGCATTGCTCGCCCCATTGCTGGTACGCATGAAGTATGGTCTCGGTATCTGACGCCGTGCCAAACCGGTGGCCGAGCGTACGCAATGTCTCGCGCAACGACTGGTAATTGTAGATTTCGCCATTGAACACCAGCTGCACGTCGCCGTCGGCATTTGCCATCGGTTGATGGCCCGTAGCGAGATCGATGATTGACAATCGCCGGTGCGCCAGGCCTGTCCGGTAGCGGTGGTCACGCGTGGTGGCTTCGAAGAAACCGTAGTCGTCCGGGCCCCGATGGGCTAAGGCGGCGGCCATAGCGTGCAAGGCATGACGATGTGAATCAACGCGCACGGGCCCGACAAATCCGGCAACGCCGCACATGGCAGTATCCTTTCATCTGACTCTGCAAGTCCGGTCCGCCGGTACGGCGGTTGGCTGATATCTCGCCGGCGACGCGTATGCGTGCGACGATTCTTTCTTTCAACGCTGGCCCTCAACCGCGCAATTGGATCGAGCATGTCGAACAGCGATGCTCGTCACATTGATGCAATCCATGTGCCAGTGTCAAAGCGGCATCCAGCACTTTGGCAGGCAGCGACCAGCCGCTCGTGGAAAAGCGACGCGGCCGCGGTGGACTGCGTAAAACTGGGTAAAGCTTGGTAATTGCGGAAAAGAGGGCGCCCTGATCACTTGCAGGTGCGGTCAGCGCTCACCGAGGGCATTAGGCGTCCATACTTCCTCATCCAGGGAGCGGGAGGCAAGTACGCGATAGGAGATGCCGTCAGTCTGCGTCTTTGATTGGACCAATACCGCCTGGTTCACCTGCCAGATAATCGGGTTGAAGACGATATCGGGTGGCGGAGAAGCATCGCGCGCCAGAGTGACATGCGGCTTGAAAGCAGGGCGGTTGTCGAAGGACACGTCCTGCTGCACAAGCGACTGCACGAGCTTGCTTCGGAACGTCAGCAACGCGTCCGGCACCTCATGCATTCCAACCCACGCGATATGGTTCCGCGGGAAATAACCGAGGCGATCAAGCGTCACCGTCATTTCCGATTTGGGCAGGTGATCCAGCAAGTCCTTCAGTGCCGGAAGCAAGGCAGTGGGCTGCTCGCCGAGAAAAGCCAGTGTGATATGCAGGTTCTCGTAGCGCGTCAAGCGTCCGCCGAAATTTATCTGCAGCTGCATCAGTGCGGTCCGGGTGGCATCGTCCGGCCACAATGCGTAGAAGAGCCGCGTCGTTTCTTTTGCTGTTGTCATGTTCATCGACACGTCGCGCCGGCGGAGCACGACGAGCTCCTCATGATTTCCCGAATACCTCGTTCAGCTGTTGCGTGACACGCACGAAGGTTGTCCGCTTGGTCAGCTCTTTGAGCTTGTGGGCGCCGACGTAAGTGCATGCCGAACGAACCCCTCCAAGTATGTCTTGCAGCGTATCGTCAACCGGGCCGCGGTACTCGATCAGTACGGCCTTGCCTTCGCTGGCCCGATAGCTAGCGACACCGCCGGCATATTTTTCCATGGCGTCACGGCTGCTCATGCCGTAAAACTGCTTGAATTTCTTCCCGTTGCGTTCAACCAGTTCGCCTGCCGATTCGTCATGCCCGGCCAGCATCCCGCCCAGCATCACAAAATCGGCACCGCCGCCAAACGCTTTCGCCAGGTCGCCGGGAACCGCGCATCCGCCGTCGGCGCAAATTTGCCCGCCCAAACCATGCGCCGCATCCGCACATTCGATAACCGCCGAAAGCTGCGGATAGCCGACACCCGTCATCTTGCGCGTGGTGCAGACCGAACCCGGCCCGATACCGACCTTCACTATGTCGGCGCCGGCGAGTATCAATTCTTCCGTGATGTCGCCGGTCACGACATTGCCGGCCATGATAGTCAGGTCCGGGTAAGCGTCCCGCACCCGCTTGACGAAATGTATGAATCTTTCTGTATAGCCATTGGCCACATCGATGCAGACATAGTCGATGGCGTCGGCGGCCCGTGCCATCACTGACACAAATTTTTCATGGTCACTTGACCCGATACCCATCGAATAAAACGCCGTCGATGAAGGCAGCTCCTCACGCTTCAGCGATTGGAAAAAGGCGACCAGCTCATCGACCGAATAATGCTTGTGCAACGCTACCGACATCCCATGACGTCCGAACGCCCGCGCCATTTCAAAGGTGCCGGTGGTGTCCATATTGGCGGCGATGATCGGGATGCCGTGGTACGTCTTCCGCGAGTTACGGAATTTAAGTTCGCGCCGGATATCGACTTCCGAGCGCGAACCGAGCGTTGAGCGCTTGGGCCGGATCAGGACGTCTTTAAAATCCAGTTTGACTGATTCTTCGATATGCATGGCAACCTCAGTTAAGGCCCCTCGGTCGGAGACCTATATGGACGCCGACCGTGCGGGCCGGGAAAAGCACAGACAATACACGACCTGCCGTCCTTGCAAATCAACGGCAGGTCGAAACGGATTGTCGCACTATTCCGTCAAAACTCGTGTTCCTTGAATGCCCGGTTCGCTCTTTGCTCGGCCGCGATCCACGCCTCGGCCTCGGTGGGAAAGGTCCCCGCCGGAATATAGGTTTCGGCAACCTCCGGTTCCCGTGACAGCCGGACATACACCTGGGCCTCGTACGTGTGGTCAGGCATCTCAGCGGTAGCGATACGCGCGAGATGATCGCCACTCTGGAGGACGCGCCCCGGCAAGCCGTGCTGGCTGGCGTGTCGCGGCTTCTGTTCCTCCGGCGTCGGTCTCTGGTCCGCGTATCTCTGTTCCTCGATCACCTGCGGGAACTGACCGCCGTCCTGGGGATGGCCGGCTTGCGGCAAAGGAACCTTTATCGATTGTTCTTCACGTTCGATCTCTTCTTGCGCCGGCGTTTTTTCTCCGGTTCCGACGTCCGGCTCATCCATCATGTGCTTGATCTGTTTTCCCATGCTATCTCTCCTTGCGGCATAGCGCCGAATGATAGTCATGAACTTAAGATACACGTGTGTCAGGATAGTTTCTGACCCGTGCAAAGCAGCCCGCGCATTTCTCCGTAACAACGCGAACCTTTTTACATGCGTCGGGTATCTTTGCGAATGGATCGCCGCCTGATGTGTCTAACATTATGGCCAGCGAGGAGCGCATCATGTCGTTCAACGAGTTTATCGAGCTCATTACCAGGGAGCAGCCTTCGCTCGAAGATGTTTCGGACATCATGGAGTTTGCGGAAAGTTCGGATGCCGAGGTGATCTGGGAAGCGTTGCAGCATTCGGGAATCCATACGATTACGATCGCATTGCTGACCAACGTACTGCAGCAAAAAATCCAGGACGCCCGCAAGGAACTCGGGATGTCACCCGGCCCCGACCGCAAGTCTATCGAGTCCATGACCGGAAATCCGGAGGGCTGATGCGACCAACGGAAGCCTTACTTGTTTAATCTGAAGGAATGTTATGTCTGACTCTCTCCATATCGTCTGCCCGAACTGCGATGCGGTGAATCGCGTGCCGAATGACCGGCTGCAAGAACATCCCACCTGCGGCAAATGCACCAAGGCACTGTTCACCGGCCACCCGGTTGAGCTGACTGGCCCCCGGTTCATGAAGCACGTTGCGCGCAACGACATTCCGGTGCTGGTCGATTTCTGGGCGCCATGGTGCGGCCCTTGCCGTACGATGGCGCCGGCCTATGAACAGGCCGCACAACAACTGGAACCCGATTTTCGCGTCGTCAAGGTGAATACGGAGGAGGCGCGCGATGTATCGGCAACCTATAACATCCGCAGCATTCCTACGTTGGCGCTCTTCAAGAATGGGCAGGAGCTGGCGCGTCAGCCAGGTGCGATGGATACGGCGCGTATCGTGGCATGGGCCAAGCAACAGGCAAATGCATTTGTTCACGTCTGATGAGCTGCCCCTGCGCGAATGGCCTGTGGCTACGCATCCCTGACGCCGCGCTTACCCGTCAGCACAAAAGGGGGGAATATCATGCCGATTTTTGAAGTGACATTCTTCGTCGAGCCGAGGGCCGCAGACGATGAAGACATTGAAATCGAGGAGCGTGTCATAGCGCGCGATGAAGAAGAGGCCCTGGACCTCGCACGGCAAAGACTGGCGGAGGAAAATCCCGGCATTGATCCTGCGAAAGCGACCGCCTGGTTCATAGAAAGGAAAACGATGTAGCGGGCGTAAGTCACGGCAGGCGCAACTAACGTCATTGCAATGCATCGAAGGACATGAGCCGCGGGACGGCTGGACATCTTGATGGAGAGACAAATGAGCGAGTCACCTTTCTTGAGCGATATACAAACGCTGCGCAATCGGGCACGCCAACATATTGAAGAAGGTGCTGTGACGCCTGGCTATGCGGCCGATCGCGATACCGTGGTAAAGCTGTTAAACGAGGCGCTTGCGACTGAAATCGTTTGCGTTTTGCGTTATCGGAGACATTACTTCATGGCGCGTGGCATCCATTCGCCGGCGGTCGCGGAAGAATTCCTTGTGCATTCCAATGAAGAGCAGGGGCATGCGGACCAGATTGCGGAGCGCATCGTTCAATTGGGTGGCGAGCCGAACTTTTCACCCGAGGGACTGACCACGCGCAGCCACGCCGAATATGTGGAAGCGAAATCACTGACCGACATGATCAGGGAAAATCTGGTGGCAGAACGTATCGCAATCGACAGCTACGGCGAAATGATTCGTTATCTCGGCGATAAGGATCCGACCAGCCGTCGCGTGCTCGAAGGGATATTGGCGGTGGAAGAAGAGCATGCGGATGAGCTGGCGGAGCTTCTTTTGGGCATGCCGGAGGACGAGGCCAGACACTGAAATGCGCGGTCATTAAACTAGCACGCGGACTCCGCGGCAAGCTTGGCTGCTGTAGCCTGATAGCCCGACTCCCGCCGCCGCTCAATGCCGGCGGCGGAAAAATCGGAAGCGCCGCTCGCACTCACGTTCGTGATTTCGATAATGTCGATCGGAGCATCGAAGTTCTTCAGCACTTTATATCCTGGAGATTCCTTGAGCCGTTGCAGCTCCGTATCGTCCTCTCTCAACTCCATGAGCCGGTCCAGCGCCATCCCAAACTTAATCAGCTCGGTAGTCTTGCTGGCGCGCTTCATGTCGCTCGCCATTTTGTGGCTGAACGCCAGGGTCGTCATGCGCGCGAACACCTCATTCAGGTTCTCCGGTGCGGAAACTGCGGCGCCGGGGAACAGGGAAATCACATAGAGTCGTTTGGCTGATTCCACATTTTCCTGTAACGCTTCTATCACCATGGATAAAGGCGTGTTATCGAACAATCCCCCGTCCCAGTAGACATGTTCGCTGCCGCCCGAACGAGGTGGCGCGGGAGCCTTGGTCGCCGGAAAGCTGGGAGGCAGGCTCCCGCTTGCACGTATGTGGTCCGGCGTGATTTGCATCACCTGGCTGTCGAAGTGCTCAAGTTTTCCGGTGTAAATATTCGTCGCGGTGATGATCAGCCGCGGTGCATCGCTATCGGGATTGAGCTTGTCGAAGTCGATATGCTTTTTGAGCGTGGTCACCAGCGGAGTGGTGTCATAGAAACTGGTCCAACGACTGAAGTCCCAATAATCGATGCGCATCCGGTACATGCCCGGGCAGCCAAATGTAGACATGTTGCGGTTCACGGCGTCTGATTGCATGGGCACGCTTAACGTTGTGAGGTCCTGCCAGAGATCGTGAAGACTCTTTTTTGGATCATTCCCGCGGTGGCCGCATAGTACCGACGCATTGATTGAACCGATCGATACGCCGGAGACGACGTCTGGTCTGATGCCGCTGTCGAGCAGGCATTCGATGGCGCCGAGTTCGAAGGCGCCGAGCGCTCCGCCTCCTTGCAGAACCAGTCCCGTGGCAACTGCGGGCGCGACGGAAAGAGGTACGGGAATGGTGTCGCGGGCATCGGCAGGGATAGTGATATCCATGGTCGCATGTCTTGAAAAGATTGGCCGCCGGATCGCGGCAAGGAGGCAAGGAAGGCAGCAGAAGCAACGACGGTAGTTCGCTCGTTCTGCATGAATCCAAAGGCTACCCAAAGCATGCGCCGCTGGATTTGCGGTTTATCAGTCTGATTGTTTGCACCGGGCGTCAACGGATGATGTGACGGAGTGCTCTCCTGCGCCGGCAAGTCCGGACGGAATTGCGGAAAACGGGTTCAGCCGGCACGATCGCCGGCTGGCGGAAAACGGACGGACTACGTCTCGTACTTCATGCCCTCTACCAATGCGTTTCCGCAGATGAAGCCCATAGTGCATATCATCACGCAGACTCTTGCGGCGTATCGCGCCTTTCCGGCGCCACTCATTGTTGCCCACGGTTTGCGTGTCGTTGTGACTGCTACTGGTTTTACTGTGGCACCCATACATATCTCCTGATAACTCGTTGTATCGCCGCGATCGCCGTCGCGACGACTCTGAACCCTGGCTCATTTGACATATTGAAAATTCAGTACATCAGCAAACGATTCGGGTTTCTGCAGGCAATGCTACCGGGCTGTCCTGACACTAAGCTGAGGTTAGGCTGACAAACAGCTGACAAGTCTGCCCCTGTCAGAGTGACGAGATGATTTTTGTATTGAGGGGGATAGGAGAACAAACAAGGACTAGCTCCCGACCCCGGCGGCACGACAGGAAGTAGAACGCGGATTCTGAACCGCCGCTTCGGGAAGTCAGGCACCGCGCGGGTCAGCCGGTGTTTATCCGTTAACGCGCGCCCATTCGCGTACGCTCCAGAGCTTCAATTGCCCCATCCCGTGTCTTTTCCATTGTTTCGCCAGTCACCATGAAGCCGGGAAGGAACGCAACAAAGCGATTTTCGATATAGCAGACCTGGTATTTGCTCGCGCCTACGTGTATGTAGGTTTTAACATCCCAGGCCCGGTTCAAGACGTTCTCTCCATGCGCCTCGTCCAGGCCCAGGACGCGACGGAGTTGTGCGCGGCTAATCATGGCAGCACCCCTATCCGCTCCCAGTAAGCTGTCATCCATTCAGGATCTTTGCGTCCAGGGGTCTGGCTTTGGCGCCGCTCGGCCAGCCTTTGAAGCAGGTGGCGTCCATAGTCCTTGGTGAACTGTTCATTTGGCTGCATAAGCACCTCCAGAGAGAAGAGCCGCATTTAGCGGGAGAAAGGCATGACACTGTCGGTAAGTTATTAATATTTTATTAATATTAAGTGAATGACAACAGAAAGGTCAATTTCCAGTAGTCAACTGTGGTCTTTGTGACGCGGTTTAAGGCAGGCGATGGCGGAGGAGGATGTGTGCGGGTGATGGAAATGGTCGCCTTCGGTAAAAAAGGAACCTCAAACAAAAAACCCACGTAAGCTCGGCAGCTTACGTGGGTTTTCCGATGATACTAAACGTCTTTAAACGTTCAATTGGTGGAGGCGGCGGGAATCGAACCCGCGTCCAAAGGCACTCTACAGACAGTTCTACATACTTAGTGCTGCCAATTGGTTTTAACCCTGCCGACGCGGACGCACACGCTTCGTCAAGGCGAGTCACCTAAATTTAACGTTACGCCAAGTGACCCGACGTAACGCGATTCCCTGTAAATGACTCTACTGCTGTTGCCAGCCCGCCCCAGGGAAGAGACGGTGTAGAGCTAGAAAGTTCTTAGGTTTCTAGTGGTTTACGCTGCGAGAGCGTAAGATTCATCGTTTGCATTTAAGCATTTCCGGTTGGATTTACGAGGTAGCCAGGCCTCGGTATGCCCTGCGCTGCTTTGCAACCCCTGTCGAAACCAGGTCGCCCCCATAAGCAGTAGTACAACATCTATTGTATAGCATCAGATGGGACTGGCCCGCGAGAATTCAAGTAAGTTTTTCGCGAATCAGATCAAATACTTGCAGCGGCGTTTCCGCTATCGCATCGGCTCCCCAGGTTATCGGTTCGACGTTGCCACAGTAACCCCAGGCCGCTGCAATCGTTGTCATGCCCGCTGCGTGCCCTGCCTGGATATCGCGCAAGTCGTCGCCGACATACCAGCACTCCTGCGGCGCCAGCCCGAGGCGACGAGCGGCTTCCAGCAAAGGTTCCGGATGCGGTTTGGAGTGGGGCGTTGTGTCGCCGGAAACTACGCAGCGCGCTTCGCCCAATCCGATTTGCGGAACCAGCGGGTCGGTGAATCGGGCCGCTTTGTTGGTGACGATACCCCATATCAGGCCGTGGTCAAGCAGCGTCCCGAGAAGTGCGGGCACGCCGTCGAACAAACGGCTTTCGACAGCGAGCGCTCCCGCATAATTATCAAGGAACGCCACACGCAATTCCTCGTACCCTTCGTCGCCCGCCTTGAGTCCGAACGCCGCGCCAATCAGGCCGCGCGCGCCGGCCGAGGCAACCGGACGCAGTTGTTCGTAGGGCGTGGGTGGGAGGCCTCGCTCGATGCGCAAGCGGTTCATTGCTCCCGCGAGGTCCGGGGCGGTGTCGGCAAGCGTGCCGTCGAGATCAAACAAAATGGCGCGAGGTGGGATTAAGGGCATATTGATTATTTGGCAGGTCAGGCTGGACGGGATTTGCAGCGTTCATTTGGCATGCAAATCCCTTGCGTTGTAGCGAAGCGCTGTTACGCCGGTCGCGTGCAGGCAACCAGGTAATTGACGTCAGTGTCCTGGTTGAGTGTGTAGATTTTGGTCAGGGGGTTGTACGTCATGCCTTTGAGCGTATCTAGCGTCAAACCTGCATTGCGGATGAATTGCGCCAGTTCGGCCGGCTGAATGAACTTGGCGTAGTCATGTGTGCCCTTCGGCAGCAGCCGCAACAGGTATTCCGCGCCGATGACGGCGAACAGGTAGGACTTCGGGTTGCGGTTGATTGTAGAAAAAAAGACATGCCCTCCCGGTTTTACGAGTGTCGCGCACGCTTGCACAATCGCTGCGGGATCGGGCACATGCTCGAGCATTTCCATGCAGGTAACAATGTCGTAGCGACCAGGCTCGCGAGCCGCCAGGTCCTCGGCGGCGATCATTTCATAGCGAACCTGCGCACCGGACTCGAGGCTGTGCAAATCCGCGACCTTCAGCGCCTTTTCGGAGAGGTCGATACCGGTGACCTGCGCGCCTTTTTGCGCCATCGACTCCGCAAGGATGCCGCCACCGCAACCGATATCGACTACGGTTTTGCCGGCCACCGGCGCGCGCGCGTTGATCCACTCGAGTCGCAGTGGATTGATTTCGTGGAGGGGACGGAATTCGGAGGTCGGATCCCACCAACGGTGCGCGAGGTCACTGAATTTTTGGAGTTCTGAGGGGTCGGCATTCATAAACCGAATGATAGCGGTAAAGCGAAGGTTTTGCTGCACGCCGGATGGCGGCAAAGGTGGTGCGGGAACTCAGGGCCCGCGCAGGATTATGTTGTCATTTTCGCTGGCCGTAGCGGGCGCACTGCGGCGTTGCCCGTCACTAGCAGTGCGTCCCGCTACGACCGCCAAAATGAACAAGTTATTCCTGCGCGTGCGCTATAAAAAAACAAAAAACCCCGCCGAAGCGGGGTTTTTCAGGCGGCTGTATCGATTACTTGGTACGTGTACCAACGACTTCGATTTCAACGCGACGGTTCTTGGAGCGGCCGGATGCGGACTTGTTGTCAGCGATCGGCTGTTTCTCGCCTTTGCCTTCGGTGTAAACACGGTTGGCTTCGATGCCCTTGGATACCAGATAGCTCTTGACCGCTTCAGCACGACGCACGGACAGTTTCTGGTTGTAGTTCGGGTTACCAACGGAGTCAGTGTGGCCAACTGCGATGATGACTTCCAGGTTCATGCCTTGCAGTTTGGAGGTCAGGTCGTCCAGTTTGGCTTTGCCGTCCGGCTTCAGGGAAGCCTTGTCAAAGTCGAAGAATGTGTCAGCAGCAAACGTCACTTTCTCGGAAACCGGTGCTGGAGCTGGTGCGGGTGCAGGAGCCGGGGCAGGTGCCGGGGCCGGTGCAGGAGCAGCCTCGGGAGCCGGAGCTACGACCGCAGGTTTCGGAACGAGGTCAGGATCGCATTCGGAATTTGCGGCAGCGGGCGTCCAGCTGCCGGTGCGCCAGCAAAGGTTGAACGCATCCTTGGCTACTCCGCCGCGGGCGTCTTGCAAGTACCCGCTGTTTGTCTGAGGAGCTTGCTGCGCCGACGCAGAAAAGGACACCACTGCGGAGGCCGCAAGAACCAGTTTTACTAATTTATTCATATTTTTCCTCTTGGTTGGATTTTTCCGCAGATTACCCTGCGCAGAATTAATGGCATTTGTTACTGATGTTACCACATGCTATTAGATCATTTTTTTATAAGGTTGTTTACCTGCAATGCTCTTTGATCAACTCCATTTTGCCACAGGCTTGATTTAGAGCGAATCTGGTTAATTCTGAGGAGCTATGATTTTAACAATTCGTAGTTTTTACACAACAAAATATGTAAAAAGGCTGGCTTTTTCAAAAAAAATCCCCGCACGAATGCGGGGATTTTTTTGGGGCTTGGGAACTTTAATTGGCGAGTCCGCGCGCCTCGACAGTCACCCGACGGTTCGGCGCCAGGCATTTAATCAGTTTGGGGCGCGAGGTTTTGGCGTTACAAGATTTGACTGGCTGCGCCATGCCTGCGCCCCGTGTGTCGATCTGCGCCGCAGCGCCTTTGCTCTTCAAATAAGCCGCGACCATCTCGGCCCGACGCTCGGAAAGCTTCTGGTTGTACTCTTCCGAGCCGACCTGGTCGGTATGTCCGGTGACAAGGATGACGTCGACCTTTGCGCAGGCGGCGAGTTTAGGAACTACTTCTTGATCGATTCGCTTCCTGGCGCCCGGGCTTAACACGGCCTTGTTGAATGCGAACGCCTGATCGCTTTCGAGCGTGACCGTGAAATCGCAGCGCCTGGGGGCGACCGGCGCAACCGGCATAACCGGTGCGGACGGTGGGACCGCGGGCAACGGCGCAGCCGCTATAGTCGTCGGCGACACGATGGTGGGCGCCGTCGCTTTGGTAATTGGCGGAACGAGATCACCATCGCAGCCGGGAACGGCATCGGCCGGAGTCCAGGCGCCGGTGCGCCAGCATAAGCCGTGCTGGGTGCGGGCGATTACGCCGCGGCTGTCGTGGACGTATGCACTGTGACCGGGATTGGCCTGGATATTCGTTTGCGCAAAGGCGCCGGTAATTGCTGATCCGATAACAAGGCCGATGGCCGTTTTTCTGAGCATATTCGTGTCTGCGGTGCGTCGTTTCAAAAAACAGCTATTTTGCCCTAGTGATGCCGGGGTTAAACATTTTTTTGGAACTTTATCCGGCTTGTCATTTCGGCAGCGGTAGTCCGCGCGCCGCCTGAAAGCGGGCTTTAGAGGTGCCCGCATGGTAAAATCATGGGTTTGGTGTATCCGCAAGCCGCATCCGGGTGCGCTATATGCGGATGCCGCCAACCCCACTACTCAGCAGAAGACACAGCCGACTCGACAATGGATCAATTCGCTAAAGAAACAATCCCTATTTCTCTCGAAGAAGAGATGCGCAAGAGCTACCTCGACTACGCGATGAGCGTAATCGTGGGACGTGCACTGCCCGACGTGCGGGACGGTTTGAAGCCGGTACACCGCCGCGTGCTCTTTGCGATGCATGAGACGAACAATGTCTGGAACCGGCCTTACGTGAAATGCGCGCGCGTGGTCGGCGAAGTAATGGGTAAATACCACCCGCACGGCGACGCGTCGATTTACGACACGCTGGTGCGCATGGCCCAGGATTTCTCGATGCGCTATACCCTGGTCGACGGCCAGGGTAACTTCGGTTCGGTCGACGGCGACAATGCCGCGGCGATGCGGTACACCGAGTGCCGGCTTGACAAGATTGCCAGCGAACTGCTGGCCGATATCGAAAAGGACACGGTCGATTTCCAGCCCAATTACGACGGCAAGGAAAAAGAACCGACAGTACTGCCGACAAGGATCCCGAACCTGCTGATCAATGGATCATCCGGCATCGCGGTCGGCATGGCGACCAACATACCGCCGCATAACATCACTGAAGTGATTGACGGCGCGCTGCATGTGCTGCGCAATTCGGAATGCACGGTGGATGAGCTGATCGAAATCATTCCCGCACCTGACTTTCCTACTGGCGGCACCATCTATGGCGTGACCGGCGTGCGCGATGGCTACCGTACCGGCCGCGGCCGTGTCGTGATGCGGGCCAAGACGCACTTCGAAGAGATCGATAAAGGCAATCGCAGTTCCATCATCGTCGATGAGCTGCCGTACCAGGTGAACAAGAAGTCGCTGCTGGAACGCATCGCGGAACTGGTGCGCGACAAGAAGCTGGACGGTATCTCCGACATCCGTGACGAGTCGGATAAATCCGGCATGCGCGTGGTAATCGAATTAAAGCGCGGTGAAGTGCCGGAAGTCGTACTCAACAACCTGTACAAGCAAACGCAGCTGCAGGATACGTTCGGCATGAACATGGTCGCGTTGGTCGATGGCCAGCCGAAGCTGCTGAATCTGAAGCAGATGCTTTCCTGCTTCCTGTCGCATCGCCGTGAAGTTGTCACGCGCCGTACCGTGTTTGAACTGCGCAAGGCGCGCGAACGTGGCCACGTATTGGAAGGCCTGGCGGTTGCGCTCGCCAACATCGACGATTTCATCGCGCTCATCAAGGCTGCACCGACGCCGCCGATCGCGAAGTCTGAATTGATGGCGCGCTCCTGGGATTCGTCCCTGGTGCGTGAAATGCTGGCCCGTACCGGCGCGGAGAACGCGGGTGGTATCGAGGCGTTCCGTCCGGAGAGCCTGCCCAAGCATTACGGTATCCAGCCTGACGGCATGTACAAACTCTCCGACAACCAGGCGCAGGAAATTCTGCAAATGCGCTTGCAACGATTGACCGGTCTCGAGCAGGACAAGATCGTCAACGAGTATCGGGAAGTGATGTCGCAGATCGCCGACCTGCTGGACATCCTGTCAAAGCCGGAGCGCGTCACCGCCATCATCACCGATGAGCTGAACGCGGCGAAAAACGAGTACGGCGAAGGCGCAAAAGACGCGCGCCGTTCGTACATCGAATTGAATCCGACCGACCTAGGCACCGAAGACCTGATCACGCCGCAGGACATGGTTGTGACCTTGTCGCACACCGGTTACATGAAGTCGCAGCCGGTGTCCGAATACCGCGCGCAAAAACGCGGCGGACGCGGCAAGCAGGCGATGGCGACCAAGGAAGACGACTGGATCGACCAGCTCTTCATCGCCAATACGCATGACTACATACTCTGCTTCTCCAACCGCGGCCGGATGTACTGGCTCAAGGTGTGGGAAGTGCCGCAAGGTTCGCGCAACTCGCGCGGCAAGCCGATCGTCAACATGTTCCCGCTGCAGGATGGCGAAAAGATTACGGTGGTTCTGCCGTTGTCCGGTGAAAACCGCACCTTCCCGGAAGACCGTTACGTCTTTATGTCGACCAGCCTTGGTACCGTGAAGAAGACGCCGTTGACCGACTTCAGTAATCCACGCAAGGCCGGCATCATCGCGGTAGACCTGGATGAAGGCGATTTCCTGATCGGAGCAGCGCTTACCGACGGCAAGCATGACGTGATGCTGTTCTCCGATTCGGGTAAAGCGGTGCGCTTTGATGAAAACGACGTACGTCCGATGGGCCGTAACGCACGCGGCGTACGCGGTATGAACCTCGAAGAAGGGCAGCAGGTAATCGCGTTGCTGGTCGCCGAGAATGAGCAGCAATCGGTGTTGACGGCGACGCAAAACGGCTACGGCAAACGCACGCCAATCACGGAATACACCCGTCACGGACGCGGTACGAAAGGCATGATTGCCATCCAGACCAGCGAACGTAACGGCAAAGTCGTGGCTGCTACCCTGGTCGAGCCGAGCGATGAAATCATGCTGATTACCACCGGCGGCGTATTGATCCGTACCCGTGTCTCCGAAATTCGTGAAATGGGCCGCGCCACGCAAGGCGTGACGTTGATTGCGGTCGAAGACGGCACCAAGTTGAGCGGATTGCAGCGCATCGTCGAAACTGACGTCGAGGAGCGCATCGCTGAGGCCGATGCCGAAGAAGAAAACGGCGGAGCGGAGGACCAGTGAGTCGCGTATATAACTTTTCCGCCGGGCCGGCAGTCCTGCCACAAGAGGTGCTCAAGCTAGCCGCCGAGGAAATGCTCGATTGGCATGGCAGTGGCATGTCGGTGATGGAGATGAGCCATCGCGGCAAGGAATTCATCTCGATCTATGAAGCTGCCGTGCGCGACTTCC
>JBBWZW010000037.1:0-9764 GCA_039649305.1 Burkholderiales bacterium
GATTTTCGCCGCGGCCTCGTCGATCAGGTCGATCGCCTTGTCGGGCAGGAAACGGTCGGTGATATAGCGATGCGACAGTTCCGCCGCCGCGACGATGGCCGGGTCGGTGATGTCGACGCCGTGGTGCACCTCATACCTTTCCTGCAAGCCGCGCAAGATTGCAATGGTGGCTTCGACGGTCGGTTCGTCCACCAACACTTTCTGGAAGCGGCGTTCCAGCGCGGCATCTTTCTCAATATATTTGCGGTACTCGTCGAGCGTGGTGGCGCCGATGCAATGCAGCTCGCCGCGCGCCAGGGCCGGCTTCAGCATATTGCCGGCGTCCATGGCGCCCTCGGCCTTGCCGGCACCGACGATGGTGTGAATTTCGTCGATGAACAGGATGGTCTGCCCTTCGTCCTGGCCCAGTTCCTTCAGGACGGCTTTCAGGCGTTCCTCGAATTCACCGCGATACTTGGCGCCGGCCACCAGCGCTGCCATGTCGAGCCCCAGAACGCGTTTGCCTTTCAGGCTGTCCGGCACCTCGCCGTTGACGATACGTTGCGCCAGGCCTTCGACGATAGCGGTTTTGCCGACGCCCGGCTCGCCGATCAGTACAGGATTGTTCTTGCTCCGGCGCTGCAATACCTGGATCGAGCGGCGTATCTCGTCATCGCGGCCGATCACCGGGTCGAGCTTGCCGATGCGAGCGCGCTCGGTCAGGTCGAGTGTGTATTTTTTCAGTGCCTCACGTTGCCCCTCCGCATCCTGCGAAGTGACGCTGGCGCCGCCACGCACCGCTTCGATTGCCGCTTCCAGCGCCTTGCGGGTCAGGCCATATTCGCGCGCCAGCCTGCCAGCCTCGGATTTGTCCTCGGTCAGTGCAAGCAATAACATGTCGCTGGAAATGAATTCGTCGCCGTGTTTCTGCGCTTCCTTGTCTGCAAGGTTCAGCAAGGCCATCGCTTCGCGGCCGATCTGGACTTCGCCGCTGGTGCCGGTGACTTTCGGCAGGCGCTCGAGCGCGGTTTTGAGTGCGTTCAGCAGCCCGTTGACATTTACTCCGGCACGCAGCAACAGCGAGCGCGCGCCGCCGTCTTCCTGGTTCAACAACGCGATGAGGATATGGAGCGGGTCTATGTACTGGTTGTCGTTTCCGACTGCAAGGCTCTGGGCGTCGGAAAGGGCTTCCTGCAATTTGGTTGTCAGTTTGTCGAGACGCATGGGAATCTCCGGAATGATTTACTACGATGCAAATAGGGGCACGTAACAAATATTCAAGCCGGGATTTTGATGCCGCGCAGTACCGGTGCGGGTTTGGGGAGATTTAGCCCACCACCGCGCGGTAGCTGGCAAAGCCTGCGATGCAGAGTGCGATGGAGCCGACCAGATGCAGAGCGGAATGACCGAACGCCCAGGCGTAGTCGCCGCGTTGCAAGAGGAGCATCGATTCGGCGGAGAAAGTCGAAAAAGTTGTCAGGCCACCGAGAAAACCGGTGATCAGGAACAGGCGCCACTCGGCGGGCAGTGATGGATATCCGGCAAAAAAGCCGACTGCGATCCCGATCAGGTAAGCGCCGCCAAGGTTGGCCACAAGGGTTCCCAACGGCAATTGGTGCTGGGTGGAGTTCAGCCACAGGCCGAGGCCCCAGCGCAGCCATGCGCCTATCGCCGCGCCGAGTCCGATGGCCAGCCAACTCATCGGCAGTTGCTGGAACTGACGCCCCACTTCTCAAGCGCCTTGTCATCGGTGCTGCGCGCATCGACCCAGCGTGCGCCCTGCGGGGTCTGTTCCTTCTTCCAGAACGGCGCCTGCGTTTTCAGGTAATCCATAATGAATTCGCAAGCGGCAAACGCCTCGCCGCGATGCGCGGAAGTTACCGCCACCAGCACGATCTGCTCCAGTGGCTTCATCGGTCCGACGCGATGTATCACGAGGGCGTCGAATATATTCCAGCGCTCCTTGGCCTGCGCGACGATGTCTTCCAGCGCCTTCTCGGTCATGCCGGGATAGTGCTCGAGTTCCATCTCGGCGACGCCGGCGCCATCATTCATATCGCGCACCGTGCCCGTGAATGTCGCGATCGCGCCTACCCCCGCGTTGTTCGCGCGCAATTGCGCGACTTCCGTACTGAGATCAAAGTCCTGGGTCTGTATGCGGATCGGCATGGTCGGGTCTCGAATGAAATGCTCAGCCGCCGGTGACAGGCGGGAAAAAAGCCACTTCGCAGCCGTCGGTGACGCGCGCTTGCGCATCGGTCATGACCTGGTTGCAGGCCATGCGCAATGCGCGTCCTTCCGCCAGCGCGTCCGCCCATGACCCGCCACGTTCGCGCAACCACGCGCGGACGTCACCAACGGTTTGCACATGCTGGGGCAGCGTGACGGATTCCTGACCGGTGCCGAGGGCTTCGCGCACGCTGGCAAAGAAGCGGAGCTGGATATTCATATCGTCCATCCTTAAAAGCCCACCAATCTAGTAAAGCAGTTCGCTAAACGGCAGGAACCGGACCACATCGCCCGGCGCGATGGTGCCTCCGGACGGATTGTCGACCAGGCCGTCGCCCCATACCGTCGACGTCAGCACAGCCGAGCTCTGGTTGGGGAACAGGTCGAGGCCGCCGTTGGCATTCATTTTTGCACGCAAAAACTCATTGCGCTTGTCTGCTTTCGGCCATGCGAAATCGGCGCGCATCGTAGTACCCTTCGCGGCCACGTCGGTCACGCCTTGCAAACGCAAGATAAACGGCCGCACGAACAACAGGAAGGTGACGAAACTCGAGACCGGATTGCCGGGCAATCCGAGGAAGAACGCGCCGCCGGTTTTATCTGAACGATTCACCTCGCCGAATGCGAGCGGCTTGCCGGGCTTGATGGCGATCTGCCACATATTCAGGCGCCCTTCCGCTTCCACCGCCGGCTTGATGTGATCTTCCTCGCCGACCGAGACGCCACCCGAGGTGATGATCAGGTCGTGTTCTTGTGCGGCTTCACGCAAAGTCGCGCGGGTAGCATCCAGCGAATCGGGGACGATGCCGTAGTCGGTAATGTCGCAGCCGAGGTTTTCCAGCAGTCCGCGCAGCGTGAAACGGTTGGAATTGTAGATTGCGCCGGGCCTTAACGGCTCGCCAGGCATCGCCAGTTCGTCGCCGGTAAAAAAGACCGCCACTCGCAGCTTGCGCACTACGGGCAACGTGGCGAGTCCCACCGACGCCGCCAGGCCGAGTTCCTGTCCACGCAAGCGCGCACCCGCCGGCAGTATGACGCTGCCCGCCTTGATATCTTCGCCGGTGCGGCGTATCCATTCGCCCGGTTGCGGGGTGTGCTTAACGATGACGCTGTCACCCTCGGCCGCACACATTTCCTGCATGACAACCGCGTCCGCGCCTTCGGGGATCATGGCCCCGGTAAAAATGCGTGCCGCGGTGCCCGGCTGCAGCGGCTGACCGACCTGCCCGGCCGGAATTCGTTGGGCAACCCGCAGCTTCGCATCGCCGCCGGCGCAGTCGGCCGCGCGCACTGCATAGCCGTCCATCTGCGTATTGTCCATCGGCGGGACATTGAGCTGCGAAGTCTGCGCCTCGGCAAGAATACGACCATTTGCCTCCAGCGTAGGCAGGCATTCCTGTTCCGTCACGGGACGGACCGCCGACAGCAGGAAGTCGAGCGCTTCAGCGGCGCTCAACATGGGTTTCTTTTCAGTCATGGCTTTATTTGATTAGGTATGCCAGCAAAGGGTAACGCGAAACTTTACAAGCCGGTACGTTCGGCGATGAAGGCTTTCACCTGCGCCACATCCGCCGGCATCACCTCAAACCGCTGTGGCAGCGCCTCGATGTTTTCAAACCCGGCTGGGCGCTCGGCGTCGCGGCCCAACGCTTCCTGGATGGTCTCGTTAAACTTCGCCGGCAGCGCGGTTTCCAGCACGATCATCGGCACACCGGGTGCCATATGCTGGCGTGCGACTTTGACGCCGTCGGCTGTATGGGTGTCAATGGTGACACCGTAGGTCCCATGCACGTCGCGGATGGTATTCACACGATCCTGGTGCACCGATTTGCCCGACACGAAACCGTATTGCGCGACCTTCTTGAACTCATCGCCATCGCTGCCCGGTTTGCCCGACAGGTCGAAGCCGCCATGCGTATCGACTTTTTTGAACAATGCGCGCAGACGGTCGGCATCACGGTCCAGCAGGTCGAACACAAAGCGTTCAAAATTCGACGCCTTGCTGATGTCCATGCTGGGGCTGGTGGTGTGATACGTCTCGGACGACTTGCGCACCCGATAGACACCGGTGCGGAAGAACTCGTCGAGCACGTCATTTTCATTGGTCGCTGCAACCAGTTTGTCGATCGGCACGCCCATCATGCGCGCGATATGGCCCGCACAGATATTACCGAAATTGCCGGACGGGACGGTAAAGGAAACCTTCTGGTCGTTGCTCGTGGTCGCGCTCAGGTAGCCGCGGATGTAGTACACCACTTGTGCCACGACGCGCGCCCAGTTGATCGAGTTGACGGTGCCGATCTTCTGACGCGCCTTGTACTCCAGATCGTTCGAGACCGCCTTCACCATATCCTGGCAATCGTCGAACACGCCTTGCACGGCGATGTTGAAAATATTCGGATCCTGCAGGCTGAACATCTGCGCCGTCTGGAACGCGCTCATTTTCTTGTGCGGCGACAGCATGAAGACACGGATGCCCTTCTTGCCGCGCATCGCATATTCCGCCGCGCTACCGGTGTCGCCGGAGGTTGCGCCGAAAATGTTCAGCTCCGCATGCTGCTTCGACAGCGCGTACTCGAACAGATTGCCGAGCAACTGCATCGCCATGTCCTTGAACGCGAGCGTCGGCCCGTTGGACAGCGCCTGCAATACCAGCTTCGTTCCGTTCTTCTCTTCCAACACGCGCAACGGTGTGATCTGCGCAGCGTCCTCACCGGGTCGCGCATTGCGATACACATTGGCAGTGTAGGTCTTCTGCGTAAGAGCCTTCAAGTCCGCGTCCGGAATATCGGTCGCGAATTTTCTCAGCACTTCATACGCCAGGTCGGCATACGACAACTTGCGCCATGCATCGAGCTCGGCGCCGCTTACCTTCGGATATTCCACCGGCAAGTACAAGCCGCCGTCGGGTGCGAGGCCGCCCAGCAGGATCTGGGAAAAAGTTTGCGGCGCAGACTGGCCGCGCGTCGAGACGTATTGCATAAATTGAATGTTAGTTTAGTACATCGGACAGTCGGTCATTATAACTGTCGCAGGGACGGCACGAAGGGCCGTCCCACGAGGACGTGATGCAGCCCGGCGATACTTCGCGATGCCGGGCTACAGAATCTCGATTCAGCTCAGCTGTTCGAGGCGGATCCGGGTGACCACACCGACCACCGTCGGCAACACTTCAATCTTCGCAATCGCCGCGTCGACATTCTTTTCTTGCGTCTGGTGCGTCAGGATGATGATATCCGCCCTGGTTTCGCCTTCCGCCGGCTCCTTCTGCAGCATGGCGTCAATCGAGATCGCTTTGTCGGCCAGGATGCGCGTGACGTCAGCCAGTACGCCCGGTTGGTCCGCTACCTGCATGCGCAGGTAGTAGCTGGTAGTCACTTCCGACATTGGCAGGATAGGCGTGTCGGTCATCGCATCCGGCTGGAAGGCCAGGTGCGGAACACGATGTCCCGGGTCCGCCGTTGCCAGGCGGGTGATATCCACCAGGTCGGCGATTACCGCGGAGGCGGTTGGTTCCGAACCGGCGCCCTTGCCGTAGTAGAGCGTGGCGCCCACCGCGTCGCCATGCACCAGAACCGCATTCATCGCGCCTTCCACATTCGCGATCAGGCGCTTGGCAGGAATCAGCGTGGGATGCACGCGCAATTCGATACCGGCAGGAGTGCGTTTGGCGATGCCCAGCAGCTTGATGCGATAGCCGAGCTGTTCCGCATAGCGGATATCGGTCGCCTGCAGTTTGGTGATGCCTTCCACATGCGCCTTGTCGAACTGGACCGGGATGCCGAAAGCGATCGCCGACATGATGGTGGCTTTGTGCGCTGCGTCGATACCCTCGATGTCGAAGGTCGGGTCGGCTTCGGCGTAGCCGAGGCGCTGCGCTTCCTTCAGCACGACTTCGAAGTCCAGACCCTTGTCTCGCATCTCGGACAGGATGAAATTGGTGGTGCCGTTGATGATGCCGGCGATCCATTCGATGCGGTTCGCGGTCAGGCCTTCGCGCAGCGCCTTGATGATAGGGATGCCGCCCGCAACCGCCGCCTCGAACGCGACCATCACGCCCTTGGCCTGAGCCGCCTGGAAAATTTCGGTGCCGTGTGTGGCCAGCAGCGCCTTGTTGGCGGTGACCACATGCTTGCCGTTGGCGATGGCTTTCATCACCAGGTCTTTCGCGATGCCGTAGCCGCCGATCAGCTCGATCACGATGTCGATTTCCGGGTGGTTCACGACCAGGTTCGCGTCGTTGACCACTTCGCACTCGCCGTGGGTCAGTTCCTTTGCGCGCTCGGTATTGAGGTCCGCGACCATCACGATTTCAATGCCGCGACCGGCGCGGCGCTTGATCTCTTCCTGGTTACGCTTCAATACGTTGAATGTGCCGGAACCGACGGTACCGATGCCGAGTAGGCCTACTTTGAGAGGTTTCATATATTTCGAAAAATTTTTAAATGCTATGGCTGCGAAGATTCAAGGCGGGCTTACGCCGTCCCGTGGCGCCTGCGGTAATTCTCCAGAAAGCGCGAAATTCGTCCCATCGATTCCGTCAGATCGTCCGTGTTCGGCAGGAATACCACGCGGAAGTGATCGTTGGTCGGACAGTTGAAGCCGGTTCCCTGCACGATCAGCACCTTTTCCGCGGCCAGAAGTTCATAGGCGAACTGCTGATCGTCGGCAATCGGATACATCCGGGGGTCGAGACGCGGGAACATGTACAGCGCCGACTTCGGCTTGACGCAAGTGACGCCCGGAATGTCGGTCAACATCTTGTGAGCGAGGTCACGCTGTTTGAGCAACCGCCCGCCGGGGCCGACCAGGTCGTTGATGCTTTGGTAGCCGCCGAGCGCGGTCTGGATCGCGTACTGGCCCGGCACGTTGGCGCACAAGCGCATCGAGGCGAGCATGTTCAGTCCCTCGATGTAATCCTTTGCATGCCTCTTCTCGCCCGAGACTATCATCCATCCGGCGCGATAACCGCAGGAGCGGTAATTCTTCGACAGGCCGTTGAAGGTAATGAACAGCACATCGTCTGCCAGCGATGCCAGCGAGGTGTGGGTGGCGCCGTCGTACAGCACCTTGTCGTAAATTTCGTCGGCAAACACGATCAGCTGGTTCTGCCGCGCGACTTCCACGATTTGCTCCAGCAGTTCCACCGGGTAGAGCGCGCCGGTCGGATTATTCGGATTGATGACAACGATCGCCTTGGTATTCGAGTTGATCTTGCTCTTGATGTCCTCGATGTCCGGCATCCAGTCCGCCTGCTCGTCGCACACGTAGTGCACCGGCTTGCCGCCGGACAGGCTGACCGCCGCAGTCCACAGCGGATAGTCGGGAGCGGGCACCAGCACTTCGTCGCCGGTGTTGAGCAAAGCGTTCATGCTCATCACGATGAGCTCCGACGCGCCATTGCCGAGGTAAATATCGTCGATGGTCACACCATGGATCTTCTTTTCCTGGGTGTAGTGCATGACCGATTTGCGCGGCGCGAACAAGCCCTTGGAATCGGTGTAGCCGGACGCATTGGGCATATTGCGGATCATGTCGAGCACGATCTCTTCCGGTGCGTCGAAACCGAACACCGCGAGATTGCCGATGTTCAGCTTGATGATCTTGTGACCCTCTTCCTCCATTTGCCGGGCTTTTTCCAGCACCGGTCCGCGGATGTCATAGCAGACGTCCGCCAGCTTTTTGGATTTTTGAATCGTTCGCACAGCTACTATCCCTCTGATTTTGGGGTACCACGTGGGCGCGATGTTGCACCGCGAAAAGGACCCATTTTGCCGAAAGCGAGGGCTTTTATCAATCGATACCGGCGTCTTTCGTCGGGGAAGACGCTACAATGCGGCATCTTTCGTGTAATTCACAGATTCCTGTGCCTGCAAGACTGCCTCGCCTCGCGGGGCGGCGTGCGCAGGCGGCCCACTGTCATGAAACTCCACTCCACGCAAACGCAGCATTATCAGACTGTCACCGCATACGACGATGCCGGCGTCGACATCAACGCGGTGCGCTTTTCCCATAGCCTGGTGGTCCTGCCGGAAGTTGCCCCGGTCGCATGGCCTCCTGCATCGTTCGATGCGTTGACGCATGAACACTTTGAACAAATCAATGCCGCCCAGCCAGATGTCGTGATACTTGGTACCGGGAAGCGGCAACGATTCGTCCACCCAAAGTTGACAGCGTCACTTACCGCACGGCGCATCGGCGTCGAATGCATGGACAACCAGGCCGCGTGCCGCACCTATAACATCCTGATGGCCGAGGGCCGGAAGGTGGCGCTTGCGCTGATTTTCGAGGCAGCTGAATAACTTCCTCCGCAATGACAGAACTATACAAATCAAAAAAAATCGTTTGGGGACTGCTCGTCATTTTTTGCCTGGTCTGGTTTTACACACTGGGGGCACGTACGCTGGTGCCGACCGATGAAGGCCGCTATGCGGAGATAGCCCGCGAGATGGCCCTCACCGGCGACTTCGTCACCCCCCGCCTCAACGGCATTAAATACTTCGAGAAGCCGCCGCTGCAATACTGGATGAACGCGCTGACCTTCAAGGCATTTGGCCTGGGCGAATGGCAGGCCCGGCTGTGGACCGGCTTGTGCGGATTATTCGGTATCGCGATGACAGCCTATGCCGGACGGCACGTGTTCGGCGCGCGTATAGGATTTACCGCCGGCGCGGTGCTGGGCTCCAGTTTTTTATGGGCAGCGATGGGTCACATCAATGCGCTCGACATGAGCCTTTCCGCAATGATGACGCTGGCCCTGTGCGCATTGCTGATAGCGCAACGCGATAGTGCTACGCCGCGCGAACGGCGCAACTGGATGCTGCTTTGCTGGGTCGGCATGGCCCTGTCGGTACTGTCCAAAGGCCTGATCGGTGTGGTGTTGCCGGGCGCGGTCCTCGTGCTCTACACGCTGGCATCGCGCGACTGGGCCATCTGGAAGCGACTGCACCTTGGCCTCGGGCTGATGGTTTTCTTTGCCATTGCCGCGCCCTGGTTCGTGCTGGTGTCGCTCCAAAACCCGGAATTCCCGCATTTCTTCTTCATACGCGAGCATTTCGAGCGCTTTACCAGCAACGTGCATCAGCGTGCAGGCGCGTGGCATTATTTCATCCCGATCCTGATCATGGGCACTCTTCCCTGGCTGGGGGTCCTGCCGCAGAGCCTGTGGCACGACCGCAGCCATGAAAAGGCCATGCGCTTCCAGCCGCGCAAGCTGCTGCTGGTCTGGGCGGTGTTCATTTTCTTCTTTTTCAGTATTTCCGGCTCCAAGCTGCCGTCATATATCCTGCCGATCATTCCGGCGCTGGCGCTGCTGATCGCCTGTCGACTGGGAAGCGCTTCGCACAGGGCGATCGTGGTCGCGGCTACGCTTATAGGAGCGTGCGGCGCGGTCGGACTATTTTTGGTCTCGCGCATTCCGGCGATGGCCAAGACGTCCTACGATATACCGTTGTACCAGGCTTACATGCCATGGGCCACGGCCGCCGCTATTCTTGCGCTCGCCGGAGGCGTGATTGCAGTGTGGCTGGCACGTCGGCACAGGGATTGGGCCCTGC
>JBBWZW010000071.1:0-10377 GCA_039649305.1 Burkholderiales bacterium
TCGCAATTTCTTGTTTGCGCGCACGCAAAACGGACGTCATGTCGTTCTGTGTTTAATAGCTTATCGGATGCTCGTACCGGATTTAGCCAGTGCCCGCAGTATGAAGAACTCACGCAACGTATCTCCGAACAACCCATGAGGGTCAATCATGCCAAAAATCGCAGTGGTCGCTAATAAAGTCACTCCTTATCGCACGCCGGTTTTTGAGAGACTGGCCCGCATGCCCGAGGTATCGCTTCAGGTTATATTTTGCTGCGAGCGGGAACCGAACAGGCTCTGGGATTTGACTGAGCTGAATTTCAACCACACCGTACTTCGTCAGCGATTCACCACGGTTAAGCAGCGCTACATCCACAATAATCCGGATGTATTCGTGGCACTTGGTCGTTTTTCGCCGCACGTGGTGGTGACTACAGGATTCAATCCGACCCATCTCTATGCGTTCGCTTACGCGTGGATGAAAAGAGCCACGCATGTGCCTTTCACCGACGGCACCGATAAGTCCGAAAAAACGTTAAGCGGCGTGCACAAGGCGATTCGCCGGTTCGTCTTTGCCAGGTCAGCCGCCTTCGTCGGCGCAAGCGCTGGTAGTAGGCGCCTGTATGAGAGCTACGGGATCCCTGGGGATCACTGCTTCCAGTCATGCCTGGCCATCGACAACGACGCATATGCCCCTGTGCCACAGCAAGAAGAACGGCAATTCGATTTCCTGTTTTGCGGACGCATCGAGCCAGTAAAAAATCCTCTCTTTGCGCTAAACGTTGCGCGCGAGACAGCAGTAAAACTCGGGCGCAGGGTAAGTATCCAGTTTGTCGGTGATGGAAGCCAAAGAGAGGACGTCGCCCGCGCCGCAATGCTGCAGCCTCATCTTGTCGAGGCCACGTTTCAAGGATTCGCGCATCAGAGTGAGCTGCCTTCCCTCTATCATTCTGCCCGCTTGTTTCTCTTTCCTACGCTCTGGGATCCATGGGGTGTCGTAGTGAATGAAGCGTGTGCCGCAGGGCTGCCTGTGATCGCTTCCCCTGATGCGGGTGTGTCCGGCGAACTGGTACGCGATCGCGAAAACGGTTTTGTTTGCGACCTGGATGTTGAACGGTGGGCCTCCCGGGCCAGTTCACTTCTATCGGACGAAGCTTCATGGCAAAGCCAGTCTGAGCGCAGTCTGGCCTTGGTAAGGGAATACAGCTATGACGCTGCTGCCAAGGGACTGTTGGCTGCTTGTCAGTACGCTGTGTCGACTGGCACGCGAGGACGTGTTGTCACAGCCGATAACGTACGGACGGCGCCATAGACAACGGTCGACTTTTCGAAGTGAATTTCATCGATGCGGCAGTACGGCTGATTACGTCCCCGTACTGCGCTGTCTTTCCGCACGGCGCCAGAAATTGAGCCGCCAAGTCTACTTCCCAGTCTGGAATCCCGCGAATGCAAACGGAATACCATTTCTTGGTATTTAAGCACCAACTATTGGTACTTTTCACCGGCAAGCGGGTCGTCTTTAGACAATCGGCCCATCGCGGTGGGAAATTGTTTGCCGAACGTTCAAGTTATTATCAAACGCTTAATAGTATTTGAAAGAAGTCATATAAAATCCGCTCTTTATTCGATATTCATATAAGCATACTTAATTAAAATTGTTGTAACGCGGCCTCTCCCTCTTTAAAGTCCTGTCACCGGGTGGTCGGTGCGGTTGCCGCACGACTGGACCATGAACCCCCAAGTGCCTGATTTTTGAAGGCTTTGGACGCATATGTAGAAAAAATATTAATGAAGCTGTCTTTTAAAAACATACAAAAGCAATTTTCGGGACTGCAGGTTATCGACAATTTCAGTCGTGATATCGAACCCGGCGAGCTCGTCGCGTTGGTCGGCCCGTCCGGTTGCGGAAAATCGACGCTGTTGCATCTCGCCGCCGGCCTGGAAAATCCAAGCAGCGGCAGCGTGCTGGCCGATGGCCGTCAGGTTGAAGGTCCGCATCCGGAACGCATGCTGATGTTCCAGGAAAATGCACTCTATCCGTGGCTCACCCTCGAGCAAAACGTCGCCCTCGCGCTCGAACTGCAGAAGGTCGATAAACGCGAAGCACAAAAGCGCGCGGGTGGCTGGCTCGAAAAAGTCAACCTGACGGGCTTTGAAAAGTACTATCCGCATCAGGTGTCCGGCGGTATGCGGCAGCGTGCAGCGTTAGCACGCGCCTTCATTTCCCAGCCCAAGGCGCTGTTGCTGGATGAGCCATTCGGCGCGCTCGATGCTCTCACCCGGATGACATTGCAAGATGTGCTGCGCGAACTGATTCGCGAAGTGAAGCCAACCGTCCTGCTGGTTACGCACGATGTCGATGAAGCCCTGTTCCTGGCAGATCGCATCCTGGTCTTCAGTCCGCGGCCAGCGAAGGTGCTGCAGGAATTCAACCTCACCCAGCACGAAAAAACGCACGACCTGTCCGAGTTTTCCGACATGCGCCGCCAGATCCTCGGCCTGCTTGGCATCCATGCGGAACATAACGAATTTGAAAAAAATCAAGAAGGAGTTGAAGCATGAAACTGTCACGACTGTTGATTTCCGCCGTCGCCCTCTTCGCACTGGCCGGCCAGGCCTTCGCCGCTGAAAAATTTAAGGTCGGCTATTTGCGCGTGATGGATGATGCGCAAGCGATCGCAGCCTTTGAAGGCGGCTACTACAAGAAGCATGGCCTCGATGTAGAGCTGATCGAGTTCAAATCCGGCACTGACCTGATCAAGGCGATCGTAGGCGGCCAGCTCGACAGCGGCGTGCTCGGCTTCACCAATGCGGTGGCATGGGCGTCCAAAGGCGCTGACCTGAAAGTGGTCAGCGGCGCGCAGCACGGCTACCATGCGATCGTCGTGCGTGAAGATGCCGGCATCAAGGACGTCGCCGGCCTCAAGGGCCGCACACTTGCGTCGCAAGCTGAAGGCAGCACCGCTGATACAGTGTTGAAAGGCGTGGTACTGAGGGACGCCGGACTCAAGGCTGATGATGTCAACATCATGGGCGTAAGCCCGCAGGTTGCAGTGCAGTCGCTGGTCGGCAAGCGGGTTGATGCCGCTTTCCTGTTCGAACCGCAAGCCCGTATCGCGCAGCTGATCGCACCGGTCAAACAGATCTATGAAATCGGTGAAGTCTGGCCTTTCCCGTGCATGGTCACCATCACTTCCGGCGAAACATTGAAAAAACGCCGTGACGCTGTCTGGAAATCACTGGACGCGCAGCGCGAAGCGATCGAACTACTGCAAAACAAGCCGGTCGATGCGGCCAAACTGATCGCCGGCTACTTCATCTCCGAGCCGACGCTGAAAACGCTCAAGCATGGCGATGTGCCGCGCGAAGACGTGATCCGCGATGCGATCAAGAGCCAGACCTTCAGTGCAGTGCTGACTGCCAAGGAGCAGGCCCGCATGCAAGAAATCGCCGACATCCTGCAGGCGCAGGGATCCCTGAAGACCAAGGATGGCAAGCCGTTCGACGTGAAAAGCGTGCTTGACCTGAGCTGGCAGAAAGAACGCAAGCTGTAAGCATTCATCGCTCCCCCGCTTGCGGGGGAATAGACAGGATGGGCTCCGCGCCCATCCCATAAAACGATGGTCGGCCCAGCCGGCCATCTTTTCATTTGAAGTCATACATGAGTACCCAGATTCGACTTACCGGTTTCCAGAAAAAATCCGCCATGGCCATGGCGGTTGTCTTCATCCTGCTGATGTGGCAGGCCGCCGCGTGGAGCCTGCCCGACTTCCTGATGCCGGGCGTGCCGACGGTGATGATGCGGTTGTGGGAAGAAATCCAGACTCCCAATTTCCAGGCGGCCCTGTGGGGCAGCCTGGTGCGGCTCGCCGGCGGCTATGGCGCGGCCGCCGTGTTCGGCATCGCGTTCGGCCTGGTCGGCGCGGTGATGTTCTACTTCCGCGAAGTGTTGAAGTCGGCCATCATCATCCTGCAGTCGATTCCGTCGATTGCATGGGTGCCGCTGTTCCTGATCCTGATGGGTTTCGGCAGCCTGCCTATCATCGTGGTGGTCGCCATCGCTGCGTTTTTCCCGGTCGCGTTGTCGGTGATGAATGCCACGGAAAGCGTGCAACAGGTGCATGTATCTGCCGCCCGCGTGATGGGTGCGACACGATGGGACATGATCAAGCGCGTCTACCTGCCCGCGGTGATGCCTGAATTGATCACCGGCGCACAGCTTGCTTTCGGCAATGCATGGCGCGCGCTGATTTCGTGCGAGATGCTGATCGGCTTTGGCAAGGGCCTCGGACGCTCGCTGTCCTATGCGGGCGAGACTGCCGACATGGTCGGCGTGATGACCAACATCCTGGCGATCGCCATCCTGGCACCCGTGATCGATCAGCTTCTGCTGGAGCGTTTGAAGCAGCGCGTATTGCGCTACCAGTACGTCTGACCGTCTGACATGAATACGGCCACCAAACTGTCGCTGCTACAACGGACGCTGATCGCAACGGCATTGGCTTCCCTGTCGACTGCTGCGCTGGCTGATATCGACGGTATCAAGCAGCGCGGTAAACTCGTCGCCGGCGTCAGTCACGTTGTGCCGGAATATTTGGCGGGCGCGAAGTTTCGTACCCCCGAGGGCATGGAAAAGGCGATCGCCGAAGAGCTCGCCAAACGCCTGCAGGTCACTGCGACGTTTGTACGTGCCGAGCCCGCAAGTCGTTTCCAGCTGCTCACGACCGGCAAAGCGGATGTGGTGCTTGCAATAGTGGCGCCGAATGAATCCGCTGTCGGTACGACGGTCGTGCCGACCGGTTATTCCGCCGCGCCAATGGCTATCATGCCGACCAACACGACTATCAAGACGTGGGAGCAGCTTAAGGGGCGGCCGGTATGCGTATCGGAAAAAGGACCCTACGCAGGAAAGATCGCCGCAAAATACGGCGCGGTCGAGAAGCTGTTCAAGGCGCCGGCCGACGCTTTATTAGCATTGAGAACAGGGCTATGCGACGCTGCGGTGCATGACAGCATGATGCTGAACGAACTCATCAGACTGCCGGAATGGAAAAAGTTTTCGGCGCGCTTGCCGGAGGGGCCCGCCACGCCGCTGGTATTCCTACTGCCTGCAAGCGATGCCACCACCGGGTCATTCCTGAAACAAGTGTCGAGCGCGTGGCAGGCCAATGGTTTCATCAGTCAGCTCGCGACCAAGACTGCGAGGCAGATTGCGTTTGAGGTCTATCTGGACCAGGACGTGCCGGACTGCCACTGAGCGGTTCCGCAGCAACGCCACACCCTACCGCACTAACATAATATTTTTTTGTATCGAGGAAGCCGTGAAGCGAGACCAAATGCTGATGGAAGCCATCCTGGCTCATCTATTAAAATCGCCCGACGCACAAATCGGCGCCAGTGGAATTGCACAGGGGTTGAACATCGAACTCGCCATAGTCCGTCATCACCTGCATCTGCTCCAGGACAAAGGGCTCGTTCAGACAGTGGACAACAGCTTCTGGCGATTAACTAATCAGGGCCACAACTACATGGAAGGCAGCCCGGAGCAAGGTATCTCCCTGAGCGGTCTTGGGTGACGTGTCATTCCGATTCGTGGCACGGAAATCACTGGGCAAACTCATAGCTGATGTCGCCGATCCGGCCCTTCCACACCAGGTGTAACTCGCCGGACGCAAACCATCCCACCTCACCCTCCATCGGAATGCGTATGCCGGCTCTTTCCTGATACTCGCGAAAGTGGCCTTCCCATGGTGTCAGCGCGAATCCGCCCTTGACGCTGCGCCAGCGGCCCGGCGTTGAAATACGGGTGACCTCACCCGCATCGTTGAAGTGAAACTCGAGCGAGACCGTAATGCCGGAATCGGTCAGGGTAGCCAGCGCGCGATTCTTCTCGATGGCAAGCCATTGCACACCTGCCTCCGGTAAAAGAGCTGTGGGATACCAGACTGCTTCGGCAAGGTATCTGTGCAGTGATGCTGAATTCATCTCCGGCCCGCCGCGCCGGTCAGCTACCGTATGAGCTGAAAGCAGGCTCACCTGCCCTGCGCCTTCGCCCGCAAGATAGCTGTCGCAAACCCGCACATGAAACCAAGGCGCTACATCGACACGCGCATTCCAAATGAAGCCGGGAGAGCGTGGCGTGATGACCTGTATTGCTTCAAATGCCAGCCAGCGTTTTATGCGCACGTCCGCGAACAGGCGCCCTTTCTGCTTGTAGCGCGCCACGCGAATAAAGGGCTGCCCCTCCCGCAATGCATAGCGAAAGTAACGTACAACCGGCTCCGGTAGATCCGCGATCGAGCTCATGCAGAACGTTCCCGACGGTTGGCTGGCGGGTATGTCAACCAGCTTGCCAAGCAAACTTGCGTGCTCGCTGCGCAGGCGAGCGCGAGCGCGGGCAAGCCAGGCTGCCGGCACTGCAGCGCCACCCACTAGCACAATTACGGCAACAATCCATATTGTCTGCACTGGCACGCTTCCTTCTTTCTCACTACCGCGATTGCGGCACGCGATTCCTGACCGCCCGACCGGGGAGTATCATACTGATGCAGCGACGCACGGCATTGATGTTCGGAAATAATCGTGCAATTGCTGCTCGTTGTTGCAGGACTGCATCCCATGGTGCTGTCACTGCTATTCAAAGCGCTGCTCCGAGGTTATCAAACCGAAAGGAGATCCAAATGCAAAAATACCTCATTCAAGCCAACTATGTCGGTCAGGGCGTCAACGGCCTGCTCAAAGAGGGCGGTACCAGGCGACGTGCCGCTGTGGATGAATTATTCAAGTCGATGGGCGGTACGCTGGAATCGTTCTATTTCGCGTTCGGCGACCAGGATGTGTATTTGATCGGCGAACTGCCGGACAATGCGAGTGCGGCAGCACTGGCCCTCAGGGTGAACGCTGCCGGCGCGGCCACATGCAAAACGACAGTACTGATCACGCCTCAGGAAGTTGACCAGGCCGTGAAGAAGACCGTCAGCTATCGTCCGCCCGGGCAATAACCGGCCTGGAACATCGCCGATCAATAAGGATTACCCAACGTGAATCAGCGGGCGGGCAAGCCGCCCGTTTTTTTGACCCGGGTCAGAATCCAAACTGAAAATTCGTAGCGCCACCAGTACCTGTACTCTTCAGCCAAATCTCTTAAGGAGCAAGCATGACCACCAAAATTTTCGTGAATCTCCCGGTTAAGAATCTCGACAAGTCGGTAACGTTCTTCACCAAACTCGGATTCAGTTTTAACCCCCAATTCACGGACGAGACCGCCACTTGCATGATCGTGAGCGACGACATTTTTGTCATGCTGTTGACCGAGCCGAAGTTCAAAAGCTTTACTCCCAAGGAAATTTGCGACGCGAAGAAATACACGGAAGTGCTGGTGTGCCTTTCCACCGAGAGCCGTGCGAAGGTCGACGAAATGGTTGGTAACGCGGTCGCCGCGGGTGGATCAACCTACAATGAACCACAAGACCATGGTTTTATGTATGCCCACGGGTTCCAGGATCTGGATGGACACATCTGGGAATTGGCGTACATGGAATCCTGAGCGATGCGTCGTTCGGCTCACTGTAAAGTAGGTTGGGGTCTGCGACGCGCAAATGACAGCGGAAGAATCAGGCGTGACAAAGTACCAAGTCCGATTTCTCAAGCGTCGACCATTACTTCAAAACCCCCATAAATCATTCTCTTGCCATCAAACGGCATAGCCCTTGTTTCCATCAGCTCGGCCATCCGCGGGTCCTTCATTAAATTGTCATTGACCTCATCGCGGTGCGCGCGCGATTCGTACACGATCCACGAGAAAATGACCGTTTCATCTTCTTCAAGATTCACGCTTTGCGGGAACGACGTGAGCTCGCCAGGCTTCACGTCCTCAGCGATACACTCCCGGTATTGCAGCGCGCCATGCTCACGCCAGATCGCGCCACATTTGTTTGCGATCTCCCGGTAGGCTTCCACATTTTTTTTGGGAAGCGGCAGAACGAATCCGTCAACATAGGCCACGATTGCCAGCTTCCATATTTAATGCCACCTTTGGCGCAGTTTCAATCAGGGATCATGTCCTCCAATGGTTAATTAGTCAGGTGTCATCGTCGCTTCCCTGTCGAGATGCTTTGCTTAAATAGCGAAGGTATACAAACTTCGCCACTCGTTTACCTTCATTCAAAGCCAGAGTCTCGGAGCAGCAAGGCTGCCGGTGACTACCCGGGACGTAGGGCAAGCGAACTACGTGATCGGCGGGGTAATCCGCTTGGACAAAAGCGCTTGGGCCTCGGAAGGCGGCAACGGTTTTGAAATATAGAACCCCTGTATTTCATCGCATTCCAGGGACCTCAATATCTTTACCTGCGCTTCATTCTCGACCCCTTCGGCCACGACCCGCATACCCAATGCATGTGCCATGGTAATGATGGCTTTGAAAAACACGCTGCCTTTGTCGGATCGGTCGATCTCGACCGTAAACGCACGATCTACCTTCAGCACATCGAAATCCAGGCGCTGTAGTTGCGACAATGACGAATAACCGGTGCCGAAGTCGTCTACCAGCAGTTTGATGCCCATTCTGCGAATTGCGGTGAGCATCGCGGAAACATCGGCGTCACTTCCCATCATTGACGATTCCGTGACTTCAATTTCGACCAGTGCGGGGTCTATGCGATGGCGCTCAACGGCGTGCGATAAAATCTTCGCGATGTCGACTTCCCGGAACTGACGCGCGGACACATTGATCGACACCGGCACCAGTTGTTCACGTCGCTGCGACCAGTCGTGCAGTTGTGCGCACACCCTGTTGATAACCAGCTCGCCGAGACCGAGGATCAGGCCGGTCTCTTCTGCTAACGGAATGAAGCCGAGGGGAGACAGTAATCCTTTCGCGGGGTGTTCCCAGCGCACCAGTGATTCCATACTGGTGGTGACGCCAGTCGAGAGTTCGACGCGCGGCTGAAAATACATGATGAACTGGTCATGCTCGATCGCATGTCTCAGCTCTGCTTCTTCCTGCAGGCGGTTACGCAACGCCTCATAAAATTGTTGGTTATAGAAACGGTAATTGCCTTTGCCGCTGGCCTTGACTGAATACATGGCCACGTCGGCATTTCGCAATAGTGTGTCGGCATCCGCCCCGTCGGCCGGATACATACTGATGCCGATTGAGGCGCCGATAGTATGAATTGCGTGGCCGATCCGGAAGCTTTCCTGAAATGTACGCAAGACACGTTCGGCAACGTGCGCCGCATCTGATTTGTGCTCGAGCTGCTCGAGAATGAGCACAAACTCGTCACCGCCCAACCGCGCCACATAGTCATGCGGACGTACCGCATCCTTCAAGCGTTGGGCAGCATTACGCAGTATCTCATCTCCCGCGGCATGCCCGGCCGTATCATTGACCTTCTTGAACCCGTCCAGATCAACAAACAGGAGCCCCAGGATCGTCTTGTTCGTTGCCGCGTGATTGAGCGCCTCCGGCAAATAGCTTTGCACCCAATGTCGGTTCGGCAAGCCAGTTAACGCATCCTCGTTGCTTTGCCGTACCAGCTCCTCAACATGTGCTTTGGCATCGCTGATATCACGTAACGTTACGGCAAGCTCTCCATCGGCGCGAACCATCCTGAGGTGGACCCATCGCAAGGCGACCGGACTTTCGCCGGGCACTTCCATCTCGCTCTCCAAAATGCGGGCGTCCATCGCTTGTGCAAGCATCTTTAGCAGGCGCTCGGGCCTCGCTCCTTTATAGAGCGTCGAGATTCTTTTCCCCACCAACTCCTCGCGGCGCTGGCGCAAGAACTGTGCGCCGCGGTGGTTGCAGTCGACTATCTTAAAATCGACGACCGTTTCCTCGAGGTCGTATATCGGTCGGGCGATATAGAAACCTTCATTGGCGCCCTCCGTAGCCATTCGGTACGTAGCCTGCGTAACTTCCAGCTGGCGCTTTCTCCATGCAAGCCGCGTCGAAAATCCGATCGCAATGACTGTGAGCACGACCAAACCGGCTGTGGCACCGATCCCATCCCGAATGACAGAGGTGCGCTGGACCCGATACGGAGCAAGGGCGTCTTTTTTATCCAGCCCTGCCATTGCGACCAGCGGATATTTTTCGAGAGTGTGCCAGCCGACATACCGGCTACGCCCATCGGAAAACCATTTCCCGCCGTCGAGCAACGAACTACCGGCGGCGCCGTTAAATTGCGGGGAGGAGACAAAGCCAAATCCCGGATAATCGGCTTTCGATCCAATGCGCGCAGCACGGACACCATGATCGTTCCCCATACACGCAAGAAGGCCATTTCTTCCCAGCGTGACGGTGTCGTAATTCGCGGTAAAGTAAGCCGGGATCACGGACACAAGCGCGACTCCGTCGAAGCTGCCATCGCTCGCTTGCAGCCTGCGCGAAAACAG
>JBBWZW010000079.1:0-14847 GCA_039649305.1 Burkholderiales bacterium
GCTGGTTTCCGGGCTCCTGTTTGCGGTAACCGTATTTGCTAAACAGGAAGTTCATCGATTTGTAGCCGGCCTCGGTGAGGACTCCTTGCTCTAATGCGTACGTCGCGTCGAAACAAGCTTTTTTTCCAGTGGCTTGCAGGTGATTGTGCGTGTGGTTTCGATTACATTTCCTTGCCTGCCTTGCGGATCGTCGATGTGATTGGTTCGATCAGGTATTGCAGAGCGGTCTGCTGCGAGCCTTCAATATAGACCTCGGCCGGCATGCCGGCCTGCAGCTTGAGCTCGGTCACAGACTGCAACGAATCGACGTCGGCGGCGATCATCACGGTGAAGTACGACTGGTTGTTAGCCTTGTCGATGAAACGATCGGCGGAAATATAGGTGACTTTGCCCGTCACCATCGCGGTGCTGCGATACTTGAAGGCCGTGAATTTGATGCGGGCGCGCTGTTCAAGGAAGACATGATTGATCTCTTCCGGCCGGATATGCCCCTCCAGCATGAGCATGGCGTCTCCAGGCACGATTTCCGCAATCGCATCGCCCGGGCGCACCACCGCGCCCGGCGAGGTAAATTTCAAGTCGATGACCTGGCCGCTCGCTGGAGCCACCACCACCTGGCGCCTGGCGGCATCTTCCGATTTGCGCATCTCCTGCTCGATTTCGGCCAGGCGCGCGGCGCTCGCCTTGAGCTGGTCGCTTGCTGTTTGCACGTAAGCATTCTGAATCGATTTGATTTTCAAATCGATGTCGCCCAGGCGCTGCCCCGCACGCGCCAGCTCCGAGCGCCTTTCTTCCAGCTTGGCCGCGTAATCCATTACCACTGCCTCGATCTGCCCAAGGCGGACCGACGAGATAAAGTTATCCTTGAGCAGCGAACGGTTGACTTCGAAATCCTTCTGTTGCAATGCGTATGAATTTTCCAACTGCGCGAGCTGGGCGCGCAGCGAAGCGCTCTCCTGCTGGATCCGTTCGCGCTGCGTTTGCATCAGCGCCATTTCGCTGGTAAGCGATTCGCGCCGGGCTTTGAACAGTGAGCTCTCCTTCAACAACGCTTGGCGGATGCGCGAATCCTGCCGCCCCGCTTGCACCAGGTCAGCCGGATAAACCAGCGTCGTGGCCCGCATCTGCTCGGCTTCCAGCCGCGCCACTCCGACGCGTTCAACACCGAACCGGTACGCCAGCCGGTTGCGGTCGGCATCAACGCCGACGTCCCCCAGCATCAGCACCGGATCGCCGGCATTCACGTGCTGGCCATCGCGCACGTACACTTCTCGCACAATGCCGCCCTCCAGGTGCTGCACCGGTCGCCGGTTCAGGTCAACCTTGACGAAAGCAGGCGCCACTACCGCCATGGATAGTGGGGCCAGGCAGACCCAGGCGCCGAGCGGAAGCAGCGCGCCGACAATGATCCATGTGCCGACTCGCGCCAGGCGCAGGCTGTGTTCGCGGTTGCTGCGTGTCGGCGCCATGGCAGGTGACTTTAATTCCGATGCATTCATGTGCGCTCCCATTTCAAGCTGCCTTCCCATCCGCCATTGCCTGCGCCTGCCGCTGCATCACCTTCATCACTTCCGCGGCCGGTCCGAATTGCTGCACGCGGCCCGTGTCCAGCACCAGGATCTTGTCAACATGGGCGATCAGCGATGGCCGGTGGGTAACGATGACAGTGGTCACGCCCTCCTTGCGCAAGCCGCCGATTGCCTGAGCCAGCGCAATCTCGCCGCCGCCATCGAGGTTCGAGTTCGGTTCATCCAGCACCACTAGGCGTGGATTGCCATATAGAGCACGCGCCAGTGCGATCCGCTGGCGTTGCCCCGGGGACAGCCGCAGGCCATGCTCTCCCACCTGGGTATCGTAGCCCTGCGACAGGCCGAGGATCAGCTCATGCGCGTGCGCGCGCCTGGCTGCCGCGATCACGGCTTCGGAATCGGGCTCGTCCAGCCGAGCGATATTGTCAGCCACGCTGCCGTCGAACAATTCGACGTCCTGCGGAACATAGCCTATCCATTGCCCGACATCATCGCGCGGCCAGTAGGCGAGATCGGCGCCGTCGAGGCGCACGGTGCCGATGGCGGATGCCCAGACCCCGGTCAACAGGCGCGCCAGCGTTGATTTTCCCGCTGCGCTCGGGCCAAGGATGGCGAGCGCTTCGCCCGTCGCAAGGCCGAAAGTGATGTTTTGCAGGATGGCTTTTTGCGAGCCCGGCGCAAAATACGTGACGCTTTCGACGGTCAGCCGGCCTTCAGGGCAGGGCATCGCAAGCTGCGGCTCGCGCTGTTCGAATTCCTTCGACATATCACGCAGGCGCCGGTATGCGGCACGGGCATCGGTCAACATGCGCCAGCTCGACACCAGTTGCTCGACCGGCTGGATTGCGCGGCCCAGCAAAACCGTGGTGGCAATCATTATGCCGGCTGAAGCCTGCTGGTCCAGCACCAGCCAGGCGCCAAGCGCCAGCATCAACATCTGGGTCGCCTGCCGCATGCAGCGTGACAATGCGGCGAATGCGACGCCACTGCGGCCGGCACTGGTCTGCAGCTCGGCCACCTGGTCCTGCAGCCGGCGCCAGCGGGCCAACAGCCGGGACGTCATCCCCAGCGCCTGCAGCACTTCGGCATTGCGCAGCGAGCTTTCCACATATTGAGAAGCGCGTCTTCCGTCTTTCTGCAAGCCTTCCAGCGAGCGCCGACTGACAAGGTCATTCAGCCATGCAAGCCCCAGCATCAACGCAACAGAGAGCGCAGCACCCATACCAAGGTAGGGATGAAATGCCCAGATCACCGCCACATACACCGGAGCCCAGGGCGCATCCATCAAGGAGTTCAAGCCGCTGGTGGAAAACAGATTGCGCAGCGCCGCGACATCGCGGATGCCTTCGGCACCCACGCTGTGAGGTGCCCGCGCCGATCTTGCCACGATGGCATTGATCACCGGTGGCGACAATTGTTCATCGACGATGTTGCCCAGCATGTTTTGCATGCGGTTGCGCACATAGTCGAGTAGCAGAAGGATCAGCAGTGCGATGCCGGCTCCTCCCAGCAGCACCATCAGGGTTTCCTGGCTATTGCTCGGGATGACGCGGTCGAATACCTGCATCATGAAAACTGCGGGAATCAGGAACAATAAATTGATACAGAAAGAAAACAGCGCAAGATAAGCCAGCAACGGACGCAATTCACGCCATAAGGATTTCATGTCTTGCCTCTTTGTCGGTCCCACAGACTTCCTGATCGAGAATGCCGTCACCCGCTGCAAGCGGGCGGCGGCACGCCGAAGCTACCTAAAGCACAAAGTCTGAGGCCGACAACAGTGGACCGGCGTAATTCTCCAGCACAATCTGGAACTCGGCTCCTGAGGTTCCGGTGACATTTCCTTCGATCACAGTGTTCGCCCCGTCGACGAAATAACGCAACTGGGCGGCGCCGTTGAAGTTGATAAACTCCATAAACGTAAAGGCCTGGTTGCCGCCCGCGCCGGTGTTAGCATCAATTCCGGAAAGATCGATTTTGTCTATCCCTCCAACGAAGTCCTTGATAACATCCCGGTTTACTCCGAACCCGGTGTCGCCGGTAAGGTTGAAGTCGAACATGTCGGCCCCGCCACCGCCGGTCAGGATATCGGCTCCGGCACTGCCGAACAGCGTGTCATCGCCTGCATCACCGTTGAGCGTGTCATTGCCTGCATCGCCGTTGAGTATGTCGTTGTCCGCTCCCCCGTTCAGCGTGTCCTGGCCGGCGCCCCCAATCAGTATGTCATTGCCGGCCCCGCCGGCGAGAACATTGTTGCCGCCATTTCCGGTGATGGTGTTGGCCAGTTCGTTACCCGTGCCGTTGATATTTCCGCTGCCGATAAGCGTGAGACTCTCAAGCTGGGCGGCCAGCGTATAACTGGCCGCAGTGCTTCGCACCGTGTCGGTGCCGCCACCGGCATTCTCGGTGATACTGTCAAGGACGTTGTCGACCACATAACTGTCGTTGCCGTCACCGCCGCTCATGATGTCGTCGCCGGCACCGCCATCCAGGGTGTCGTTGTCCGCTCCCCCGTTCAGCGTGTCCTGGCCGGCGCCCCCAATCAGAATGTCGTTGCCCGCCTCGCCGGAGAGAACATTGTTGCCGCCATTCCCGGTGATGGTATTGGCCAGTTCGTTGCCCGTGCCGTTGATATTTCCGCTGCCGATAAGCGTGAGACTCTCAAGCTGGGCGGCCAGCGCATAACTGGCTGCAGTGCTTCGCACAGCGTCGGTGCCGCCTCCGGCAATCTCGGTGATACTGTCAAGGTCGCTATCGACCACATAGATGTCGTTGCCCGCGCCGCCGCTCATGAGGTCATCGCCGGCGCCGCCATCCATGGTGTCGTTGCCGGCGCCGCCATCCAGAGTGTCCTGGCCGGCGCCCCCGTTCAGAATGTCGTTACCCGCCTCGCCGGAGAGGATATTGTTGCCGTCATTCCCGGTAATGCTGTTTACCAGTTCGTTGCCCGTGCCGTTGATATTTCCGCTGCCGATAAGCGTGAGGTTCTCAAGCTGGGCGCCCAGTGTATAACCGGCAAGAGTGCTTTGAACCGTGTCAGTGCCGCCACCGGCGTTCTCGATGATACTGTCAAGAGTGCTGTCGACCACATAGATGTCGTTGCCGGCGCCGCCGCCCATGAGGTCATCGCCGGCTCCGCCGTCCAGCGTGTCGTTGCCGGCACCGGCATCAAGGGTGTCGTTACCTGTCCCGCCGATCAGGATATCGTTACCGTCGCCGCCGTCCAGGACATCGCTGCCATCGCCGCCGTCGAGGGTGTCGTTCCCGCCAAGCCCCGTCAGAATATTGTTGTTGCTGTTGCCGGAAAACCTGTTGGCGGCGGTATTGCCGGTGGCGTTGAGGGCGCCTGCCAACATGTCGAGATGTTCGAAGTTTGCAGCCAGCGTGTAGAGCGCGAGCGAAGTCTTCACGGTATCCGCTGTGCCACCGGTTGCGTCTTCGATCACAACGTCCCCGGCGTCATCGACAAAATACGTATCGTTTCCTGTACCGCCGGCCATCCTGTCTGCGCCGGTTCCGCCGTCAAGCGTGTCGTCCCCGGCCTGGCCAAAGAGATTGTCGTTTCCGCCAAGGCCGTTCAGGATGTCGTTACCGCCATGCCCATAAAAGATATTGTCCATATCCGGTCCGGCATCCGCCGTCAGGGTATCGGACAAAGTGGATCCCGTCCTGATGTTGAATAGCTCATCACGGAAGAGTGTAACGTCGTCGGTCGATCGGATGTTGAGCGTAGCGTTCATGTTGACAGGCATGGTCCCCGAACGGGTGACGACGCCCGCAGCACTCACCGCGAAGCCTCCCACCGGCGCGACTAACGAATAGGTGAATGCCGCGCTGTCAGGATCGACCGAGCTCAGATTCGCGATGGTGCCGCTGCCGGGCAGAGAGGTACTGCTCGGCGTGGTGCCAGTCCATCTGATGTCGGTTGGCGCCGTGCCTTCCGCAACCACGTTACCAATCAAGACAGTGAACTGGCGGTCGGCAATTACGTCCCCAGTCTCATTGGTGGTCCGGATCACGATTTCAAAGGCATGGTCCGGATTGGCCGCGTCTTCGTAGTCAAGCAATGCGCCGTTCTGCACGAATAGTTGGTTGTTCACGATCGAAAAGCGTCCACCGGCGTCATCCAGCAGCGAATGGAAGATGGTCACGGCATCACCACCGGCGCCGGTGCCACCGGCGCCTAACGGATCGTAATCCACATTGAATGGGATGGTCGCCGATATCAGTGTGCCGTTAGCGCTGTTTTCAAGCACGGAGAACGGAGCAGTAACATTATCGGTCTGGGCGGAAACTACCCGTTCTATTACTCCGGTCGCGTCCTTGAATACCGCTACCGCCCTCAGAACGTGGACCGGATCTACCGGGCGCACAGTATAAGTGGGGCTGGTCTGGATCTTCGCCCAGCCTCCGTCATTTCCCGCTTCAGTGGTTTCCCAGTCGAAGGTAACCGGTCCGATGGGAATATCACCGGGGTCATCGAGATCGCCGTCGCCATTCATATCGTTGTCTCTGTCATAGAGATTCGACACCGTGGGTGTCAGCACTTGGCCAACAATTGGCGTGACGTAGGTGGTTCCATTAATTGTGAAGGGCGTCGGGTCAGTGAGGGTGACGGTACCGGTGGCCGAACTGTTAGTGCCGACAATCGTGACGGTACGGTCAGCAAACTGAAGGACCTCGACGTTCCTGAGCTTGTCGGTGTCGTCGGTGAGCGCACCCCGGCTGACGAGACGGCCCGGAGCCGCGGTGAGGCCGTCATCCAGGTCCGTAACGCTGATGAAGCCGTCGCCATTGAGGTCGGCTGCCCTGATGACGCCGCCTTGCTCAATGTTTCGACCTTCTATGATGTACTCGGAGAGGTTGCCGTTATATCTCGCGGTATCAACGTTGTTGCCCGGCGTCGTATCGTACAGGATTTCGCGGACAATACTGAGCTGACCCGGATTAATCTCGCCCGACTGCAGATAAGGCATTAGTACGGTCATGTTCTCGACGGTGGCAATGGTAGGGTGGCCGGTAACCGCAATCCTCACATTCAGCCAGGCGTCGCCATCAATGATATCGAAGCCGCCACGGCCCCGGAAAGTATCATTGCCGTCGCCGCCAATCAGGATATTGCCATTCTTGAAGCTGCTCACCCCGGCGCCAAGGAGCTCTTGCAACCCATTGATGAGGTTGATTCCTTCCTGTGTCAACGTATGATCCACGAACAACTCCACCGGCACCGAGTCGGGAGAGGACGATCCGCCGCTATGCCCGCGATCGTCGCCGTCGAGAATGTCATTGTGGATCCAGCCCGACCCGGCTTCGACCTGGTCAAAACGGTCGCGCAGGATATCAAGAGGTATCGTCGTGAAAATCGGGATCTGGAAATCGAAGTTCGCGCCGGCCGGATCGAATTTGGCAATAGCCCAGTCGAAGCCGAACATGCCCTCAAAGCGCTGAATGCCCGGACCCGAAATCATGATGTCATTGCCGGACTCGGCATCGTAGTCCTGGTCATTGCCCTGGCCCCACAGTACATCGTGGCCGATGATCGGGCTGTTGAAGAACAGTTCCGAGTTATCGCCGGCAATCGTATCGAATCCTTCGCCGCCTTCGATCCAGTCGTGACCTTCATTGCCCATCAAGAAGTCCTTGCCGGCGCCGCCTATGATAAAGTCATCGCCCCGGCCGCCAAAGACTTCGGTATCATCGGCGCCGCCGTGGATGAAATCCTTGCCATCGCCGCCAAAGACCAGGTCGAGGCCTGGACCGGCGCTGATGAAATCATTGCCGTTCTCGCCGCGCAATACATCGTCGCCGAATGGATCGATGATGATATCGTCGCCATCACCGCCGTGCACCTCGTCCGACTCCATGCCGGCATTCAGGAAATCGTCGCCTCCGTCACCCCATAGCGTGTCGATACCTTTGTCGCCGATCAGGGTGTCGTTGCCTTCAGTACCGCCCAACACCACGTGCTCGCCGCCGCTAAATTTCAGCATACCGCCGTCGCCATGGCCATCGCCGTCGACATCGGCGCCAGGAGCGCTCCGCACAACCTTGGGAGTGAGGCCCTGCACGAAGGGGTCGGCATGAACCGGATCAGCGCCGACCTGCGTGCCGTTAAGTTCAAGAATCATGTCCGCTGTAGTGAACAGCGAGCCATTCAGATGGGAAGATCCGATATTGCCGAGGTCGGTATTGCGCATGACCAGCGCGGAAAACGAGTTGGGCTCGAGCTCATTGAGCAGGTTCGTTCCCTGCAGGCGGGTCAGATAGTACAGTCGGTCGCCATTCTGCAGGCTTTCCATCTGGGTTTCAAAGACGAAGTTGAAGGTCGATCCCAGCATGCCGCCGAATTCCATCTTTTGCTCCGCCAGGCCGCCGATCCACATGTCGATCTTGTTCAGGCCGGAGTTCGCGGCGTTCCAGGCCCCGGTGCTATTCAGGAAAGCGACCCGGTCCAAGGCTGCGCCGGCGCCGCCAAGAACCAGGAGTGTTGCCGCCGCGCGCTTCTCCGCGGCAGTGGTAGCGGCCAGGAGATCCGGGTGCTCGCCGTAGGCCGCGATGAAGTTGATAATCGAAGCCGGGTTCTTGATGTTTTCCGCATAGTCGGCCCAGCTTGTATAGGGCTTGAGCTGGGCGTCGCCGGTCATTTCATAGAATTGCCTGCGTACCTCATTGAAAGCCGGAATGCCGGTATCGCGGCCGCGCGCGATATTGATTGCGGCAAGGTCGAGCGGCAAGCCCAGCAAATTGCTGCGCACCGTCGAAACCACGAATTCGTCGATTTCATTGCCGAGCTGTCGCGACATCCCGCGAATGATCGCGCCAGCCGCTTCCGCGTGCGACGGCCCGCTCTGCGTGAACTCCACCGGATTGAGAAACGCCTGAATCAGGCCGATATCGCTCGATTGCATGTTCGCACCGATGCGGGCGACTGTATCGGTGAGCATCGAATGGCCAAAACGATAAACCACATGCGCAAACTCGGCGACGATCGATGGGTCGATGTCGGGGGTGTTCGTGAAAATGAACGCATCAATATTCGGTTGCATTGTGCGTGCAAACTCTTCGAACACCATATGTTGATATTCCATCTCGGTGACCAACTTGGCGGCCTGGAAAAGGCGCTCGCCATCCCAGTTGAGCGCGGCGATAGCAGCCGGGGTGGTTGGGATCGTCCCTACATCCGTCGTCAGCCATTCATTGAGGAAAGCCAGGTCGCCGGTTTCAAGAATCGTGGCCTTGTTGGCCTCGACCAAACGGTTGTGTTCGGCGTGAAAAATGAAGTGTACGGCGGTCAGTCCGATGTTCTCGTTGCCGCGCCCGTCGCCTGTGATGAAGTGAGCATTGAGCATCTCGTCATCATAGGTCAGCGGGTCGCGATCGTCTGTCGTGCCGGGGTCTAAATCCGGGGTCAGTTCGCGCAACGGCGTTGAAGGATCATGGTCATGGTCGACAAATCCCGGTTTTGCATGATGGGCGATATCATCCAGGAATGCGTGACCGGTACGCATCGCATTGGCTGGGATCGTGCCGTCAAGACCTACCTCCTGGAAGTATTCGTCTCCCGAGTTCGGGACGCGGTCCGCGTCGATCACGAGCTGGACTCGCCCGTTAGGTCCGCGGATCACCTCACCATACGGATCGGTCTTGAGCAGCGGCACGTTATGGACGTCGTTGTCGGTCAGCCTGATGCCGAGCATGGTCAGCGCCTGCGCTTTGGTTTCGGCCCAGTTGGGGATGCCCCCTTTGGCCCCCTCCAATAAATGCCCGGTCGCAACCGGGGCCGAATCCGCTATACCGTCCCCGTCCGAGTCCACCGAAAACTTATACTCGCGCAGGAATACCTGATGCGACGCATGTGACGTGTAGGTCTGGTTTTGGTCGACCCAAGAGGTACTGGTGTTAGTAGTTTCAGTGGGTAGTCCCGTCTGCGGATTGATGGCCGGGGTGGCCCGGGTCAGCACCATGAAGTTTGTGTGGCTTCCCTCTACATACAACGGATCGCCAACTTGCAGGGGGATATAGACAGTGCCGTTGCCGCCTTTTGTGACGAGGTCGAGGCCATGGTCAAAGAACTGACCGAACAAAGTCATCCATCCGTTGAAGCCCGGCGACAAACCGATGTCGGGCGATTGATTATGGATGAATCCGAGTTCAGCGTTGGTGGGGATATAGCCGGGTGGCGGGGAGTCGCCGTTATGCGCATCCTCATAAGCCTTGATCGCAAGCGGGTTCGCGTGCCAGGCTGCGATAGCGGCAGGGTTATTGTTTGTTTGATCGACGATCAGGTTGCTGATGATGCGCGGATCGGCATCTGCGACGCTGCCGGGAGTCCCGTAGTTGTTGTTGGTCACCTCGCCGGGGGCGGGGCCATTCGCATCAAAAGTGTCATCGCCTTCATTGCGATAGGAGGGGGGCAGTAGGCGCGGAAAGATGTTATCGGCCGCACCGATGCCGCCGCCCCCTGGAAGCAGGTTGTTATTACTGCCGTCGACCGCTCGCAAGCCCGATGGTAGCAACGCCGCGTCGTTGCCCAGGATGGCCTGCAGCGATTCGCCGGCTGCGTGCCTCTCTGCGATCACGATCTGTTCGAGGATGAATACCAGGTCCGCCTTATTTACCGTGAAATTGGTGGAACTCTTGGCTGCTGTGGTCATGATCCGGCTCCCCTGAAGTTGGTTGGTTCAAATCGACATTCATATGCTTGTGTGCCGGGCGCACTGACCTGTCCGGGTATCAAAGTCCGATTTTTTATTCCTTGGAATTAGCGATGGCCGCGCTGCTACCCTCTCGCTGAAATCTCTATTTGTTATGTATCAAGATCGCAGCTTTTTCTCACTTAAGGAATAGTACAAATGCACTACGACCGGCGAGCGCCGGACGGCTGGCCGTGTCGACCGTACGAACGGGCACGCGGCCCGATGAGCCTTGGTCCGGGCCGGACAGGTTTGGGAAAGTGCGCGGTTACGCGTATGGTTGGATCGTTATGAGCGAACGCAGGTCGGTCATCAGCTTTTGCGCCAGCGCCGCCTTGTCATGTACATCCAGCTTGGAATAGAGATTGGCGATCTGGCTGCGTACCGTATTCGGCGACACCCTCAGTTCAGACGCAATTTCCTTATGGCTTTTGCCTGCTGCAAAAAGTCGGGCGACCGCGGTCTCCGCGGGAGTAATGCGCGGCATCGGGTGGAATGCACGGGCATGGCAGAGCAAATAACGGCTCAGCTCTTTTGAAGAGATTTCTATTGATTTCCCGTAGTAAGGCTCCAGATTTCGAATCCGGTCCAATACCACCAGTGGTATGCAGCGCTTGCAGTGGGTTGGCCATTCCCGCCCGATCAGATCGGTGAAGCCCGGATCGGCAACTTCGATTGCGCCATTCCTGCAAACGATCGCGGATGCGCGTTGTTGAAGGATCGTATCGTGCAGATTCAAACCGGTGCTCCGGTTGATATCGGTAGCGCGCCAGATGTGGTCCCAGAGTGTTCGCAGGCGTCCGAAGTCCTCGTCATTAAAAGCCGGGGCAGCAGTACGGAGGAGAATAATCCAGTAGGCCGGATTCTCTTCGTTTGACGTCGCGGCACAAAATAGAAACTGAAAAACTTGCTGATTGCGATGGATGACGCCGCTTTGGAGAAATGGCGAATCTTGAGGCCGTATCCGTCGCGCCGCTTCAAGGTCCGTATCCAGAATATTGAACAACTCTGTGATATTCGATGCATCGCCTGTCAGGTCGGCGCATTCCTCAAGTGCTACCAGGTGACCCTGGTTTCCAGCGTTCCGCACCATCCGGAAATTGACTTCGCCGGCTGGATCTTGCCTGCCCGCGCAAAGCGCTACCAGATCGAAGCTAATCTGGTCATGCAGTATCCTGAGCATTTCGACGGGGAAATCGTGCAGCGACGTACGTTGGCTCAACTCGTAAAGCATTCCTATCGATTGCGGAAGCAACATAATTCCCCCAAACCGCTGAAATTTCTGGTGGCTCGTGTCGGTTACAAGCGGGAATGGCTACAAAGTCCCCATGAAGCCTATGAAGCAAGCATCAGGCCAATGCCCTTTGCCCTAATAAAATCAACGCACTAGCGTAAATTGAAAGCCGAGTTTGTCAATTTAGTCGACTGATAAGTGAATATCAAAGGACTCGGCCGGATTGTCGTTGCTGGCCTCTCCCGGGGCCGGCGGGAGTGTGCTTCCTTCATGCTGCGGCAGACTCGAAATCCGCACGCCTCATGAGTTACTTTAACGCTGCGCTGCATCGCAATACGCCCTTGTTTTCACTAGCTTGCAATGCGACTACCAGTCGGGCATGCAAAACGCTGCTGCGATTTATCAGCATTAAGATCATGCGTCGCCCTGTTTCGAAGGGCTTCGCACCTGCGGGCATCCCCCTCACCCTTGGCCTCTCCAGTAAGGGCAGAGGGGATATGTCCACGCGGTTTCAGCAGACGCACGCGCTTTTGCCACCCCCTTTGCAGGGGAAGAACCGTAGGCCGGGATGCTAATCCCAACATCTCGGGTATGCGAGCCGACTCGCAATAAGGTAGTTACACACGAACAGCCGATACCAACACTCTTCCATATTGTGTTACTTTGTGGCAAAACTAAAAGCCGCAATTGCTGCACTAACGACAAGCAATAGGGAGATGTCGCTTGGACCAACACCGCTACCAGAAGCTGGTAAAAAGCCTTGAAGTCGATGCCACGATCAATCCCGGCACATTCCGAACCAAAGTCCTGTTGATCAGCAGCGCCGCTTATATAGTTCTGTTCGGCCTGCTGATCGCGATAGCGCTACTGATCTACTTTGGCATTCAGTACGCCTATGCCAAGCACAATACGACCAGCCTGATACGTTTCGGCCTGTTTGCGCTGGTGATGGTGCCAGCGATTTTTGTGGTGCTGCGCATGTTCTTCTTAAGACTCGCGCCACCCGAAGGCCGCTATCTCGACAGAGCGGAGGCGCCTAAGCTTTTCGGCGTCCTCGACAAGATGCGCAAGCGACTGAACGGACCCCCGATACATCATGTCCTGATCGATCATCATTACAATGCGGCGATCTCTCAACGACCGCGCTGGGGATTGTTTGGCGGGCACACCAACTATCTGATACTGGGGTTGCCGTACATGTTGAGCGTATCGCCGAAAGAGATGCTTGCCACGGTCGCGCATGAGTACGGGCATGTATGCGGCAACCACGGGAAGGTGAGCGCCTGGGTATACCGCCAGCGCCTCACATTCGGCGCCCTATATGATCAGGTGAGCTCAAGCGCGGAAGACAACTGGGTGCACGCCGGCATGGCAAGCATGCTCAATAGATTTATGCCTTTCTACAATGCGCACACCTTTGTGCTGTCCCGACAAGACGAGTATGACGCCGATCGGACCGCGACCGAAATGGTCGGCGCCGCGCCTAATGCCGTCGGGCTGATTCGGGGTGCGTTGCTTGGACGCTGGATCCATGAAGAATTTTGGCCGAAGTTGTTCGCGCAAGCGAATACTCGCTCCAAGCCCGCATTCCTGCCCTTTAACGCCATGCGCACTGCATTCACGGCGAGCTACTCTCAATGGGCCACAAAAGAGCATTTGGACGCCGCCTGGCGCGAGCAATCGGGATTGGACGACACCCACCCTGCTTTGCGCGACCGTGTCGAGGCGATCGGCGAAGAGGCGGTGTTACCTGCCTGTGTCGAAGTGACAGCCGCCGACGCGCTGCTGGGCTCTAGCGCCAAGGTCCTGGTTGAAGAGTTCGACCGCCGTTGGTGGGCGCGCGAACAGGGTCCGTGGAATACCAGATATCAGTATGTGACCAGCTCAAAGGCGCGGCTGCAGCAGCTTTCCCAAATACCGTTGGACGATTTGAAGATACAAGACTTGCAGGAACGTGCCGTCCTGAGCGCGGAATTCGAATCGCCGCAAGCGGCCAAGGTTTTATTGGAGCGTCTGCTAGGCCAACCCGGGGGACCGTTTCCTAAGGCTCTGTATCACTATGGGCGCATCTTGCTTGATGAGGGGAGTGAGAGGGGCCTCGATCATTTGGCGTCGGCGGCGAGTGCGGATCGGCATATGACTGAATTGGCTGCGCGTGCGGGCTACGTCTACTTGCTTAAGAAGCATGGCGAGGAAAGAGCGCAGGAATGGTGGGACGGGATCATGTATGGTGAAGATGAGGGATGATGGCTTCCGGCGCATCCGCTCCGGCTAAACATCAGGTCTGGCCTGAGCCGCAGGGTGCGTGTTACGCATCGCTGGTTCCCGCCAACCGACGACATCGGCCATGCGAGCAGAACCAATGCGTATGCACGCTACAGCACTGACCGTCCGGCGCCTGAATTTTAGTGGACGTAGGTTGGGATGCCAATCCCAACACTCTGCCCCACGCAATGGGCCGGCGGTTGCATTGGCGTTCGAACGTTGGGATTTCATCCCAACCTACGACAGTGGCGGGTTTGGCCTTCCTCCTGCAACAAGGGGGAAGGGCAAAAGCGCAAGGCTTCGCGAAACGCCTGTCACATCACTGCGTATAAGAAACCTTATCCACTATAACCGAGACCTTACCCGTCGACTGCAGGAAAGATCGGCTCTTCATGTCACAAAAAATACTGTGTTGTCGAGCCACTAATCGATCCGCGTAATCCGATTTACGGACGGCGGCACGACGGGCGAATTGGTCCGCAAATATGCTTCAAGCGCATCCACATCCAGCTCGCCGCCAAGATCATTACTCCCCTGAGCGAACACAGTGAAATTGTCACCCCCGCTCGCCAGATAGCTGTTCAAGGTGACCCGGTAGATCGAGTTGTCGGCGATCGGGGTGCCATTCAGACGCATGTTGGTAATGCGTGATCCGGCGGGCCTGCTCAAATCGTAGCTGTAGGTAAACCCGGCCGAAGGAAACAGCACGCGAGGGGCGCTGGCGGTATTGGCGCCGCTGTGGAACTGTTGTTCAAGCAGCGCACGCAGCTTTGCACCGGTAAGGCTCTTGACCACCAAGCTGTTGCTGAAAGGATGAACGCCGAATACCTGGCCATACGTGACCATGCCGCCACCCGCGGGCACGTTCAGGTCGGCTCTTACTCCGCCGGGGTTCATCAGGGCGATCTGTGCTCCGCCCCGTGCCCCCGCTTTCGTGGCTGATAGCTGCGCGTCGGCGATGAGGTTGCCCAGCGGGCTTTCGCCGGATGCGGTCCTGTTGCGGGTTATCGAGGCGGTCAAGGTGCCTACCGGGCGACGGGCAAGCGGTGCTGCGGCGGTGGCATATTGGGTGACAATCCGGTCAACCGCCTGGTCCTTCGCGAAGCTGGGCTGCGAGGATGAGAGC
>JBBWZW010000108.1:0-4706 GCA_039649305.1 Burkholderiales bacterium
CCGAGCACTTGCGTGCGGGCAGCGGGTCTCCGCATATCCCCGCGCGCATCCATCCTCGTCAAACCGGTTTACTCATTACAGCGGGTCAAAGCGATTGACTGCCGAAACCCTAATTTAGGGTGAGCGCTGTCAGGTATCGCCGCGATGTCGCGAGACAACCCAAATGAGCATTTACCAGCAGACCGCCGCAGCCGGGTAGTGCGGGTAGAACTCACGCCCTTCACCATGATCAAGGCGGTACTTGTAGCCGCCGGTACATGGCTGCTGATCAAACTCTTCCCGGCTCTTTTCGTGTTGGTCACCGCGCTGATGCTGGTAGGAACGTTGAATCCGGTGGTCGAATGGCTGGAAACCCGCGGTATGCGCACGCATGCGGCAATAGTGATGGTTTTCGGCGCGCTACTGATCGCCATCTTCCTGATGATTACGCTGACCATTCCGGCACTGACGGACCAGGTGAAGAGCCTGATCGACCAGGCTCCAGAGCTGCGCAGGCGGCTGACAGAGGTGCTGGCCGACACGCCCTACACCACGTTTCTCGCCAGTGCGCTGCACAATCTCGAATACGAGGCGCTGCTCAAATCCGTCGCACCGAAAGTGTTGATGGTTTCAACACGCATCTTTGAGATACTGGCATACAGCGCCGCTGCGATTTTCCTCGCGCTGTACATCATGATTGATCGCGAACGGCTACTCGGCGCGCTGTTTGCGGTCGTGCCGCACCGCCACCATCGCCGCCTTTCCCGGGTCCTGGTCAAGCTTCAATCAATTGTCGGCGGATACATCCGGGGACAAGTCATCACCAGTGCGCTGATGGCTATGTTCATGTTCATCCTGCTGGCGTCGCTCGGCATACCGAACGCGTTGGCAATCGCGGTGTTCGGCGGAATTGCCGACGCGCTGCCTATCGTCGGCATTTTCCTGACGATGATACCGGCGGTCCTGGCAGCCCTTGCCAAAAGCCAGCTCACCGCCGCGATCGTGTTCGCGCTGATACTCTGTTACGAAGAGTTTGAAGGCCGGGTCCTGATTCCCGTCGTTTACGGCCGCGCGTTGCGCCTTCCATCGTCCGTCGTACTGTTCTCGCTGCTCGCGGGGGGCGTGCTTGGCGGAATTCTCGGCGCGCTGCTCGCATTGCCTGTGGCGGCGTCGATACTCATGCTGGTTGAGGAGTTGCATGTAGATCTCCCGGGCGAGGAAGACCGCTCGCACGCGAGAACGGATTAAAATCGCGCGGTCAAATACTTTTAGGCGGTGCCTAAGCTAACCAAATATCCCAGGAACCATGGAAAACCCGGAACCAAATGACTACCAACAGGAGCAGTCAGACCTGGAGGCAATGCTGGATGCCTTGCCTGTTGCCAAACGCAGCGAGGTCATGCAACGACTGCGGGACGCCATCACGTCTGCCGGCGAGGAGCTGAGCGCCGATGACCAAAACGTTTGCGATCGTTTTGCCGACGGCACGATCAATATCCGCCAGGTCCAGGAACATTTCGGCGACAGGCTGTGGCGCGCCTTTGGCATACGACCGGATCCCGATGCGGCGCCGGAGGGGCAGTTCTAATCCGCCGGGATCGCATCGATCTGCGTCCAGACACCGATAATGGCGTCCGGCGACACTGTCTTGTACCAGAGAGTGCCGTCGTCGCATAAAGCGACGATGCCGTAGGGGGCTGGAATAACCTGCGTGATTTTGCGGGCGTTCATACCGTACCTTTTAAAGTATCAACCGACGACATCAACCCATGTCGTTAGGGTCCGCCGCCACGTAGACGGTTACCGGCCGGTCCAGCGTATTGTCCGGGGCGATATCGCGAAGATCGAAGACGCGACGGTCCACCTCGCCATTGAAGTGCCAGGCGAAGGATTTGCCGCCGACGTCAAAGTTGACTATCTCGCCTTGTTTCACGTTCACATGCCGGGTGTTGGGGTCGATCAGTATTTCCCGCGTGGCCGCAGGCGACCCCGCCGGGCCACCGTACAGCGCGCCATTATTTTTGCCGGCATTCGACGCCAGCGCCAACGCCGACATTATCAGTGTCGCGGCAATGAAAAGGAGTGGAGCGATCTTCACGGCGGAGCATACAAGTGCGGGTGGCATTGCACAATTGCAGCGGACTCTTGCATAAGACTGCTGTGATCTCAGGCTGGTTCACGTCAAATCCGCGATGCCGTGCGCACCAGCACTTCCGGTGCGCACGGCATCGCTGCCATCCTGGAGCGTATCAAAACCGCGCTAGTGCGCAGCCACATCAGAGGGCTTCGGATATTTCCCGAATCTCTCCGGCACTTCCGAGTAGGTATCGGGTAGCGCATTCACCAGCTTTTCAGTGGCCTGATAGAAAGCCTGATAGATCCCGGGATCGGTTTTCTTTTCAAGTAATGCTGTCCGATGGCGATAGGTCCGCGCCACCTTGTCAGCTTTCCGCCGCAGGCGCCGATAATGTATGGAGCGATTTTCCTGGGTAGCGTTACGGGCGTTCCACTCTTCATATTCCGCAGCAAATGCTTCGCAACGCTGCTGGATCCTTTTCCCTCGCAACTCTCCGTCGGGAATCATCGAAGCCGCCGCGGCCATATCATGCAGCCACTGTTTGTTGGTGTCCGCCGCGGCATCGGGGAGGCCCTGGTCGTTGTACTTTCCAAGGTCATGCGCGAAGGCCTCGAAGATCTGCGTATTGAAATGTTTGGTCAGATGGCCGGGGTTTGCGGTGCGGGGCATGTGGATCCTTTCAGAGTTAAAAAATTTCTTGCTGCTGACTGTCTTGTCTTGAAATCCATCCCTTTATGCACAACCCTTCAGTGACAGATAATTTCCGTCGTCGTTCACAACAGGAGGTTCGTCATGGCATATACGGTGATAGGGGTCTATGACAATTACTCCGAAGCGGAAAGTGCGGAGAACGAACTGCTTTCTGGTGGAGTTCCGCGCCACAAAATACACCTGGGCCTGATCGAAGATACGGCTCTGGGACGACGAGCCGAGCTGCAACAACTGGTTGCGTCCGATGAGGAATCCACCAGCCCGGCGAGCCTGGCTGATTTTTTCCACACAATGGTCGGCAACGGTCAGCAGGACAGCGACATCTATCTGGAGGCAGTGCGGCGCGGCAGTTATGTGTTGATGGTCAATGCGGAAAGCGATGACGAGGCGCATCGCGCGATGGATGTGATGGCGCATCATCATCCGGTGAATATAGACGAACGTTCCTCGCAATGGCGCAACCGTGGATGGTCGCATTACGATCCCAACGCGTCAGTCATGAGTGAAGCCGAAATTGATTCCGAACGCAGTTTGCTTCCTGAAACCGAACCGTCTCTGCCGGTTTACCAAGTGCAGGGCGATCCGGTCAAAGACGCAGCCGCGAAACCTGCAGGCGAGACGCTCCGCGGCATAAGCGAAGAAGCGCAGCGGCTCGGGATAAGAAGCCTGAGCGATGAAGCGCAGCGGCTAGGAGTAAGGCTGTATCAGCGCGGATGGTAATAAAAAAAGGACCGCCGTAGCGGTCCTTCTCCTTGAGGGCGAACAGCTTATTCGCCGCCGTAAGCGTACGTGAATTTATTTCCGACGATTCGACCCATCACGCGCGAGCGCTGGTCGAGTCCGACGTGGTCTTTCGGGTTCATATTGATCACGCCCTGCGGCACGGTCAGGTTCTTTGTGTTTTCGAGAGCGGTGCGCAACGCAGCGCGGAACTCCTTTGTTCCGGGTTTGGATGATTTCAATGCCTCCGGAACAGCGTTCGCGAGCAACAGGTACGCGCCCCAGGCGTCGGCTGAAAACTGCGTCATGGTGTCCGGACCATTAGCCGCTTCATACCGCCTCAGGAAATCCAGCGCCTGCTTTTGTACCGGATTGGAATTGGGCAGCGTCTTGGCCACCACCCCCGGACCCGTTGGGAAGAAGGTGCCTTCGACATCCTTGCCGCCGATGCGCAGGAAGTCGAGCGTGCCGATGCCGTGGGTCTGGTAAATGCGTCCTTTGTATCCGCGTTCCACCAGCGTCTTTTGCGGCAGCACCGCCGGCGTGGCCGAGCCTGCCACCAGCACTGCATCCGGTTGCGCCGACATGATCTTCAGGACCTGGCCGGTCACGCTGGCGTCATTGCGCTGATAACGCTCGCTGGCGACGATCTTCAGCTTGCGCACTTCCGCCACCTTGGAAAACTCGCGCCACCAGCCTTCACCGTAGGCATCCGCAAAACCGATGAAGCCGACTGTCTTGATACCGTTGTCCGCCATATGCTGCGTCAGGATGGTTGACATGTGCGAGTCGTTCTGCGGCATCTTGAACACCCATGCGCGCTTCGCATCGACCGGTTCGACGATAGCCGCCGACGCGGCCAGCGCGATCATCGGTGTGCCCGACTCGGCGGCGATATCCAGCATTGCCAATGCATTCGGTGTGGTGTTCGGTCCGACTACCGCATCGACCTTTTCTTCATCGGTCAGCCTGCGGATGTTGCGCGTTGCAGTGCTCACGTCGGATGCGTCGTCCAGGATGATGTATTCCACCTTCTGGCCGGCGATCTCCTTCGGCCACAACAGCATCGCATTTTTGGTGGGGATGCCGATTGCCGCAGCCGGTCCGGTTGCCGCGATGGTGACGCCGATCTTGATCTGTGCGCAGGCGGGCGCCGCAAATGTGGCGGCCACGGCGAGAGTCAGGCAGGAGAGGGCGGACAGCCGACGCCATTGAGAAC
>JBBWZW010000136.1:0-17698 GCA_039649305.1 Burkholderiales bacterium
CAAATTGCCCAACTTATCCCTGCGCGGTGCCTTATTGAGCCGGTACCGGCCCACGGTGCAGATCGGTGGTCTTCCCCGCCCGCATTACCTGACCCGGCACGTCATGGCCGACGACGCCCGGTAAATCTTTCGCGATTGCCAGCAATCGATCGAGGTCGACTCCGGTATCCACGCCGCACGATGCCAGCATATGCACCACGTCCTCAGTACAGATGTTGCCGGTGGCGCCGGGCGCGTACGGGCAACCGCCTATGCCGCCGAGCGACGCATCGAAGCTGTTGGCGCCGGCATCCAGCGCAGCAACCACGTTGGCCAATCCCATACCGCGCGTGTTGTGGAAATGGACGGTGAGCGGGGTGCCCGGGAACGAATCGAAAAACGCGCGGCACAACTGGCTCACCTGACGCGGATCGGCCATGCCGGTGGTATCGGCGAGCGTAATGCTGTTCATGCCCATGTCGAGGTACTCGCGCACCACGCCCATCACCTTTGCGACCGCCTGATCGCCGTCAAACGGGCAACCGAATGCAGTGGCGACGCAGCCATTAACCTGCAGTGTGGTGCCGCGCGCAAGATTCATCACACGACGAAACTGCTCGAGCGACTGTTCATGGGTCATGCGCATGTTGGCGAGGTTGTGTGTTTCACCTACCGACATCACGAGGTTGATTTCGTCCACGCCGGACTCCAACGCGCGCTCGCAGCCGCGTTCGTTCGGCACCAGCGCGGCATAAATGACGCCCGGTACGCGCTTGATCCCCGCCATGACTTCCTGCGCATCGCGCAAGTTCGGGATCGCCTTGGGCGAAACGAAAGAGGTCACTTCAATGCGCGCAAGTCCTGTTTCGGAAAGGCGATCGATGAGCGCAATCTTCTGTTCGGTCGGTACGAACTGCGGCTCACTCTGAAAGCCGTCGCGCACCGAAACTTCATTGATGAAAACCCGCTTGGGGGAAGTCGAAAACAACATGTCATGCCTCCTATTGATTTTCCAGTAAATGGATGACAACCGTGGTTGTCATCCATTTACCGCTGATCGCCCCCCTCCCCCGCAGCGCGGGAGAGGGGGTGGGGATGAGGGACTGAGCATTCATTCCGTCTCTCACTTGCTAAATGCTCAGTAGATCAAACCACGCCCTGCGCCTTGAGCGCGGCGATCCTGTTGCTGTCATAGCCGAGCGACGCCAGCACTTCATCGGTATGCTCGCCCAGTTCCGGCCCGAGCCAATTGGTCACGCCAGGAGATTCACTGAGTTTGGGGACGATGCCGGGCATGTCGATCGGTTTTCCATCCGGCAGCGAGTGCTGCTCGATCATGTCGCGTGCACGGTAATGCTGGTCTTCGTAAATATCCTCCGCGTCATAGATCTTTCCGGACGGGACCGCCGCTTCCTCCAGCACCGCCAGCACCTGCTCCAGGTCGTGCCTGCCGGTCCATTCCGAGATCGCCGCGTCGAGCATGTCGTTGTGCGGCACGCGGCCATCGTTGCGCGCCAGTTTCGGATCTTCGGCGAGATCGGCCCGGCCGATCGCATGCATCAGTCGCTTGAATATACTGTCGCTGTTGCCGGCGATGATGACGTACTGGCCGTCCTTGCAGAGATAGGTATTGGATGGCGTAATGCCGGGCAGGCTCGCGCCGGTGCGCTCGCGAACATAGCCCATTCCGGAGAATTCAGGAATCAGGCTTTCCATCACGCCGAACACCGCCTCGTACAGCGCAATATCGATGAACTGTCCCTTGCCGCCGTTGACCTTGAGATGGTACATGGCCATCATCGCGCCGATCACGCCGTATAGCGAAGCGAGGGTATCGCCGATGCTGACACCGACCCGCACTGGCGGCCGATCAGGATAGCCGGCCAGATTGCGCAGGCCGCCCATTGATTCAGCAATCGCCGCGAAGCCGGGACGATCGCGGTAAGGGCCGGTCTGGCCGTAGCCCGAGACGCGCACCATGATCAATGCGGGATTGATCTTCGAAAGTTGTTCCCAGCCGAGACCCCACTCTTCGAGTGTGCCGGGGCGGAAATTCTCGATCACGATGTCGGCATCCTTTACCAGGTCGCGCACGATCTGCTGCCCTTCCGGCGACTTCAGGTTGAGGGTCATGGATTTCTTGTTGCGGCTCTGCGAATACCACCACAGCGAAGTGCCGTTATGCAGCTTGCGCCATTTGCGCAGCGGGTCGCCGTCGCCGGGCGATTCGATCTTGATGACCTCCGCCCCGAATTGCGCCAACAGGCCGCCGGCATATGGCCCGGCAATCAGGGTGCCGAGTTCGATCACCTTCATGCCCTTCAAAGGCGGGTTTTTCTCATTGGTCGACATGCATGCGTCTCCTTCATTTGTGCCGGCAAATAATGCCTCGGGAAGGCGCACGCGCAAATCAGTATTTTGCGAGGCTGCCATCGCGGAATACGATGGCTAGACTTGTTTCAGATGATTAACCAGGAGTTGTGCCGCAACGGGTAGAGCCGCAAAGGAACGCACGCAAATCTTGAGCTCGCGCACCGCCCATTCGTCATTGAGCGCGATGGCGCGTATGCCGAGCACATTGGTATATCGCTCCGCGACCGCTTGCGGAAGTATGCCGATACCAAGCCCGGTTTCCACCATCAGGCAAAGCGCCTCGTAACTGGTGACCTGGATCGCGATACGGACGGTTTTTTCCAGTTCCGCGGCGGCCTTGATCAACTGGAGATTGATTGCGCTGCCGGTGTGCAGACCCACATAGTCGAATTCGAGCGTGTCGACGAACGATATCGAACGCCGTCGTGCCAGCGGATGCTGCTTCGGCACGATCGCGACCAGCTGATCGCCATGATATGGAAACACCTCGAGGTTCTGGCCGTGCGGCATCATCGTGAAAATACCGATATCGGCCGCGTTCTCATAAACAGCTTTCGCGATCGAGGCGCTGATATTCTCCTGCAAGTGAATCTGCACTTGCGGGTGATCGGAGAGGAAGGACTTGATTTCCGCCGGAAGGAACTGGTTGATTGCGGAGATGTTCGCCATCACCCGCACATGCCCGCGCACCCCGCTCGCGTATTCGCTCATCTGCGCGAAAATTTCATCCATCTCATGCAGCACGCCACGGGCGAGGTTGGCCAGCGCGATGCCTGCAGACGTTGCTTCGACTCCCTTGTTGGTACGCGCCAGCAGTTGGGTCTTGAGGATCTCTTCAAGGTCGCTGATGCGTTTGCTGACGGCCGACGCTGCGATGTGTTCGCGCGCGGCCGCAGCCGCGATGGAGCCCTCTTCGACGATGTGTACGAAAAGGCGAAGCGAAATCGGATCGAGTTTCATCGCAGCCAGAGAAATTTATTCATTTTTCGACCAGCAAGTAAAAAAGCGCCAACGTTGCCGCCGGCGCCTTCCGTAGCGAGGGCACTCCGTGCCCACCCTGCTATCGCTTGTCACACTCAATCAATGCATATGCCGAGTGGTTGTGGATCGACTCGAAGTTCTCCGCTTCGAGCGTATAGGCAAGGATGCGCTCCTCTGCATTCAGCATGCCGGCCACATCGCGCACCAGGTCTTCGACAAATTTCGGATTGTCGTAAGCGCGCTCGGTCACGTACTTTTCATCCGGGCGCTTGAGCAGCCCGTACAACTCGCAGGACGCCTGCGCTTCGATTTTTGCAATCAGCTCATCCACCGGAAGGTCTGCCGACAGCAATGCGCTGACAGTGATATGCGAGCGCTGGTTATGCGCTCCGTAGGCGGAGATCTTTTTCGAGCATGGGCACAGGCTGGTCACCGGCACCATCACCTTCAACGTAATCTCGGTCTTGCCATCCCTGATTTCGCCCGTCAGTCCGACTTCGTAATCCATCAGGCTTTCCACGCCGGAGACCGGTGCGGTCTTGTTGATGAAATACGGGAACGACATTTCGATGAGGCCGGCGTCCGCCTCCAGCAGCGCGATCATCTTCTGCATGAGGCTGCTGAAGCTCGCCATATCCAGCGGCGTGCGATTGTCTTCCAGCAGCGCGATGAAGCGCGACATGTGCGTGCCCTTTTGCTCCTGCGGCAAATGCACGTACATGTTCCAGGTAGCAACCGACGGCTGCAAGCCCGACGGCGCTTTGACCGTGATCGGATAGCGCACCCCTTTCACGCCCACGCGCTTGATCGAGATACGGCGGGTATCGACCGTACTTTGCACGTCGGGAATGGTGGTGAGGTTGAGATCGCGGGTGTTCATAGGATCCTATCAGTTTGTGGAAGTCTTCCGGTCGACCGCCATTTTGTTAATTGTTGACGACGAGTCGCGGCTCGCCTTTGCCGAAACGCTTCTGGATCGATGCAGCGATACCCTGTGCGTCGAGTCCACACATGGAGAGCAAATGCCCGGCATCGCCATGATCGATGAACCGATCCGGCAGGCCGAGGTGCAGGATAGGTTTGACTATGCCTGCTTCAGCCAATGCTTCGGCTACCGCCGAGCCGGCGCCGCCCATCAGCGCGCCCTCCTCGACGGTGACCAGCGCATCGTGCGTCTGCGCCAGCTGCTTGACCAGTTCGATGTCGAGCGGCTTGATGAAGCGCATATTGGCAACCGTCGCGTTCAATTCATTGCCGGCCGCGACGCTCGGCGCAACCATCGTGCCAAATGCGAGGATCGCAATCTGCTTACCTTCGCGCCTGATCTCGCCTTTTCCAAGCGGGATGGTGCCCAGCTGTTTTTCAATGCTTGCACCGATGCCCGCGCCGCGCGGATAACGCACCGAGGCCGGACCCTGATGGTGGAATGCTGTCGACAACATCTGCCGGCACTCGTTTTCGTCCGACGCGGCCATCACGACCATGTTTGGAATGCAGCGCAGGAAGGCAATGTCGTAATTGCCGGCATGGGTCGCGCCGTCGGCGCCAACCAGGCCAGAGCGGTCGAGCGCAAAAGTGACGTCCAGGTTTTGCAGTGCGACGTCATGAATCAACTGGTCATAGGCGCGCTGCAGGAAGGTGGAATAAATCGCGACTACCGGCTTCATGCCTTCGCATGCCAGTCCCGCGGCAAAAGTGACTGCATGCTGCTCGGCGATCCCGACGTCGTAGTAACGGTCCGGGTAACGCCGTTCGAATTCCACCATGCCGGACCCCTCGCGCATGGCCGGAGTGATGCCGACCAGGCGCATGTCTTTCGCGGCCATGTCGCACAGCCAGTCGCCGAACACCTGCGTATAGGTCGTTTTGCCTGCGGCCGCTGGCTTGATCCCCTCCGCGGGATTGAATTTGCCGGGGCCGTGATACAACACCGGATCCGCCTCGGCCAGCTTGTACCCCTGGCCCTTCTTCGTCACCACATGCAGGAATTGCGGACCCTTCAGGTTCTTCAGGTTCTGCAGCGTCGGAATCAATGACTCGAGGTCATGCCCGTCGATCGGCCCGATATAGTTGAAGCCGAATTCTTCGAACAGGGTGGCCGGGACGATCATGCCCTTCGCATGTTCTTCTAAACGCTTGGCCAGTTCCAGCATCGGCCCCGGCAGCACCGATTTGCCGACGTTCTTGGCGGCTGCATAGAATTTGCCGGACATCAGGCGTGCGAGATACCGATTAAGCGCGCCGACTGGCGGCGAAATCGACATGTCGTTGTCGTTCAGGATGACCAGCAGGTTGATGTCGTTATGGACACCGGCGTTATTCATCGCCTCGAACGCCATGCCGGCCGTCATCGCGCCATCGCCGATCACGGCGATCGCATGGCGATCCTCGCCTTTGGTGCGGGCAGCAACAGCCATCCCGAGCGCAGCAGAAATGGAAGTCGAAGAATGCGCGGTGCCGAAAGTGTCGTACTCGCTCTCGGCGCGGCGCGGAAAACCGGAAATGCCATTCAGCTGACGCAGCGTTTGCATCTGGTCGCGGCGGCCGGTCAGGATCTTGTGCGGATAAGTCTGGTGGCCGACATCCCACACGATGCGGTCCTCCGGCGTATGGAACACGTAGTGCAGCGCGATAGTCAGCTCTACTGTGCCGAGGTTGGACGACAGGTGGCCGCCGGTCTTCGATACCGAATCCAGTACGTATGCGCGCAGCTCGTCGGCCAGCGCCTTCAACTGGCTACGCGGAAGTTTGCGCAAATCCGAAGGTGCATCGATTTTTTTCAGCAGGTCCATACTATGCTTTCCGCTGCACGATCAAGTCCGCGATTTCGCGTAGACGCCGTGCGTTCTCTCCGAACGGGACGAGCGCCGCATGGGCATCATCCCGCAATTTTTCCGCCAGTGACCTGGATTTTTCCAGCCCCAGAATCGATACATAAGTCGGTTTGTTATCCGCAGCATCCTTGCCCGCGGTTTTACCCAGCGTGGCGGAGTCTGCGGTCGCGTCCAGTACATCGTCAACCACCTGGAATGCGAGGCCGATCGCTTCGGCGTACGCGTTGAGCGCCGCCTCTTCGTTTTCCGACAACGATTTTCCGCACAGCGCGCCGAGCAGCACCGAAGCGCGCAGCAGCGCACCGGTTTTCATACGATGCATCTGTTCCAGCTCATCCAGCGAAAGGGCCAGGCCGACGCTCGCCAGATCGATCGCCTGCCCGCCGCACATACCGAGTGAGCCGGAAGCGCGGGCGAGCAACCGCACCATCGCGAGTGTGCGCGCCGGATCTGCAATACGGTCGCCTTCCGACAACACCAGGAATGCCTGGGACTGCAGCGCGTCGCCGACCAGCAATGCGGTCGCTTCATCATATTTCACATGGACGGTAGGCTTGCCGCGCCGCAGCGCATCGTCGTCCATGCATGGCATGTCGTCGTGCACCAGCGAATAGGCATGGATCATTTCCACCGCAGCGGCGGCGCGGCCGGCCACGCCGGCATCCGCATCGAACAGGTCGGCTGCGGCGAACACCAGCAGTGGTCGTACCCGTTTCCCGCCATCCAATGCCGCGTAGCGCATTGCCTCGTGCAGTCGTGGCGCCAACTCACGTTGCGGCGGCAAATAAGACGCCAACGCATCCTCCATCGTCGACTGGATATGCTTCATCCAGTCTTCAAATGCCTGTGCTGTCGTCATTCTTCCGCCTCGGTCCCGGCATCGGTAGCGAATGGCTTGAGCATCTCGCCCTCCAGCACCTTGACCTGGCTCTCGACCTTGTCGAGTTGCCCCGAGCAAAATTTGACCAGTTCCGATCCGCGCTTGTAAGCGGCCACCGAGGCTTCCAGCGGCAATTCACCCGCCTCCATCTGGGCAACCAGTTGTTCCAGCTCCTCCATCGCTTCTTCAAACGATGCCGGCTGGGCCGGAGGCGTGGGATTCTGATTCTTTGACATAGTGGGAAGAATTGAAGTTTAGCCCGATATTTTAGATGAATCCATGCTATCGGGTTGGGATTTGGAAATCGGTGCTGCCAGCTCCAAGCCGGAATACAGCCCGACTTGCTGAAAGCCGACGCTAATGCGCGAACGCTCAGTTGAAATTGTATCAATCACAATAAAAACAGTCTCAAGATTAATTTGGGTCAGGCGCTCGTGACGAAAACAGTACATCCTTCTTTCAGGCGGCCCTGTTTTGTAACCGGGCCTGCGATGACGACGCGTTGAGTCAGCGCGTTTCGTGAACACTTCGTGTTTTAACGCATAGCAATCATAGGACTCAATTTAATTGCCTGAGGTATAATCCTCGGTTCTGTCCAAAATTTCCGTTTCAGCTTTTGAATACAGGTTTTTGCGGATTCTTTCTCTCTTAGGTTGGTGCAAATTAATTTGGGGGTGGGGATGTCCGATCTGGCTACTATTGCCAAGCTCGCGCGATCCAACGCGCAACTTCCGGTCAACGTCTATTTAGACGACTCGCTGTTGCAACAGGAAATCAAGCAACTTTTTCATCGTGGTCCGCGGTATGCAGGCCATGAACTAATGGTTCCGGAGACAGGCGACTACGCCACGCTCGCATGGGAAAACGAAGGCCGTGTGCTGGTGCGGAATGCGCAAGGCATCGACCTGCTGTCGAACGTCTGCCGTCATCGCCAGGCCAAAATGCTGGATGGCCGCGGGAGTGCAAGCAACATCGTGTGCCCGCTGCATCGCTGGACTTACGACCTCAAAGGTGAACTGATTGGGGCGCCGCATTTCGCCGAAACGCCGTGCTCGAAGCTTTCCAAGACGCCGCTGCAAGGCTGGAATGGTTTGCTGTTCGAGCAAAACGGCGTCAATGTGGCGCAGATGATGGCGGGGCTCAGCGTCACGAAAGACCTCGACTTCAGCGGCTACATGCTCGACCACGTCGAAGTGCATGAGTGCGACTACAACTGGAAGACCTTCATCGAGGTCTACCTGGAGGACTATCACGTCGAACCGTTCCATCCGGGGCTGGGTAGCTTCGTCAGTTGCGACAACCTGCGTTGGGAATTCGGCGACAACTACAGCGTGCAAACCGTCGGCGTCAATCATGCGCTGTCGCGGTCCGGCACGCCGAAGTACAAAATCTGGCAGGAACAGGTGCTCAAGTTCCGCAATGGTGTCGCGCCGCCGCATGGGGCCATCTGGTTAACGCTCTATCCGAACATCATGGTCGAGTGGTATCCGCATGTGCTGGTCGTCTCGACGCTATGGCCCAAAGGTCCGCAGAAAACGGTGAACGTGGTCGAGTTCTACTATCCGGAAGAGATCGTGCTGTTCGAACGCGAATTCGTCGAGGCAGAACGCGAGGCCTACATGGAAACCTGCGTCGAGGATGATGAAATTGCGCTGCGCATGGATGCGGGGCGTCGCATCCTGATGGACCGCGGCGTCAACGAAGTGGGGCCTTATCAGTCGCCGATGGAAGACGGGATGCAGCACTTCCACGAGTGGTACCGGCGCCACATCGCGGACTGACCGCAGGGCTTACTGTAGGGAAATCGAAATCGGCGTATTATCGAGGGCCGCCCGGATCATTCCGGGCGGACTTTTTTGCGCCTACAAGACCGAACCACCCAAGCATCTTTGCCACCCCCCGCACCCGTACTTCACTCGCTTAATTCCATGCCGTCACTCTGGATGCTCTTTGCGAGCTTCATGTTCGCCATCATGGGCGTATGCGTGAAGCTTGCCTCAGCCACATACTCCACCTCCGAAATCGTGATGTATCGCGGCCTCGTCGGCGCTGTTTTCCTGACTGGCCTGGTCAGGCTGCAAGGCGGCACTTTCAAGACCCCTCTACCCTGGCATCACCTGTGGCGCGGCGCGGTCGGGGTAAGCTCGGTATGGCTGTGGTTCTATGCGCTCGGCAGACTGCCATTGGCAGCGGCAACCACGCTCAATTACATGGCGCCGGTCTGGCTCGCGGCGATACTGTTCGCAGGCGGCCTGTTGAACGGGAATAAGAAATTCGAATGGGGCCTGACCGCCGCTATCGGCTTCAGTTTCATCGGGGTGACCATGCTGCTGCAACCGTCGATACAGGCGGAACTATGGTTCAGCGCTCTGATGGGGCTCGGCTCCGGCATCTTGTCCGCACTCGCGTACCTGAGCGTCAAGAAGCTCGGCCAGATGGGCGAACCGGAATATCGTGTCGTGTTTTATTTCTCCCTGGCCGGGGTAGTTGCCGGGTTCCTGGGCGCGATAGCCGGCCCCGGGTTCCTGGGCAACGACGGCATCGCGTGGCACGAGCATAGCGCTGCAGGCATCGCATTGCTGCTCGGCATGGGCGTCAGCGCAACCATCGCACAAATGGCAATGACGCGCGCCTATCGGCTGGGGAATACGCTGGTCACCGCGAACCTGCAGTACGCCGGAATCATCTTCTCCAGCTTCTGGGGCATCTTGCTCTGGGACGACGTAATCGGCCCGCTCGGCTGGATGGGTATCGCAGTGATCGTCGTCAGCGGACTCGCGGCGTCGTACTACAATAGCCGCAATGCGACGGCACGCGCCGCAAAGACAGCCGCGGCCACAGCCAACCACCCGATCGCCACCAAAGCATAGGAGCCCGCATGCCGTACACCACTTTGATTTCCGCCGCCGAACTTGCGCAACATGTGGCCGACCCGAACTGGGTCGTGATCGATTGCCGCCACGACCTGGTCAATCCCGATGCGGGCCGCGCCGCATATGAGGCCGGACACATCCCACACGCGGAATTTGCGCACCTGGACACCGACCTCTCGGACAAGAGCCCGGGACCAAACGGCGAGTTTCGCGGCCGGCATCCACTGCCTGAACCGGATGCGTTCGTCGAAACACTGCAGCGGTGGGGCATCAATGACAACTCGCAAGTGATTGCGTATGACGCGCAGGGTGGCATGTTCGCCGCGCGCCTCTGGTGGATGCTGCGTTGGGTCGGGCATGAGTCGGTCGCCGTGCTCGATGGTGGTCTGCAGGCATGGCAGGCGCAGGAAGGTCAACTGACCACCGGGCTCGCGGCCAGACCCCGGGGGAATATCCAGCGGAGACCTACACTCACAAGTTCAGTCGACGTCAACAATGTGGTGGCCAACCTGGCCAGCCAGGCCCGCATCGTGATCGATGCCCGCGCACCCGACCGCTTCCGCGGCGAGAATGAAACACTGGATCCGGTCGGCGGCCATATTCCCGGAGCGAAAAACCGCTTCTTCAAGGATAACCTGCAGGCGGATGGACGCTTCAAACCGGCGGAACAGTTGCGTACAGAGTTCGCCGCATTGATCGCCACACCCGAAGCCAGCATCATGCAATGCGGTTCAGGGGCTACGGCATGCCACAATTTGCTGGCACTGCAAATCGCGGGATTGCCTGGCGCCGCGCTTTATCCCGGCTCATGGAGCGAGTGGAGTGCGGATGCATCGAGGCCGGTGGCGACGGGGCCGGCCTGAGCGTCACGGGGATGGGCCCGTCACGACGCTCACCACTCAGTGACCGTGGTTCTGCCCGGTCACAAACACCACAATCGCAACGCCGACCGCAATCAATATGACTTGCGGAATCGTCTCGCGCAAGGTCGCCCGGCGCTGCATCTGCGGCATCAGGTCACTCACCGCAATGTAGATGAACCCGGACGACGCAAACACCAACACATAAGGAATCAGGTCGCTCGCCCTGTCGAGCGTCAGGTAACCAAGCACGCCGCCGACCACCGCCATCAGGCTGCACAACAAATTGTAAATATAGGCCCGGGTACGGGTAAAGCCTGCATTCAGCAACACAATGAAATCGCCGATCTCTTGCGGAATCTCGTGCGCAATGATGGCCAGCGCCGTGATCAGGCCAAGGCTCGGATCAGCCAGGAATGCCGCCGCGACCAATATGCCGTCGGTGAAATTGTGCAAGCCGTCGCCGATCAGAATCATCCAGCCCGACTTGCCGGCTTCATGTTTGTCATGTCCATGCTCATGCGCGTGGCCGTCGCCTTCGTAATGATGCGAATGGCGCAGGATGGCCATTTTTTCCAGCAGGAAGAATGCCAGCAGTCCGCCCAGCAATGTGGCAAACAATGCGTGCGCATCAGCATCCGACTCGAACGCCTCAGGCAATGCATGCAACAGCGCAGTCGACAGCATGATGCCGACCGACAGGCTGACCATTCTTTCCACTGCCCTGGACAGCAAGGAAAACGAAAAAACTGCGGCAGCAGAAATGCTGAGGACGCCGGCAATGGTCGTCGCTAGCAGGATAGAGAGCAGCGTGGGGTCGATTTTCAGCCTCGGCTATATATGCAACAAAGTTGCAAATTAAAGCACAGACGGCTTATTTCAGCAAATGGATATCAATATCGGAGGCCCGGGTTCAGGAATCAGGGATCAGAAAAATCTCGCGGCCCACAAGGGCCGCAGGACGTGGACTGTTACCTGCTAACTGATCCCCCGATCTCCTCTCGCTCAATGCGCCAATGGCCGTCCCGCTTCACGAAGCTCAGGGTCTTGCGGCTGGTCTCGGTGTAGCGATCGGATTGATAGACTTGCCTGAATTCGGCGGTCGCAACATCCTGGCCCAGGGTGATCCCAGGTTCTTCGATTCCGACCTTAATTCGACGCATCCCGACAATCCTCTCGCGGCGCTGCTGTCCCCAGGCCTTGCGGGTTTTGCCGGGCGGAAGCTGTCGTGTATTTGCTAGTGCGCTTCGTCCCAGTTCTTGCCGACCCCAACCTCGGCGGTCAACGGCACTTTCAGCTTACCCACACCACTCATCAACTCGGGGAGCTTCCGACGAACATATTCCAGTTCGGCTTCAGGCACTTCCAACACCAGTTCATCATGTACCTGCATCACCATTTTTGACTGCAGCTTCTCTTCCTCCAGCCAGTTTTGCACGGCGATCATCGATAGCTTGATCAGGTCCGCGGCGGTACCTTGCATCGGGGCGTTAATCGCAGCGCGTTCGGCGCCCTGTCGCCGTGGACCATTGGGTGAATTGATCTCAGGCAGCCACAGGCGGCGCCCGAACACGGTTTCGACATAGCCGCATGCTTTCGCCTGCGTCCGGGTATCAGCCATGTATTGCGCCACTGCCGGATAACGCTGGAAGTACTTATCGATATACATCTGCGCAGCCGAGCGTTCGATACCGAGATTGGAAGCCAGGCCGAATGCGCTCATGCCATAGATCAGGCCGAAATTGATCACCTTGGCGTAGCGCCGCTGCTCGGAAGTCACTTCCTCCGGCGTCACACCGAAAATCTCACCCGCCGTTGCGCGGTGGATGTCTTCGCCTTCTGCGAACGCCCGCAACAGGTTTTCGTCACCGGAGATATGCGCCATGATGCGCAGCTCGATCTGCGAGTAGTCAGCCGATACGATCACGCTGCCCGGCGGTGCGATGAATGCTTCGCGGATGCGGCGTCCCTCTGCGGTGCGGACCGGGATGTTCTGCAGGTTGGGCTCGTTCGACGCCAGCCGCCCGGTAACGGCAACCGCCTGCGCGTAATTGGTGTGCACGCGGCCGGTGTCCGGGTTGACCATCTTCGGCAGCTTGTCGGTATACGTCGACTTCAGTTTGGACAGGCTGCGGTAATCGAGCAGGATCTTCGGCAGCGGATAATTTTCCGCCAGCTTTTGCAGGACTTCTTCGTCGGTCGAAGGCGTGCCGGACGGCGTCTTCTTCACCACCGGCAGTTCCAGCTTGTTGAAAAATATCTCGCCGATCTGCTTCGGTGAATTCAGGTTGAACGGCTGGCCCGCGAGCTCATAAGCCTTCGCCTCCATTTCCATCATCCGCTTGCCCAATTCATGCGACTGAGCGGTCAGCAGCTGCGCGTCGATCAGCACGCCGTTGCGTTCGATTTTCTGCAGCACGACGGATGTCGGCACTTCGATGTTTTCGTAGACATGCCTCAGCCCGGCATTCTTTTCGACATGTGGCCACATCGTATTGTGCAGTTGCAGCGTGATATCCGCGTCTTCCGCCGCATATTCGGTCGCACGCTCGAGCGGCACCTGGTCGAAACAGAGTTGCCCGGCGCCCTTGCCGCACACTTCTTCGAAGGTGATGGTTTTGCGGTTGAGGTGACGAAGCGCCAGGCTATCCATGTCATGGCTCTTGTGCGACTCAAATACATACGACTCGAGCAGGGTGTCGTGCGCAATGCCACGCAATGCCACGCCGTGGTTGGCGAAGATGTGGCTGTCGTATTTCAGATGCTGGCCCACCTTTCGCTTGCTCGCATCTTCCAGCCAGGGTTTAAGCCGGGATAAGACCAGGTCGCGCGACAACTGCGCCGGGGCGCCCTGATAACGATGGGCGACGGGAATGTAGGCGGCGACACCCGGCTTGCAAGACAGGGAAATCCCCACCAGCTGGGCCTGCATCGGATCAAGCGAGGTGGTTTCGGTATCGACCGAGGTCAGTTCCGCAGCGTTGATGGTCGCCACCCAGCGATCGAGCTGCTCCTCGGTCAGCACCAGTTCGTATTCCGTCGATGTGACGGCATTTGACGCGTCGAAAAGATCGGATTGCGCGGCCGTGTCCGCCTGCGACGGGCTAGCTCCGGCCGCCGAATCTCCGGACAAATCGCGCAGCCATGTTTTGAAACCGTAGCGCCTGAAGAAGGCGATCAACGCCTCGTTGTCCTCGGGCTTCGCAACCAGCGATTCAGGGATCGACACCATGTGTTTGGCCAGGTCGCAATCGGTTTTGATGGTCACCAGCCTGCGCGCCTGCGGCAGCCATTCCAGCGCTTCGCGCAGGTTGCCGCCCACCGCTCCGCCGACGTCGGCGGCACGCGCGATGATTTCATCCAGCGATCCGTACTGGGCCAGCCATTTGCAGGCGGTTTTCGGTCCGACCTTGGCCACGCCTGGCACATTATCCACCGTGTCGCCGATCAGGGACAGGTAGTCGACAATGCGCTCCGGCGGCACGCCGAACTTGGCAATCACGCCTTCCCGGTCGAACTTCTCATTGCTCATCGTATTGATCAGCGTTACATGGTCATTCACCAGCTGCGCCATGTCCTTGTCGCCGGTTGAAATGACCGCGTTCATGCCCTGCCCCGCGGCTTGCACTGCCAGCGTGCCGATCACGTCATCCGCTTCGATGCCTTCCACCATGAGGATCGGCCAGCCCATCGCACGTACCGCCTCATGGATCGGCTCGACCTGCCTGGCAAGGTCGTCCGGCATCGGCGGCCGGTTTGCCTTGTATTCTCCATACCAGTCGTCGCGGAAAGTCTTGCCTTTTGCGTCGAAGACACATGCGATGTATGCTGCCGCATAGTCGTTCCGCAACCTGCGCAGCATGTTGATGATGCCGTAGATCGCGCCGGTGGGCGCGCCTTCCGCGTTACGCAAATCCGGCATGGCGTGGAACGCGCGATACAAATAACTGGAGCCGTCAACTAACAACAGGGTTTTGTTCATAGGGTATCTAAGGGGAAAAAAACCTGCGGCTACTGGGCAGGCGCGGACATCGAATGCGCCATCTTGAAAGAGGCGCGATAATCGTGGCACAGGTTCACGATTATCGCAGAGTTTTCAGAGTGGACCGTATGCCTGCCGGACTCGAAAACCTGACAGGAATGTAGTTGCAGTCGTAACGATTTCCCGAAGTGGCAGCAGCGGTTTGTTAAAATGCTCAACAGAAATCGCGCACTCCGGCCGTTCCGCGTTCAATCATCATTGGTGAATCATCATGTACACACTCAAGCTCAGGCATCTGGTCGTCGCCTGCGTTGCCGTTTATATAACCTTGCCGGCCGGCGCCCAGCAGCAATCCGGCGGCCCGCCGCAACAACCGCCGCAACTGGAAAGACTCGATGAGGGCGAAGCCCCTGCCGTCACCGACCGCAAGCCAGAACCTCCGAGAAGCGTCGTCACGGAAAAGCGTGCTTACGGAGGCAGGGTCACCGAAATCGAAGTGCAGAGCGGCAGGAGCACGTATTATCTGCAACCGAATACCCAGGGCGGCAGTGCCATGCCGGGCGAAACGGACAGTAGCAGAATGCGCGCGCCGCAGTGGCGGATAGGTGAATTCGACCTCAGGCGAGGCGAGGAGGCCAGGAAGGCCGCAGACCCGACGGCTGCCGGCGTGCCACCGCCGCCGACTGCACCGCCTCGCAAGTAGTTGCCGCAGCCGCTATTCATTCAGCCCCGATCTTTTTACGTTTTTATACAGTTCACACATGGCAGTATTCACCCCGGTCAACCTCGATGACCTAACAGTATGGATCACCCAATTCCCTCTCGGCAAGCCGCTCGCCATCAAGGGCATTTCGTCAGGCATCGAAAACAGCAATTTCTTTCTCACGACCGAAACCGGTGAATATGTACTGACCATATTCGAAAAGCTGACCTTTGAGCAGCTGCCGTTTTATTTGCACCTGATGCGCCATCTTTCCGAGCGCGAGGTGTTGGTGCCGGCGCCGGTCGCCAACAGGCAGGGCGAGATACTCCACGACCTGCACGGCAAGCCGGCGTCGATCGTAACGAGGCTGGAAGGGGTGTCGCAATTGACGCCGAAGCCGGTGCATTGTGCTGCGGTGGGCGCAATGCTGGCCAGGATGCATCTCGCCGGGCAGGACTTCCCCATCCGCCAGCCCAATCTTCGCGGGCTCGACTGGTGGCAGGCAACCACCCCGGTGGTGCTTCCGTATTTGCCGCAGGATGCTCAGCATCTGCTGCGTGCCGAGATGCACGCGCAGGAAGCGTTCGCCGCATCCGACACGTACAAGCAGTTGACACGCGGTCCGGTACACGCGGACCTGTTTCGCAATAACGTGATGTTCGACGGCGAGCGGCTGACCGGTTTTTTCGATTTCTATTTTGCCGGCTGCGATACCTGGCTGTTCGATGTCGCGGTGACCGTCAACGACTGGTGCATCGACCTCGATAACGGTGAACTCGATATGCCACGAGCGCGCGCAATGCTCGATGCATATCATGCGGTGCGACCCTTTACCGCAGCAGAACAAACTGCGTGGCGCACCATGCTGCAGGCCGGCGCACTACGTTTCTGGTTATCCCGGCTGTACGACTTCTATCTTCCTCGCGAAGCAGAAATGCTGACTCCCCACGATCCGACCCATTTTGAGCGCATCCTGCGCCGGCGTATCGACAACCCTGTTCCCGAATTGTTCTGACAATGGAAAAACTGCCTGCAAGCGTTGGCTGGCTGTGGCTGAAGCAAGGATTTGCCCTGTTCCGCAAGCAACCTGCCGAGATGTCCACGCTGTTTTTGAGCTACATGTTCCTGATGTTTGCGGTCGGCGTGATCCCGCTGCTCGGACAGATACTGCCGATCGTCCTCGTGCCGATATTTTCCATGGCTTTCATGCAAGCCTGCGTGAATATAGAGCAGGGCAAGAAGGTTTACCCGAACCTGTTGCTGACGGGATTCCGCTCCCCGGTCTTTCCCCGGCTTTTACAGCTCGGCGTACTGTATCTACTGGCCGCCGTTGCGGCTATTGCCGCCTCGGTGCTGGTGGATGGCGGCGTATTCTGGAACGTCATGAGTGGCCGGGCTGCGATGGACCCGGCGACAGTGCGCGATTCCAACATGTCGATGGCAATGCTGTTTGCCGCGATTGTGTACACGCCCGCCGCGATGGCGTTCTGGTACGCCGCGCCTCTCGTTGCATGGCAAAACATGGGTGTCGTAAAGGCGATCTTCTACAGCTTCTTTGCCGTGAAGCGCGCAGGCAAGGCGTTCCTGGTCTACGGCCTGGCCTGGATAGTGATAGGCGTACTGGTTCCCGTGATTATCAGCAGCGTCATCGCGCTCCTGTTCGGCAAGGCCGCCGTCGTGATGTTGATCCTGCTGCCCTTGTCAATTTTGATGACGGTGGTGATGTACTGCTCGTTTTATCCCACTTATACGGATGTGTTTGGAAGGCCTGAGCCGGCGGCTTTGCCGCGGAACCAATAGCGTCGGAAATCCGTATCGGTGACGGCATCGAAGGCCATTACGCGGAGCGGACCTATCCTGCGGCGATCTGATCTGCGAATTGGACAAAAAAGGAAATTGCCGAGGTGGGCGGTACCGCCCCAACACGAAGAGGTTGTGGGCACCGCCCAATCTCCAGGAAAAAGAAAATAGCCTACCAAGTGCGCCCCGCCCTACGAACTGAGGGTTACCCATGGCGCAAGAGTGATCTACGCTCGCAGCAGCGAGCCACGCCAGATTCAGCGTCCGACCTTCTCCAGCTTAGCGAAGCCGAGATCGAGCAGCTTCATCCCATGCTTGCCGAAATTGATATGCGCGCGCATGCTGCCTCCGCCCTCGATCTTGATGATGACGCCTTCGCCAAACTTCGCATGCGCCACCGTCTCACCGATGCGCCAGCCGATATCCTTCTTGC
>JBBWZW010000151.1:0-3299 GCA_039649305.1 Burkholderiales bacterium
ACTCGCGCATGTGCGCCGAGGGCAAGCGTCCGATCTGCCAGGACACCGGCATCGTCAACGTCTTCTTGAAAGTCGGGATGGAAGTGCGCTTCGAAGGTTTCAAGGGTTCGGTCACGGATGCGATCAACGAAGGCGTACGCCGCGATTATAACAATCCGGACAACGTGCTGCGCGCATCGATCGTTGCCGATCCGCACTTCGAGCGCAAGAATACGAAGGACAATACGCCTGCCGTGGTGCACATGGAACTGGTGCCCGGCAACACGCTCGACGTGCAAGTCGCAGCCAAAGGCGGCGGTTCGGAGAACAAATCCAAATTCGTGATGCTCAACCCGTCCGACTCGCTGGTCGACTGGGTGCTGAAGACAGTGCCCACCATGGGCGCCGGCTGGTGTCCGCCGGGCATGCTCGGCATCGGCATCGGCGGCACTGCCGAGAAGGCGATGCTGATGGCGAAGGAAGTGTTGATGGAAGATATCAACATGTACGACCTGAAAAAGCGCGGCCCGCAGAACAAGACGGAAGAACTGCGTATCGAGCTGCATGAAAAGATCAATGCGCTCGGCATCGGCGCGCAAGGCCTGGGCGGCCTGACCACGGTGCTCGACGTGAAGATCATGATGCATCCGACGCACGCCGCGTCCAAGCCGGTGGCGATGATCCCGAACTGCGCGGCGACCCGCCATGGACATTTTGTGCTCGACGGTTCCGGCCCGGCGTACATGGATCCGCCTTCACTGTCCGAATGGCCGGACGTGCAATGGCTGCCGGATACGGAAAAGTCCAAGCGTATCGACCTGAACACACTGACGAAGGAAGAAGTCGCTTCCTGGAAACCGGGCCAGACCCTGCTGTTGAACGGCAAGATGCTGACCGGCCGCGATGCCGCGCACAAGCGCATCCAGGACATGCTGGCCAAGGGCGAGCAGCTGCCGGTGGATTTCACTAACCGCGTAATTTATTACGTCGGCCCGGTGGATCCGGTGCGTGATGAAGCGGTCGGCCCCGCAGGCCCGACTACCGCAACGCGCATGGACAAGTTCACCGACATGATGCTCGAGAAGACCGGCCTGATCTCGATGATCGGCAAGGCCGAGCGCGGGCCGGTTGCGATCGAATCGATCAAGAAGCACCAGTCGGCGTACCTGATGGCGGTCGGTGGCGCGGCTTACCTCGTGTCGAAAGCGATCAAGACGGCGAAGGTAGTTGGCTTCGCGGATCTTGGCATGGAAGCGATTTACGAGTTTGAAGTGAAGGATATGCCGGTGACGGTTGCTGTCGACTCCAACGGAATTTCGGTGCATAACACCGGGCCGAAGGAATGGCAGGAGAAGATTGCCAGCAGCGTCGGCAAGATTCCGGTTACGGTGGCTTGATTTTGGTTTGACTCCCCTCTCCCGCAAGTGGGAGAGGGGACTAATTCAAAGATTCAATGAACGTTTCAGCGATTTCAGACCAACCAATGGGGGCCAATGCCCCCATTGGCATTTTTGACTCCGGCATCGGCGGCCTCTCGGTGCTGCGCCATATCCGCACGCTCCTGCCGAATGAACAATTGCTGTACTTCGCCGATTCAGGCTTCGCGCCTTATGGCGGCAAGCCGGAAGAAGTGATAGTCGCGCGATCCCTTGCGATCGCCGCGTTCATGATGCAGCAAGGGGTAAAGGCATTCGTCGTCGCCTGCAACACCGCAACCGCTGCCGCCATCAAGGCGATACGCGCGACGTACCCTACCCTGCCCGTGGTCGGTGTCGAACCGGGTCTGAAGCCGGCTGCGGTAATCAGCAAGAGCGGGATCGTCGGGGTGCTGGCGACGGAGCGGACGTTAGGCAGCGCGAAGTTCGATCTGTTGCGCGAACAAATCACGGCCGCGACCACGGTGCGTTTCCTGAAGCAGCCATGCGTGGGCCTGGCCGACCAGATCGAAAAAGGCGAACTGCATTCAGCCGCGACAGCATTATTGGTGCGGCGTTATGTGGAACCGCTGCTCGAGCAAGGCGCGGATACGCTGGTGCTCGGGTGCACGCACTATCCGTTCGTACAGCCGTTGATCGGGGAAGTCGTCCAAGGTGCCACTACGCGGCCGGTGTCCGTCATCGATACCGGCATTCCGGTGGCACGGCAGTTGGTGCGCTTGCTGGAAGAACGCGGATTGCGGCGGGCCGCGCCAGGCGAAGGGGCGCTCGCCGCTTACACAACGGGTAGCGAGACTGCGTTGTCGAGCGCGTTTTCCAGGCTGCTGAAACTGCATCCTCCCGTCACTGCAATTGCCGCAAATGCCTAAATTCAATTTGTATTTGCCAGTTCGCCACGAATTTCGTATAATCTTGGGCTTGTTCGGTAATCAAACGAGCAAAGCACTTCAGTGGTGGCCGTAGCTCAGTTGGTAGAGTCCAGGATTGTGATTCCTGTTGTCGTGGGTTCGAGCCCCATCGGCCACCCCACCAGATTCAAGCAAAAAGCCCAGTTCTTCGGACTGGGCTTTTTGCTTTTCTGTCGATGTAGAAAGAAAGTGCGCGTATGGCGGGGTCGACCCGCCGTTTCGGTGCAAACCGTCATTTGAGATGGCGGGTCATGACTGAACCGAGCGTTGTAGGGTGCACCTTGCGCACCCTACTCCCGCAGCGGAATATGACGTAGGGCGGCTTGCGCCGTTCGGCGGGAATTAGGCACCGCGTCCTTCACTTTTTCCCAGGTGCTTTCGGGATGACTGGTTTCCCAATCGCTGCGTAGTTGCGGCTCCACCTCGGACCACTGGTAGTTCTTGTAACGATCGTTGCCGGCCATGTTCGTGCCGTAGCGATAGGCGGCATCATGTTCTTCGTAGCGCCCGCCGGACGTACCATAAGCGGTCTGCCAGTGGCGGCGATACCCGGCATCGTCGGATGCGCCCATGCGCTCAACATCGACGTCGGTCCTGCGCACGGTGTCATTGATCTGCTCAGTGCGTTGGGACACTTCCTTGCCAACCACCACTTCCTCCACAACACGCGCAGTCTTCGAACCACCGCTTCTTCCGATGTTTCGCGCATTTCGACCGAACCCTCTTTAAATCCTGCAAGGTCGGCTACCGTCGCCGGCTTGTCGACGGGGCGGCGCTCAACTTTTACATGCTCCTGGCGCAGCTGAACGGATTCATGGACAGGGGCTTCCATCACACGTTGGAATACCCGGACACCGCCACCCTCGAGTTGCCGGCTCACAGCTTGCCGCTGGTTAGCAAAACCGCAATGGCTTCGTATGAATGCGAAACAAAAGCGAAGTTCCGCCCCGGTAAAAAGTCACCGGCACCTGCAGGC
>JBBWZW010000218.1:0-18919 GCA_039649305.1 Burkholderiales bacterium
CACAGGGGAAACCCATGAAACACGCTTGCGCGTGCGGAGCGGTCATTACCTTACAATAGCTACATATAAGGGCGCGCCCCAGGCGGCCCCCTGGCATTGCATCCCGCTACGACCGCCAAAATGCACAACTTATTACTGCGCGGGCCCTACCCGGCGCGGGAAATGCCGCTTGTTATGCGTTGGATCTCTTTACTTTCATCTGGGCAGCGCTCCTGCACTCATTGGCAAGCTGTTGTCCCTTCTTCGAATCGAGCAACATCGCCTTGGACGGAATTTTGATCCAGACCAGGCCGATTTCCTTGTTCTCGAAACGATTCGCGCCGGTTGTGGTGCCCACGCGCGTAAGCTCATGCATCTTCTTGTTCCAACGCAGTCCGATGCGGTTGCTGTCGCTCGGGCTCTCGTAAACCGAGATCTTGTTACCGAGTTCACAGTTGAAATCAGTGCGGCTGTGACCGGCGAGCTCGGGGTGCACATCATCGTCGGCCGCCATCGCAACCTTGGCTGGCGCGTTCTTTACGACTTTGGCAGGTGCCGTCTCGGCCAGGGCTTGAGGAATCCCGACCGTCATGCCGGCGCCCAGGAATACCAGTACAGGTAAGTAGAATTTTTTCATCAGTTCCTCCCCATTAATGCGCGGTTCCACGGAGTCGTTCCAGGTCATTCGCGCCTGATTACGTTCATCATCAAAAGAGTCGCTACGCGTAGTGCACCGCGTGCTGCGTGGTCCTGCAGTGCGCTTTAATACTAATCGGCAATCGGAAGGGAGAGTTGCCACTCGGCAAATTTGTTACATTAATTGAGCAAATTGAGCAACAGGGAGGTGGGAATGAGGTCACTTGTCTTTTGCGCAACAATCGGTTCGGCGTAGGAGGGGTCAGTTCATTCAGTCATGATCCGCCGATGATGCGTTAACCATCCGATCCGGCATTGGCGGCTAGCCTGTTTGCTTGTATTCGCCGGCACGCCTTCTAGACTTCAATGTTCTAACACTTTTGCCAAGCGGGAGTTGAAGATGACTAACGAGGGCATGCCGGTTGATGAACCCATCGCCGAACTTGAAGCGGATCACATTTTGCTGCGGGAATTATTTGCTGCCTACCTGAATACCGAGAGCCCGGACGCAAGGAAAGATGTCGGTCCCCGCATACTTGTCCTGCTGGCCGTGCATGCGGCGATCGAGGAGGGAGTCTTCTATCCGTCGGTGCACGACGTGGATCCGGCTCTTGTGGGCCAGTGTGAGGCTGAACACGAGCAGGCCAGTCCATTGATGGAGCAGCTTGATGGCATGGACGAGGGCGACCCGCAGACCGCCCGGATGTTTCGGCAGCTGGCCGATGTCATCCTGAAGCATATCGATACCGAGGAACAGCAACTGTTCCCGAAAGTCCGGCAGTCGGGCCTCGACCTGAGCGTGATTGCCCACGATATGCATGCGTTCGAAGCGGGCCTGATCGCTGCTGCCCAGGCACACGCATCGCAACAGCCAGGCATGCGGCATTGACTCGCGGGACGCGCGAAGGAATGGTAGAGCGACTTCAGCCTGACTGTACGGGTTCTGCCGGCCGCTCGAAGGCGATTGCGGCGTTGCCAATGCTCGACAGGCGGCCAGCCTGTCTGCGCTTGGCGCCTTGCACTCGCCTCCGATCAGCTCGGCAGACCGCTTCGCTACCCGCACGGTCAGGCTGACGTCGCTCTAGCGTCGCTTGAGATCGATATCGGTCAGCGATTCGCTTCCCCGCTGAGTGATGTCAAACCCGTCCGAAGACGCTCTCGGAGCGATATGTCCTTTTTTGGCGAGGAAGGTGGCGACGTCAGCGTCCAGCTTTGCCTGCGCATCGCCGGCAATTGCACGAAGCCCGTCGATACAGCGCTTGACGAACAATGTCTGCTGCCCTTTCTCGGTCAGCGCAAGCTGTCCGTCTTTGCCGTAGCTGATGTACTTCAGACCGGCCAGGCGTTTGGTGTTTCGTGCCACACAAGCGCTTACGCGTTCGGTTCTCTTCCCGCGGCCGATCTGGGCAAGCGCGTCAAATTCATCGATGGTCAAACTGTCTTCCACTGCGGTTTCCTGTATGAGATATTGTGATTCGGATTTTTCGGGCCATGGTACGCGCATGGCCGCATGCGAGCAAGGCATCACGGCGGCAGGCATCGTTTTCTTGATGTACCCTACCGTATGACCGATAAACACGTAATTCAGCTCAGTGGCCCATTCAGCATCACCGATTCATTGGGTCGACCCTGGGATCTTAACGGCATCCGCATCTTCGACGAGGGCTACGCAATTATCGATGTCTACGTCGACTTCGTGTCTTCGATGGAAGACGAACCGCTTTATGAGGATGCAGTTGTCATCAGGCAGATACTCTCAAGACTGCGCGCCATCGGCTATGTTGGTCCGGAATTCGGCCATGGCGATCCCGGATTGCAAGACGACAAGCTGATCGTGCTCGAAGCGCCGGAGGAGTTCAGCCGCTTTGCTGCAAGCAAGGGCTGGAGGAATCTCGCAGAAGAATATGCCGAAGACCATGAAGAATCTTCTATGTCCGGCGACATCATGGCCGACCCCGTCTCGCGACAATTGTTTTCTGCGTTAATGCGAAAGTTGAGCGGGAAGTAGTACAGCAACTGTGAGTGTTGCGCTAATGAGGGCATAATTGCGCCTCGTTTGCTGGCGAGCTATCGTTATCGAATTGCCTCGCGCTTTACCACTCACATTTCATTCCCGGGATACCAATGCTGGTCATTACCATTAAACAAGGCAAAGAGAAGAGCCTGCTCGATCGGCAGCCATGGATTTACGCATCCGCGGTCGAGCGGGTGGATGGAAAACCTCACGAAAGGAATAAGCCTGGTGCGACGGCGCTGGTGCAGTCGTCGTCCGCCCAATTCCTCGCTCGCGCCGCATACAGCCCGAAATCGCAAATACGCGCACGCGTATGGACCTTCGACGAAAACGAAGCGGTTGACCACGCCCTGATCAAGCGCCGCGTCAAGGCCGCGGTCGCGGCGCGTGGCGGCAAAAAAACCAATCCGGTTCATCTGATTCTGGGCGAAGAAGACGGTTTGCCCGGACTCCTGGTTGACTGGTTCGGCGGCGCCAAAGGCTATCTGGTCTGCCAGTTCCAGGCGGCCGGCGTCGATGCGTGGAAGGTTCCCATCGTTCAGTCGCTCATCGCGGAAACCGGCTGTCCGAATGTGTATGAACGTTCGGACGAACTGGTACGCAAGGGCGAAGGCCTGCCGGTGGTGTCCGGTGCACTGGCCGGCGACGAACCACCCGATGAGATGCCGGTTACGGAAAACGGTGTGCGGTATTCGGTGGATATCAAGACCGGGTCGAAGACCAGGTTCCGATAGAAGAACATTTGCTTAATCTCATTCTTCGGCGACATAGCGCGCGCGTTGCCGAACCTTCACTATTTCCACCTCTCCAATGTTTATGAAAGCGATTTTGCTTCATCCCTTACATCAGGGTTAATCATTCAGCGGAGGGCTTTATGGAATTACTTTGGTTCTTACTCATTGGTTTGATCGCAGGATGGCTTGCTAGCGCAATCGTGGGCGGTGGATTTGGAATCGTTGGCGACATCGTTGTCGGTATAGTCGGCGCTTTCATTGGCGGCTTTCTGTTCCGGACGATGGGATTCTCGGCAGGCGGGGGGATGTTGGGAAGCATTATCGTCGCGACTGTTGGGGCGATTGTGCTTCTCCTTTTGCTGCGTTTGGTGCGAAGGGCTCGCTAGGCTAGCGTTCAACCGCCCGGGTTAAACATCCGGCTGGTCACGACAGACGTAGGGCCGCGACCGGCCCTACGACAGACGCCGGATGGTTAAGTGCGGAGTTATTTCCCCCACGAATCCTTTAACGTCACTGCCCGATTGAACACTGGCTTCCCCGGCTTCGAATCCACCCGATCCGCCACAAAATACCCATGCCGCTCAAACTGGAACCTGTCATCGGCGAGCGCTTTTGCCATCCCGTGTTCCAGGTAGGCGGTAATCACTTCCTTCGAATTCGGATTCAGTGAAGCCTTGAAATCCTTGCCGCCGGCATCCGGGTTCGCATCGGTGAACAACCGGTCATACATGCGCACTTCAGCTTCCAGTGCATTGTGCGTGCTGACCCAGTGGATGTTCCCTTTCACTTTGTAGTTGTTCGCGCCTTCCGTCCCGCTTTTGGAATCAGCGAAGTAATTGCAATGCACCGCGACGACCTTGCCGTTTTCATCCTTGTCGAAGCCGGTGCACTCAACCACATATCCATAGCGCAGGCGGACCTTGTTGCCGGGGAAGAGCCGGAAATACCCTTTGGCCGGCACCTCCATAAAGTCCTCTTCCTCAATCCACAGTTCTTTGCTGATCGGGAAGGTACGATGTCCGCGTTCCGGGTGATGCGGGTGTACCGGCGCGCTGCAATCCTCGGTCAAACCCTCGGGGAAGTTGTCGATGATCAGTTTCAGGGGCCGCAACACGGCCACCGCACGTGCAGCTTTCGCATCGAGGTCGTCGCGTAGCGCGCCTTCCAGCGTGCTCATGTCGATCCAGCTATCCGATTTCGTAACGCCGATCCGCTCGCAGAACAACTGGATCGATTCCGGCGTGTACCCACGGCGCCGGATACCGACGATGGTAGGCAGGCGCGGGTCATCCCACCCATCGACTACCTTTTCTTCGACGAGCTGCAGCAACTTGCGCTTGCTGGTAATCGCATAGGTCAGGTTCAGCCGCGCGAATTCAGTCTGTTCCGGCAGCGGCTTCCTGAAGAAACCGCCTTCGGCCAGGCGCTCCAGCACCCAGTCGTAGAACGGGCGGTGATCCTGGAACTCCAGCGTGCAGAATGAATGCGTGATGTTCTCGATCGCGTCCTCGATCGGGTGCGCGTAGTCGTACATCGGGTAGATGCACCACTTGTCGCCGGTGCGGTGATGATGTGCGTGGCGGATGCGGTAGATCGCCGGGTCGCGCATGTTCATGTTGGGCGACGCCATGTCGATCTTCGCGCGCAGGATGTGTTCACCATCCTTGAACTCGCCGGCTTTCATGCGGCGGAACAGGTCCAGCGATTCCGCCGCGGGGCGGTCACGGTAGGGCGAGTTCTTGCCCGCTTCGCCGAAGTTGCCGCGGTTCTTCGCCATGTCTTCCGCCGATTGGCTGTCGATGTAGGCGTGGCCGGCGGTGATCAGGTATTCCGCCATGAAATACATCTGGTCGAAATAGTCGCTGGCGAAGTACAGGTGGTCGCCGCTTTCATCCTTCCAGCCGAAGCCGAGCCATTGGACCGCGTCGAGGATGGTGTCGACGTATTCCTGTTCCTCTTTGGTCGGATTGGTGTCGTCGAAGCGCATCGTGCAGCGGCCGCCGAAATCGCGCGCCAGGCCGAAGTTCAGGCAGATCGACTTGGCATGGCCTATGTGCAGGTAGCCATTCGGTTCGGGAGGGAAACGGGTGATGACGGTCGGCAGCGGATTGCCATTAGGGTCCTTGCGGTTGGCGTATTTAGTTTTCGCCAGGTCGGACTCGATGATGCCGCGCAGGAAGTTCGAGGCTGGGGCGTTGTCCGCGCTGTTTTTTGGGTCGTGGCTCATGTATGTGTTTCGTGGAAATGCTTGCGAAAGAACGGGTTGCGGGCATTTTACCGTAGTGGCTGCGGTGGTTGTCCTTTTGCCGGGGCCGGGGGAGGCGAATTGAGGTTCCGCTGCCATCGGCAGATTAAAGTTTGTACTTCGCTGTGCCGTAAATCCAAAAGGACGGGTTCCCATCGAGCTCTTTCTCAAACATACGGACCATTGCAAAAAATGCAAACTACCCAAGACGCGCATGGCGCTATCGAAGCCCTGTCCTTCACCCTCGGCAAAGAGGAGTACGGCATCAACATCCTGAAGGTTCAGGAAATCCGCGGCTACGACGCCGTCACCCAGATCGCCAATGCGCCCGACTTCATCAAGGGCGTGATCAACCTGCGCGGCATCATCGTTCCGATCATCGACATGCGCATCCGGTTCAATCTCGGCACGCCGACCTACGATCAGTTCACCGTCGTCATTATCCTGAACATCGGCGACCGTGTGATGGGCATGGTGGTCGACAGCGTGTCGGACGTGATCACGCTGAAGCCCGAGCAAATCAAACCCGCCCCCGACATGGGTTCCGCGCTGCAAACCGACCACCTGATCGGTCTTGGCACGATCGACGAACGCATGGTGATCCTGGTCGATATCGACCGGCTGATGTCGTCGGATGAAATGGGCCTGATCGGGAAAATGGCGGCCTGAGGCCCCAACTGCAACAGAAGGAAGAATATGAAGAATCTACGAATCGGCGCACGTCTCGGAATCGGCTTTGCGCTGGTGCTGGCATTGATGGTTTTCATGACGAGCATCGGGATCTGGCGTCTGCAGACAGTCGCCCAGGCGACGCATGAGATGACGCAGCAACCGTTGGCCAAGGAACGGCTGATCAGTGACTGGTATCGCAGTATCCACAGCAGCGTGCGCCGTACCGCCGCCATTGCAAAGAGCGCGGACCCTTCGCTGGTGCCTTTCTTTGCGGAGGAAACCAAGGGGTCGATCAAAGTCGTGGGCGACTTGCAAAAAGCCATCGAACCCCTGATCACCACGCCGGAGGAAAAGGCGCTGTGGGCGCAATTGATGGACAAGCGCAAGGTGTACGTATCGTCGCGTGACGCCATCACCAAAGCAAAAGCGGACGAGCAGATCGAAGAAGCCAACCGTATCCTTGAACAGACCTTCGTCCCGGCCGCGAAAGTCTATCTGGACCTGATCCAGGAACTGCTCGACGAGCAGCGCAGGACGATCGATGCCACTGCCCTCGACATCAATGCCATTTACAAGGCCAGCTGGCAACTGCTGGTCGCGCTGGGTGCGTTGGTCCTGGTTATCGGCGCTGGCTGCGCCTGGCGGCTGACGGTCGGCATCACGCGCCCGCTGGGCAAAGCGCTCCAGGTTGCACGCACGGTGACTTCCGGCGATCTGACCAGCCATATCGAGGTGAACAGCAACGACGAAACCGGCAATTTGCTGCAGGCGTTGAAGGACATGAACGACAGCCTGGTGCGTGTGGTCGGCGAAGTGCGCAGTGGCACCGAGACCATTGCTACCGCGTCGAGCGAAATCACCTCAGGCAACCTCGACCTGTCAGCTCGCACTGAACAACAGGCCGGTTCGCTGGAAGAAACCGCGTCGTCGATGGAAGAACTGACGTCGACCGTCAAGCAAAACGCCGACAACGCACGCCAGGCGAATCAACTGGCGGTTACAGCATCCGATGTCGCCATCAAGGGCGGCAGTGTGGTGAGCCAGGTGGTGCAGACCATGGGCTCGATCAATGCGTCATCGCAGAAGATTGTCGACATCATCAGTGTCATCGACGGCATCGCCTTCCAGACCAACATCCTTGCGTTGAATGCGGCGGTCGAAGCAGCCCGCGCCGGCGAACAGGGCCGTGGCTTTGCGGTGGTGGCCAGCGAAGTGCGCAACCTGGCACAGCGCTCGGCGGCAGCAGCCAAAGAGATCAAGACGTTGATCGACGACTCGGTGGAGAAAGTCGATGCCGGCAGCAAGCTGGTCGGCGAAGCCGGTACGACGATGAATGAGATCGTCGACAGCGTCAAACGCGTGACCGACATCATGGCCGAGATCATGGCTGCCAGCCAGGAACAAAGCTCGGGCATCGAGCAGGTGAACCAGGCGATCGGACAGATGGACCAGGTGACGCAGCAGAATGCCGCGCTGGTGGAAGAGGCGACAGCCGCCGCCCAGTCCTTGCAGGATCAGGCAGCGAATCTGGCGCAGGTGGTCAGCCTGTTCACGCTGAACAGCGTGCAGGCTGCGAAGGCAGCGATCAAGCCGGTGTCGGTTCAACCAGCCAGGCCCAAACTTATCCGGAAGGCGCAAACGCCGAAGGCTTTGACATCCCCCACGGTGAAGGCTAAGCGCGCACCGGCCCATGCGAATATCACGGAAGAGTGGGAGCAATTCTAAAATAGGACCTCCGGCGGGTCGTGACCCGCCGGAGGTTTAACCCGTTTCTCGCCCAGTCTCCTCTTCCGTTCCCCTTCCCGCAGGCATCATTTGTGTCAAACACGCTTGATGTATATCTATTTGTCATCGGCATAAAATGGCTAAATACATACTAGACAATTTGTCAATATGTTTGGCCCGCCCGGGGTGTGAAGAAAAATAACTGAAGGAGCGATGAATGATGATTCAACGCGATGACCTGGTTGCCGCCGCTGCAGTCGGTATTCTGCAGTACAGGCAGATCGATCCCCTGCTGATTTTTCTGTTACAGCGCGATGTGCGAACCCAGCGCGAGGCGATGCTGGCGCAGACGAGGTCGGCGCGCGTCAGGCGTATTTACGCCTTTCTTACCTACGTCGTCGGTGTGCTTGCTATTGTCACTACAGCGATGTTCGGTGTCCTGCTTACGACGCGAGCGATCGGGTCGCTGGGCACGGAGGCCCTGGTATTTTTTACCGTTCTCTACTCGCTGTGCGCGCTCGGCCTCACATCCTGGTTCAAGAGGCGGGGATTTGGCATGGCGATACGGTTGCTCACTGCTTTCGTAGTAGCTGTGGTGCCCGTAGCGGTGTTCGCGCTGCAGCAGGTAATCAAATAGTCCTTTGTCACATACTCACATCTGCTTAAACAAGTGCGCAAACACGCGGCTGACCGCGAGCCGCTTGTCCTGCCTACGCAGTTTCAATGAAAGTTTGCCCGCTTCGTCGCGTATCGCTGCCTCGATGCAGTTCGCGTTGACGACCGTGCCGCGATGGATTTGCCAGAACTGGTCGGCGTCGAGTTGCGGCAGTAGTTCCTTGAGGCTGGTACGGATCAGCGACTCGCTGTCCGCGGTCACGACGTTCACATATTTATCCGTCGCTTCGAAGTAAAGCACGTCGCTTACCGGAATCATGCGGATCTGATTGCCGACCGCGGCGCGAATGATCGTCAGGCGTTCCGACGCGGCAGGCGCCGCCGGCACCAGCGCACGCAACTGGCCGACGATGCGTTCGAGTTCGCCGCCGCGTTCCTGATGCTGCTGCAAGCGCGCTTTGAGGCGGTCGATGGTTTTGGACAGCCGTGCGTCGCTGATCGGTTTGAGCACATAGTCGACGGCTGCTTGTTCAAATGCCTGCAGCGCATATTCATCATAGGCCGTGACAAACACCAGCAGCGGGAAGGGTGCTTCTTCCGGCCAGTCTTCCGCCAGTTCCTGCGCTGCTTCGAGTCCGGTCCTGCCCGGCATTTTGATATCGAGGAAGAGCACGTCGGGCCGCTGGACCAACGCCGCCTCGACCGCCGCAATGCCATTTTCGGCCACTCCGCCCACGTGCAGCTCCGGCCACAGGCGTTGCAGCGCCTGCGCGAGCGCCTGGGCGAGGATCGGTTCGTCTTCTGCTATCAGTGCGTGAAATGTACTCATAGGGGGAGGGTAACTTGTGCGATTACACCGGACGGTGTGTTCGGCTCCAGCGTGAGCGAAGCTCGCTGGCCGTAAAGCGCGAGCAGGCGCTCGCGTACATTTGCCAGGCCCACATGCGTGCCGTGCGGGTCAGCTGGAGAGGCGTCGAGGCCAAGGCCGGTATCGGCTACGGTCAGCTTCAGGATGCCGGCTTGCTGCATCGCATGCACTTCGATGCGGCCGCCGCCAACCTTCGGCTCGACGCCATGCTTGATCGCATTCTCCACAAGGGGCTGCAACAACATCGGCGGTACCGGTGCGCTGCGCAGTGTGTCGGGTAAATCAAGCGCATACGAGAGTCGGGAGCCCATGCGCACGGACATCAGCCCGAGGTAGGCCTCCATCAGCGAAAACTCCTGGGCCAGCGTGGTCTTCTCGGAACGGGAAGACGACAAAGTAGCTCGCAGGTAGAGAATCAGCTGGTCCAGCATATGCTGGGCACGCGGCGCATCGACCGCAATCAATCCCTGCAGGTTCGCCAGCGTGTTGAACAGCATGTGCGGCTCGATCTGCGCCTGCAGCAATTGCAGCTGCGCCTGCAATGCCTGCTTTTCGATTGCGGCGGCGCGCGCTTTTTCCGCTTCCGCCTCGGCCCGCAGTTCTGTCAACTTCGTACGGTTCCAGAAGAACCAGGTGATGCCCAGGCAGGTCAGGAATGTGCCGGCGATCATGCTGGTAGCGTTCTTTGCCCCCAGGGCCACTAGATTTTCCGACGGAATGCCCAGGGTCTGCGACGCAATCAGGCTGCCAAAATACTGGGCGGCGGGTATGGCAATGAGCAACAGGAGAAAGAATGGCAGCTTTGGCGGCCTGCCGACACCCCAGAGCAGCAATCGCCCGCCGTCAATCAATGTCACTGCCAGCATGCCGATGCACATGGACGTGACAAGGTTGATAAAAAACGAGTCATGGATGCGCATCACATAGGTAATGATCACCGCGATGGCAACGTTGATGACCACGGTGATCGCCGCGTCGATCGTAAATCGACGCAGGCGCGGGTAGGAGTGGGGTGGATTGACTAACGCAACGCTCATTTTGCAACGCTCATTTTGATTGATGCTTTTTTAGTTCGTTTTCGATCATCCGCTGTTTCCATGTCGCTCCCGGAGCGCTCAGGAAGGTGGCCGCGCCGTGGAATAGTAACCCGATTCCCCATCCGAGCAGCGGCCAGAACGCCCACAGCTTTTGCGGTACCACCAGCAGGTTGAACAGCATCAGCCCGGAATTGACGGTGAGGTAAACTGCCAGGTGGATGAAGAAGCCGATCTTGCGTTCCACGTGACGTCTTGCGTCGGTATGCGTGACAGTGTTTTCCATGATTTTCTCCTTAAACAATTCCAACCGCATGCCAGACCACATATCCCAACCGGCGGAACGGGAGCAGCGTGAATATCCCGGCGGTCACCAGTCCGATGTAGAGGCCGGTCATGTTGCGCTGATGATCCTTGATGCGGCCATGAATCACAGCGTAGATCGCCAGGCCGAGTATTGCCAGGGACAGGACCGACAACAAATGTATCCACGAAAAATGTCCGCTAGCGCGGATGCCGAAGGATACCAGTGCGGTTGTGAGCATAAGGGCGACCCATGTACGGCCGACCAGGCGATGCGCACGCGTACCTTTTTTCATGGCGAACATGATGCCGCCGATGATGACCGCGCCAAGGGCGGTAAACATGTGAACGAGGATAATCGGTGTGAATTGCATGGCATCGCTCCCGGTAGTTGATCTGATGGATGGATTATCGAAAAGCACAGGAGCGGACGGTAGCGGATTGCGATGAAATGGCGGAAGCTAGGAGCGAAACGCATGATTCCGGGGGTAGCCCGGCCGACAAAGTTGTCTGAAATGCAAACCCGGACGATTCTTCAACTCTGTTCCTTGCTCCCTGCCAACGCTTGTCATCCCTGTGTCGTTTGCTTAGTCTTGTCATGCATTTTCACTTTCCCGTCCTTAGAGGTAATACGTGTCGGATTCACTGAGAAGCCTGTTTAAAAGCCTCGCGCCCGCCGTCGATTTCTGCTCGCTGCGCATAGTCGAGGAGTCGGGCGAGAACATCATGGTGCGGCAGGATGTGCTGCAACCACTTTCCAACAGCGCCGATCGCGGCGCGATAGTGACGATCGTGCATCTGGGCGGATATGGGTACGCGGCGACCAGCGACCTGAGCGCCGCCGGATTGAGGGATGCAATCGGGCGTGCCCGGGCCTGGGCGGAAGCAAGTGCCGGACGCTCAGTGGCCGACTATTCGAAAATCGCGATGGCACGTCCGGACGGTTTTTATGCCAGTCCAAACATGCCGGCTGCCCCGGCCTGGAATCGCAAGGAACTGATCGAGTTACTGATGCAGGAATCCCGCGCCTGTAAGATTGATCCGCGCATCGTCGACTGGTATGCATCGATTTCGGCGGTGAACGCGTCGCAGCTTTACCTGACGGCGGACGGCGCGGAGGCCCGGCAGAATTTCCGATATGTGATACCCAACCTCGCCGTCACCGCCAACCAGGGGGCCGATACCCAGACCCGTAGTCTTGGTGGCCAGTACAACGGCTATTGCAGGCAGGGCGGGCTGGAAGTGCTCGTCGACGCCGGCTTTTACGGCGCGGGCGCTCGCGTCGCGCGCGAGGCGCTTGAATTGCTGGGCGCACGCAATTGCCCAAGCGGCAGGATGGACCTGCTGCTGATGCCGGAGCAAATGATGTTGCAGATCCATGAGTCGATCGGCCACCCGCTGGAACTCGACCGCATACTCGGCGACGAGCGCAATTTCGCCGGCACCAGTTTCGTCACGCTCGACATGTTCGGCAAGTATCAATATGGCTCGGAGCTGTTGAACGTTACCCACGACCCGACGCGGCCCGAGCAATTCGCGAGCTATCGGTGGGACGATGACGGCACGCCGGCCGAGCATACGCACCTGATTCGCAACGGCGTACTCGAACGCCCGCTCGGCGGTGCGATCTCGCAGGCGCGCGCCGGCATGGAGGGCGTGGCGAATTCGCGAGCGAGCAACTGGAATCGCGCGCCGATCGACCGTATGGCGAACCTGAATATCGAGCCCGGCGCGTCCTCTCTGGCCGACATGATCAGGTCGGTGGAGCGGGGCGTGCTGATGGATACCAACGTCTCATGGTCCATCGACGATTCGCGCAATAAATTCCAGTTCGGTTGCGAATTCGGCCGCCTGATCGAGAATGGCGAACTGACGGACATCGTCAAGAATCCGAATTACCGCGGCATCTCGGCGACCTTCTGGCGTTCGTTGAAGGCGGTCGGCGATGAATCGACATTCAATGTGATGGGCACGCCGTTCTGCGGCAAGGGCGAGCCGGCGCAAATAATCCGGGTGGGCCATGCATCGCCGGCCTGCCTGTTCGATAATATCGACGTGTTCGGGGGGGAGTCATGAAACAGTATTTCCACGATCTGGCGGCGTTCATCGAGACGAGGCTCGAGGGTAGCGAACAATACAAATGCTGGTTTGCGGCCGAGGAGTCGGACTTCGTCCGCTTCAATCACAGCCTGATCCGGCAGTCGGGGCATGTCCGCCAGATTTATCTGTCGCTGAGCCTGATCGATGGCTTGCGTCATGCAAACAGTAGTATTTCGCTGGCCGGCAATCTCGATTCCGACTGCGCGCTGGTCGGGCATTTCGTCAGCCAGTTGCGCGCCCAATTGCCGGACTTGCCGGAAGATCCCCACCTGATGGTCGCACCCGATGTGCGTTCCACCGTGCATGCGGTCCCATCGCTCTTGCCCGCCGCCGGCAAGATAGTCGATGAGGTGATCGGCGCTGCGCAAGGGCTGGACCTGGTCGGTTTCCTCGCGGCCGGACCGATCTATCGCGGCTTCGCCAATTCATTCGGCCAACGCAACTGGCACGAGACTGCCAGCTTCAATCTTGACTGGAGCTTGTACCACAGCCGGGACAAGGCGGTGAAGACCACTTACTCCGGCTACGATTGGGACAGTACCGGATTTCGCATCCGATTCGAGCGGGCCAGGGAACAGCTTGCGCTGCTTCAGCGCGAACCGGTCAGCATCAAACCCGGCCCCTATCGCGCGTACCTGACACCGACCGCGTTATACGAAATATTCAGCATCCTCAACTGGGGCGGTCTTTCGGAGAAGTCCCTGCGCACCAGGCAAAGTTCGCTGCGGAGCATGCGCGACGAGGGTGTGCGGTTCAATCCAGCTGTGACGCTGTCGGAGAATATCGCCGAGGGCTTGTCGCCGGGATTTCAAAGCGACGGCTTCATCAAGCCGGAGCGCCTGGTGCTGCTCGAGAACGGACGCCTGGCAGGCAGCATGATTTCGCCGCGCACCGCGAAAGAATATGACATCCAGACCAATGGCGCCGACAGCAGCGAGGTATTAACTTCCCTCGATCTCGCGGGCGGCGAGCTGCAGTTGTCGCGCGTGCTGGAAGAACTGGGCACCGGTGTTTTCGTCAGCAATCTCTGGTACCTGAATTATTCCGATCGAGCGAATTGCAAGATCACCGGCATGACGCGCTTTGCGACGTTCTGGGTTGAGAATGGTGAGATCAAGGCGCCGCTTAACGTGATGCGGTTTGATGATTCGCTTTTCCGGGTGCTGGGGGATAACCTGCTCGGGTTGACGCGGGAGCGGGAGTTGTTGATTGATACTGATACCTATGGTGCGCGCAGCACGGGGAGTGCGCGCTTGCCGGGGGCGCTGGTGAAGGATTTTATGTTTGTGCTGTGAGGCCGCTGGGCACTCGTACCACTGACACTCGCGTCGGCGCGCTGTTGCCCCTTCCCCCTGCCCGGGGAAGGAGAAAAGCGCCTGACTCCGCGACAAGCCTGCCGCGGAGTCAGGCGATAGCTTAAACCACCCCTTTCCCCCGCAAAGCCGCAATCTCTTCACCACTCTGCCCAAGCAGTTCCCCCAGCACTTCATCCGTATGCTGCCCCAGCAACGGCGGCGGCATATTGTATTGTGGCGGAGTCGCCGACATCTTCATCGGACTGCCGACCAGCTTGACCTTGCCGCCGGAAGGATGGGGCAGATCCATTTGCATGCCGCGCGCAACGACCTGCGGGTCCTCGAACACTTCATCGAGGTTATTGATCGGACCGCATGGCACCCCGGCCGCTTCCAATTGATCGATCCATTCCTGCTTGGTCTTGGTCTTCACCATTTCGGCGAGCAGCGGCACCAGCGTGTCGCGATAGCGGACCCGCATCGGATTGGTGGCGAAGCGCTCGTCGGTCGCCAGTTCGGGGCGGCCGCCGACGTCGACGAACTTGCGATATTGGCCGTCATTGCCGACCGCCACGATGATGTGCCCGTCGGAGGTGGCAAAGGTCTGGTAAGGCACGATGTTCGGATGCGCATTGCCCCAGCGCTTAGGCGGATTGCCGCTGGCAAGGTAATTGGTATTCATGTTGGCCAGCATCGCGACCTGCACGTCGAGCAGCGCCATATCGATGTATTGGCCTTCGCCGGTGCGGTCGCGATGCGTCAGGGCCGCCATTACGGCCAGCGTCGAATACATGCCGGTCATCAGGTCGGAAATTGCCACGCCCGCTTTTTGCGGTCCGCCGCCGGGCAGGTCGTCGCGCTCGCCGGTAATCGACATGAAGCCGCCCATGCCCTGCACGATAAAATCGTAGCCGGCGCGCTGCGCGTATGGGCCATCCTGGCCGAAGCCAGTGATCGAGCAGTAGACCAGGTCGGCCTTTTCGCGCCGCAGGGACTCGTAGTCGAGCCCGTACTTTTTCAGCTGGCCGACCTTGTAATTTTCCAGCACGACGTCTGACACGCGGGCCAGCTTGCGGATGATTTCCTGTCCTTCGGGGGTGGCGATGTCGAGCGTGACGGAACGCTTGCCGCGGTTGGCGGCGAGGTAATATGCTGCTTCGGTCGTGTCATTGCCTTCCGCGTCTTTCAGGTACGGAGGTCCCCAGTGACGCGTGTCGTCACCCGCGCCGGGCCGCTCGATCTTGATGACGTCCGCGCCGAGGTCCGCCAGGTTTTGTGCGCACCACGGTCCCGCGAGTACGCGGGTGAGGTCCAGTACGCGTATGTGTCCAAGTGCTTTTTTGAATGAAGAACCAGCCATTGTCGGATTGCCTGCTGTCAGTGGGTGAAAGTTGCGGTCGATTGTAACCCCATGCGCGCGACGATGTCTGCCACGCAACGGGCGATTCGAATTAGACTATGCGCCCAACTCATATCATTCCAGCCAGGTCGAAAATGTGGAATTTTCCGAAAATCATCGCCCACCGCGGGGGCGGCACGCTCGCACCCGAAAACACACTGGCAGCGATGCGCTGCGGACTGTCCCGCGGATTTCATGCGGTGGAGTTTGACGTCATGTTGTCCCGCGACGGCGTGCCGGTGCTGATGCACGACCCTTATTTCGGACGCACCGTGCCGGGCGCCGGCAAAGTGTGCGAGACCACGGCGCAGGAGCTGAGCGCGATGGACGCCGGCGCCTGGTTCGGCTCGCAGTTCGCCGGCGAGCCGGTGCCGACGCTGGAGCAGGTGGTTGATTTCTGCACACAGAACCATATCTGGATGAATATCGAGATCAAGCCATCCCCCGGCTTCGAGGAACAGACCGGACGGGTCGTGGCGGAAGTGACGCAACGTTTGTTTGCCGGCGAAGTGGCAGCGCAAGTGGCGCTTCCGTTGTTCTCGTCGTTTTCCTTCGATGCATTGCTCGCTGCAAAATCGGAAGCACCTGTGATCCCGCGCGGGTACCTGGTCGATGTGGTGCCGCCGGATTGGCGGGAGCGGCTGAGCGAGGTGAATGCGGTCGCGCTGCATACCAACCACAAGAAGTTGTCGGCCGCGCAGGCGCGAGCCATCACGGACGAGGGCTTCGGCCTGTTCTGTTACACCGTCAACGACCCGCAGCGTGCAAAAGAAATCCTCGCGTGGGGCGTCGATGCCTTTTGCACCGACCGCATCGATCTGATCGGTCCGACCTTTTCCTGATGGCCGCAGCGGTTGGCAAATTGCCAACCGTTTGCCTCCGGGATTGCACCCCCGTGCCGGTCAAACCGGGAAGGGTTATCACGTATAATCAACTGTTTGCAACGTCACGCCACCTTTTTTCAAAGAACATGAACTCGTCTGAAATCCGCGATAAATTCCTGAAGTATTTCGAATCCAAGGGCCACACCATTGTTCGCTCGTCGAGCCTGGTACCGGGCAATGACCCGACGTTGTTGTTCACCAACTCGGGAATGGTGCAGTTCAAGGACGTGTTCCTGGGCCAGGACAAGCGCAATTACACTCGCGCAACCTCCTCGCAGCGCAGCGTGCGCGCCGGCGGCAAGCACAACGACCTGGAAAACGTCGGCTATACCGCGCGTCACCATACCTTCTTCGAAATGCTGGGCAATTTTTCGTTCGGCGACTACTTCAAGCGTGATGCGATCCATTACGCGTGGGAATTGCTGACTGGCGTCTATGGCTTGCCGAAAGAAAAGCTCTGGGTCACGGTTTACCACGAAGACGACGAGGCGTACGGCATCTGGCAAAACGACATCGGCGTGCCGCCCGAGCGCATCGTGCGCATCGGCGACAACAAGGGTGCGCGCTATGCATCCGACAACTTCTGGCAGATGGCTGATACCGGCCCCTGCGGTCCCTGTTCGGAAATTTTCTACGACCATGGTCCCGATGTATGGGGCGGCCCTCCGGGAAGCCCCGAGCAGGATGGCGACCGCTATATCGAAGTGTGGAACCTGGTATTCATGCAGTTCAATCGTGACGACCGGGGCGTGATGCATCCGCTGCCGAGTCCGTGCGTCGACACCGGCATGGGCCTCGAGCGTATCGCGGCGGTGCTGCAGCATGTGCATTCCAATTACGAAATCGACCTGTTCCAGAACCTGATCAAGGCCGCTGCGCGTGAAACGGGTTGCAAGGACCTCGCGAACAATTCGCTGAAGGTCATCGCCGACCATATCCGCGCCTGCTCGTTCCTGATCGTCGATGGCGTGATCCCCGGCAATGAAGGTCGCGGCTATGTGCTGCGCCGTATCATCCGCCGCGCCTTGCGCCATGGCTACAAGCTGGACCAGACCCAGCCGTTCTTCCACAAGCTGGTCAAGGACCTGGTGCAGGAAATGGGCGCAGCCTACCCGGAACTGGCGGAAGCCGCGCCGCGTGTCGAGCAGGTGTTGAAGCAGGAAGAAGAACGCTTCGGTGAAACCCTGGAAAACGGCATGAAGATACTCGAAGCCGCGCTGCAGAAGAATCCGAAGAAGCTCGACGGTGACACGGCTTTCACTTTGTACGACACCTTCGGTTTCCCGCTCGACCTGACCGCTGACATCTGCCGCGAGCGCAATGTGGAACTGGACGAGGCAGGCTTCAACGCCGCGATGGAGCGCCAGAAGCAGCAGGCGCGCGCGGCCGGCAAGTTCAAGATGACCGCCGCGATCGAATACAGCGGTGACAAAACCAGTTTCGTCGGCTATGACACCCTGGTGCAGGAAGGGAAGGTCGTCGCCCTGTACGTCGGCGGCGCCGCCGTGCAAAAGGTTGAAGCAGGCCAGGAAGCGATCGTCGTCCTTGACTCCACACCGTTCTACGCGGAGTCCGGCGGCCAGGCCGGCGACACCGGCGTGCTCGAATCCTCCGGCGCGTCGTTCGAAGTCGCGGATACGCAGAAAATCCAGCCTGAGGTTTATGGGCATCATGGCACTCTGAACAAAGGCGCGCTGGCTATCGGCGACAAGATTGCGGCAAAGGTCAACACTGCGGTGCGCGCGCAAACCATGCGCAACCACTCCGCAACCCACCTGATGCACGCGGCGTTACGCGAAGTGTTGGGCAAACACGTTTCGCAAAAAGGCTCGCTGGTCGATGCGGAAAAAACCCGTTTCGACTTCAGCCACAACGCGCCGCTGACGGCTGAGGAAATCCGCCGGGTCGAGGAAATCGTCAATCGCGAAATCCTCGCCAACGAATCGACCGAGGCGCAGCACATGGCCTATGACGATGCGATCAAGTATGGCGCGATGGCATTGTTCGGCGAAAAATATGGCGACCAGGTGCGTGTGCTCGGCATCGGTTCTTCCAAGGAACTGTGCGGTGGTACCCACGTCAGCCGTACCGGGGACATCGGCTTGTTCAAGATCGTCTCGGAAGGCGGCGTCGCAGCCGGCATCCGGCGCGTCGAAGCGGTGACCGGCGAAGTTGCGCTCGTGTTTGTGCAGAATCTTGCCGCCCGCGTCAGCGAAGCAGCCACTGCATTGAAAGCGCAGCCGGAAGAACTCACGCAGCGTATCGCGCAGGTGCAGGACTACGTGAAGTCGCTCGAGAAAGAGCTGTCCGGACTCAAGTCGAAGCTCGCGTCCAGCCAGGGTGACGAACTGCTGTCCCAGGCCACCGACATCAACGGCATCAAGGTTCTGGCAGCGACGCTTAACGGCGCCGATGT
>JBBWZW010000252.1:0-2900 GCA_039649305.1 Burkholderiales bacterium
AAACGATCTTCTATTTGCTGCCGCTACTCTTTGGTCCCGTCAATAACTCGACAATGTCCGACGTGCCGGGCTGGGCCGGGATGCGCAGCTACTGGGGCATCGTTCCGAGCATGCTCGCCACGATGGCGGTCTTCAGCTTGATCTTTGCCTACAGAAAGCTCCAAGCGAGAAGTTACCGGTTTTTGATCTCGTTCTTCTTCATCATGCTGACCATGATGATATTGAAGAGGTTTGCCAGCCCGATCATAAATTGGGTCGGCCTGTTGCCGATTTCCGAGATGGTTCTTTACTTAAAGTATCAGGAGCCGAGTATTGCTCTTTGCATTGCCATGCTCGCCGGCTTGGGACTGTCTGTGCTCATTGAGCTTCGCGTGGGGTGGGGGATAGTTGCCGCTGCGGCTTTGGCATTAGCCGGCTTTATGTATGGTATCGCAGGGCCATTTTGGCCGCAGGTCCTGCACGTCAAGCGATTTGCATTTTTCTACTATCTGTCTTTGTCCGCGGGCACGCTCTTTGTCCTTGTCACGCTTGTGACAGCGATGTCGTTCGTGCTGTCAAATTCGCCATTGGTGCGGCGGCGGCTGATTTCAGGCTTGATTGGAGTTCTTTGCTTGGAACTCGTCGTGAATTACATTGTGCCCTCCTTCTATATCTATGGGGTAGCGCCACCGGCCGCTAGGTCTCCGTTCAAAGGGGCGCCGTTTCTTGACTTCCTTCGGGCGCGGAATACCGAGCATGACCGGGTCTTCGCGCGCGATGGAATGTTGTACCCCAATTGGGCTGCTGCGTTCGAACTCGCGGACGTGCGCTCGTTGGATGCCATGTATTATCGCCGCTATCTGGCTTTTATCCGGAGCTTCCTGCTGGCGCCGGGAGACCATCGCCAGCATGGGGATCTGGCGGACCGATTTACCGGATCCGAGGGCACTTATGATTTTTCCACGGTGATCGAAAAGAGATTTCTGGCATTATCCTCCGTTCGTTATCTCATCAGTTCCAGGGCTTACAACACTTCTTCGGCGCAGATTGGTGATATGACATGGGCGCCGGCCTTCGCCAAAATCTATGACAGTGAGGTGAAGGTGTATGAGATTTCGCCGACATTGCCGCGGGCGTCGGTATTTGGCCGGATCGAAATATTGCCGGATGAGCAGGTCCTGGCCCGGCTGAAGGATGCTTCGTTTCGGCCCGAGGAAAGCATCATTCTATCGCGCGAATTCTTGGCAGACGTGGATCCGGCGACGTTACGGTCACTTGAGGGGCAAGCGTCTTCCGCCTCTGGAAATACCGCCGCGACGATTGTCAGCTATCAGTCGCAGCGTGTGGAAATTGAAGCAAACGCCGGCTCGACGTCCCTGCTGATGCTGACCGACACGAATTACCCGGGCTGGCGTGCCTTTGTGAACGGGCAGCCGGCGCCGATCGTCTCTGCCAATTATCTGTTCCGTGGTGTCGTTGTGCCGAAGGGAAAAAGCAAAGTGGAGTTCGTCTACCAGCCAGGCAGCTTTCGGCTTGGTGCGACGATCTCCATCACCGCGCTAATCGCGCTGGGCGGGCTTCTGCTCTGGGAGCGCAGGAGGCCGGTCAAGCGCTTGCAAGCTTAGTGGCCATCGCATTAATGCCGCTCGCGGTAATTTTCGTTGGCCGGCCGAGCAATGCCCGCGGCATCAACGTGCGCGCGATACGCAATGAGGGGGAGATGAAGGGCACCGGAAACTTCTCGAAATGCCCGATGATGTAGTCGAGCGTTAGAATTTTCTTGCCGGTCGAGACCGTAACGTCGGAAAATCCGGCATCGGTCAGTAGTCGTGAGATCGTCGCGCGGTTGAAATAGAACAAGTGTTCCGGCTTGTATTCCATCCAGTGGCGGCCGAGGATGCGCGCCGACCAGCTATCCGCGCTTGGCGTGGCGACAAAGAGTACGGCTCCGTCCTTGAGTATTTTCCAGATATTTCTGAGGAAAATGTCGGGGTCGCGCACGTGCTCGATCACGTCGGCCAGAACACAGACATCATAGGTTCGTTCAGGAATGGGCGTCTCGCCGATTGCGCCGACGCGGACGACGTCGGCACCGAGTTTTTCGTTGGCCCGCGCGGCGGCATCGGACGAATATTCGATCCCTTCAACTTCGTATCCTCTGCGCTGAGCCTCGAGCAGCATGTTCCCGTGGCCGCAGCCGACTTCCAGCAATCGCCGGCCCGCCGCATTCAGTCCCCGTTGCTCCAGGAATCCGGCGATTTCGTCGAGCTGCAGGGCCGCGGTTGCGCGCTTGACGACTTCGAATTGCGAAGCGAACCGCTCATTTTCGGCCGATCCGATGAAATAGTCGCTGCCGTAAATTGCCGCTAGCGCGCTGTCGCTGGGCTGAGGGTTCTGAACAATCAGGCCGCAGCTCTTGCAGGTTTCGATGGGAATCCCATTGATCTCGACGAGGGCGTCGAATGCGCCGGCATGGCAGACCGGACAGGCAACGAGTCTTGGACGATCCGCGGCAGTGTGCGGGGAGGCACCGAGAAGCGTCGACGACATCATCCAGTCCAGCCGGTTCCATGCGTGGGCGGGAGTTCGATATCAGAACCAATTGTTCAAGTCACGACGCCGTTGCGCGGCAGGAAGGCCTGATCGAGAGCGCTTGTGCCGGGACAGAATCCTGAGGCATTTGCAACTGCCTTTGGTATCGGAATTCCCAACTTCGGCGGCACTGGATAGACAAGCGCGGCGCGCTGGAGTAGCGATATTTTGAGCCCGGCGAGCGGGAAGGAAATACGAGGCGGCATGTCCTTTTCGCGCAATCACCTCGAGGAGTCGAAGCGGATTATCGACGCGATCGATGTCACTGTGGTTGACCGCATGGCCGACATGTTGGCGGCATTGCGCGCGGGCGGCGGGCGGCTTTTCTT
>JBBWZW010000328.1:0-3029 GCA_039649305.1 Burkholderiales bacterium
ATGCGGCTGAGATTACGCCCATGGTGGCGACGCCGGGCGATCCCGGCAACGGCAAGTACATCCGCGAACTTCACACGCCGGTGCCGGTTGAGATTGCTTACGGCGGCACGTGCACGGCCGGCAAGAATGAAGACATGGACATGTATGCTGCGGTCCTCGCGGATGCGCTGAAGCAAGGCAAGCGGGTGGCGCCAAGCGTAAATTTCTGGATCCAGTTCGGCTCGCAGGAGACGCGCGAATACTGCAAGCGTAAAGGCTATATCGAAATTTTCGAAAAGGCGGGCGCCCACGTGATTGAACCCAGTTGCGGGGCGTGCATCAATGCTGGACCCGGAGTCTCAACCCGTGCCGATCAAATTGTAATCAGCGCGCAGAACCGCAACTTTCCAGGACGCAGCGGACCCGGACAGATGTACCTGGCCTCTCCACTCACGGTTGCGGCCAGCGCGGTGGCAGGGTACATCAGTGAATACCAGCCAAGCGGTCAACGCGAGTTAGTCACAGCGTAGCTTCCCCCGTACAGCATCAGAGGTATAGACAAGAGTATCTGCCTTCTGGGGATAATTAATCTCCATCTCGTACTCGGCCCTGAGTCTTTCGCCATGGCTATCGCGTAGCCATCAACCCAAACCATCCTGGGAGCCTGGGAAATGAAGGTATCGAGCACCACTCCAGCTTTCCTCTTTGATCTCGACGGCACGCTGGTGGACAGCGTCTACCAACATGTTCTGGCTTGGCGGGAGGCCTTGGAACGGGTCGGCATTGAGCTTGCCGTTTGGCGCATTCATCGTCGCATCGGGATGAGCGGCGGGCTGCTCGTCAACGCTCTTCTCCGCGAGACTGGACGCGAGGTGACCGCCGAACAGGCTGAGCAGCTTGCAGGATTTCACGGTGAAGCCTATGCCCGCTATGTCGCGCAAGTGAGGCCGCTGCCGGGAGCTAGCGATCTGCTCGCGACGCTGACCAGGCAGGGTGTTCCTTGGGCAATCGCGACCAGCGGCCAGATCGAAAGCGCACAGAGAACTATCAAAGCCCTTGGGATCGGTCCAGGCGTGCCGGTCATCACTCGGGACGATGTAGAACGGGCCAAGCCCGATCCGGATCTTTTCCTGGCGGCGGCACTGCGTTTAGGTGTCGACATTACCGCATCAGTTGTTGTTGGGGACAGTGTTTGGGACTTGCTCGCCGCGCGGCGAGCTCGTGCGCTTGGCGTGGGCCTGCTTTCCGGTGGCTATGGAGCCGAAGAATTGGAACAGGCCGGCGCCTATCGCGTGTACCAGGATCCGCTTGATTTGTTGCGGCACCTGGACGAAGTCGGTGTTCGCCTCGCTGCTTGATCTAGGTCGAACCAGGTGCCGCCCGGTGTCATGAACGGTTGAGAATGAACCTAAAGGAGGTTCTATGACAGCGACTCTGGTAATTGCAGATGGGGACAGCCTGCGTCACAAATGGGGATGGTTTTTGGGCTTGGGGATCGTCCTGATTCTTTTGGGGACGATTGCGCTAGTCATAATGCCGGTCACCACCATTGCGGCGGTAATGGTGCTGGGCTGGTTGATGGTGTTTAGCGGTGTGATTGAGGCGATCCATGCCTTTCAGGTCCGCGGATGGCGCGGCGAGCTCCTGCATCTCGTGGCCGGACTCCTGGGAATAGTCCTGGGCCTTCTGATCGTCACTCATCCGCTTGCGGGCGCGATTGCCTGGACGATGTTGATTGCTTCATTCTTCCTGGTCGTTGGAACTTTCCGGCTGGTGGCAGCCATTCGGATGCGCTTCCTTAACTGGGGTTGGACGGCCTTCGACGGAGCTGTCACGTTACTGCTGGGCATTATTTTATGGACCAACTGGCCGTGGTCGGGGCTTTGGTTTCTTGGCCTGTCCATTGGAATTTCACTCATCCTGCGTGGTTGGGCGCACGTGATGTTCGCATTGGCTTTGCGAGGTCTCTTCAAGATGACTCCGGGCTTGCGACGCGCGGCGTGAAAGGGATTGAAACTCGAAGCACAAAATTAAAAAGGACAAAAATTAGGAAGAAGAGGTGTCCGATGAAAGTAAGAGACGTGATGACTCAGTATCCGCAATGTTGCTGTCTCAGCGACATTGCACAAACAGTGGCGCAGATGTTTCGAGATCAGGATATTGGCGCCATGCCAGTCCTTGCCGATCATGTGTCACAACGGCTTGAGGGCATCATTACAGACCGCGATCTTTGCTGCGGCATCATTGCTGAAGGCCTGGATCCAAACACCACACCAATTGCCGCCTTTGTTTCGCGCAGTCTGGTTACGTGCCGGCCGGAACAGAGTCTGGATTCATGCGAACGATTGATGCAAATGCATCAGATCCGGCGAGTCCTGGTGGTCGATGACGGTGCGAACTGCGTCGGAATCCTTTCGCAAGCGGATGTGGCCCGATCCGAGGATTCCCATAAGGTACATCGCACGGTCGCAGAAATCTCCAGGCCATCGCAGACCATTATCACTGCACCGATGGCCGCGTAAAGACTTGCTGACGCGCACTATAGAGGTTCCTGGCTTGACCTCGGTTTCGAGATCGTGGGTTGTGAGGGATCGATGAGCGTGACGGCCCGGGCAATGTCCGTACCGCGCGACGTCCGGAGAGTGTGTCCTGTACCCTATCAATCGTTTCTTGGTAGAATAATTGGTTCCACAGGCATCATTCAGGGCTCAGGGAGATCGATCATTTATGGCTTACGTCATCGCAGAACCGTGCATTGGCACAAAAGATAGCGCTTGTGTTGATTCCTGCCCTGTGGATTGCATTCATCCCAAGAAGGACTCCGAGAAGTTCGAGGGCGAGACCATGCTTTATATCGATCCGGTTGAATGCATCGATTGCGGCGCCTGCGTGCCCGTGTGCCCCGTCTCGGCGATTTTTGCGCTCGACGACCTTCCTGAAAAGTGGAAACAATACGCCGAGATCAACGCGAAGTTCTTCGGGCGATAAGCCAGCGCTCAGCCATCACCTCTGTAGCTGTCAGTAAAACACATTGGCGCACGTCCTTGATG
>JBBWZW010000348.1:0-6594 GCA_039649305.1 Burkholderiales bacterium
TTGCTGCGTTGCTCGTCGTCGTCATAGCTCGCTATGGCTCCTCCTCACGCCCCTCGGCGGGCCCCTTGCACCGCATCCCGCGACGGCCGCCAAATTGCCCAACTTATTCCTGCGCGGTGCCTTAGTCGGTAACTCACCGGCCACGAACCGATACCGAAGATCGTTTCTGGGTATACTTCCTTCTGCCCAAGTGATTCTCCGGAAGAAGTTCGTCCATGCGCAACAACCCCCATCTCACTTCTCTGCTCCTGGCGGCCCTGTCTGTCTATGCTCTCTCCGCCTGCTCGACGATGCCGTCGACCACAAAGCAGGAAAGTTATCAAAATTTCCAGACCGAGTTCGCGTCGACCAACGTCTATTCCCGCTCCTTTCCCGGATCCGGGGTGGAAACCTGCGAAGCTGCGCGACGGGCGCTGCTCAGCCAGGGCTATTTGATCCACGAAGCGAATGCATCGCTGGTAAAAGGCCGCAAAAACTTCCAGCCTGACAGCGAAGTCCATCTGCAGATCGAATTCCATGTTGTCTGCGCCACGAATACCAAAGGCAGCAACACTACGACCTTGTTTGCCAATGCGGTACGTGACCGGTATTCGCTCAAGAAGAGCAGCAATTCCGCCAGCGTGGGTGTAGGGGTCCTGGGCTCACTGTCCTTGCCTTTCGGCTCAACAGATGACTCGCTGGTCCGGGTCGCCAGCGAAACCATCCCCGCAAGGCAGTTTTACGATCGCTTTTTCGAGCTGGTCGAGGGATATCTCGACTACGCCGCGACCACCCCTGTGGAATCAAGCGGAAGCAAGGATGCTCCGCCCACAACGAAACCGGAAGCGGAAGGGGAAGGGGGAGACTGACCGCCCCCGGTCATGGTGAGTGCGCCGACTATCGCTTTCTTCCTTGGTGAGCATTTGCTCGCCCGTAATGTCTTTGCTGTGATAGAAACGCTCATCGAGAAGATGGTGCCCAAGCGTGGTTGCAGCAATGCCGACCAGCGTGTCCATGCCTACCGCGATGCCTATGCTGGCAGCGGTGCCCGGCATATGCTCTACAACTTTTTCCTTCCCCTGGAGGATTGCACCGCGCCACCCTCCCCATAGCGGGAACGCGGCGGACCCGGCCTTCATCTAATATCACAAGACCAGCCGCAATAACGGGAGGACGCGATGCACACGACAGCCGTCGACAAAAGCCCCAAGGGATGTTCCGACGCTGAACTCGCCCGGCGCATGGCGGCCGGCGACCAGGCGGCTTTCGTGCTCGTCATGAGGCGCTACAACCGCCCTCTTTACCGTGCGGCGCGCAGCATCGTGAAGGACGATGCAGAAGCGGAGGATGTGCTGCAGGAAGCGTATCTGCTCGCCTTTCGGAACATCGACAAATTCCGCGCCGATTCCACACTGTCGACATGGCTTACACGCATCGTGATTAATGAAGCGATTGCACGTGCGCGCAAAAGCGGCCGCAGGGCGGAAATCATCCGGCTCGACGGCGATTCGGAATGGGAGAACAACCCCGCGGAGGGAACCATGAACGAAGCAACCCCCGAACAACCCGAACGCGCCGCCATGCGCGCGGAGGCTCGCCGCATGCTTGAGAACAAAATCGATGACCTGCCCGAAGCATTTCGCACCGTGTTCGTGCTCCGTGCGCTGGAAGAGATGACCGTCGAAGAAGTGTCCTCCTCGCTTGGCATTCCGCAAGCTACAGTGCGTACCCGGTTCTTCCGTGCGCGCAGCCTGCTGCGCGAGGCGCTGTCACGTGAAATCGACTTTGTGTTCGAGGAAGCATTCGCTTTTGATGGCGCACGTTGCGATCGCATCGTTGCACGAGTTCTCGCGAGGCTCGATCGCTAGTTTTTTAGTCACAGCTAGTTCTTCTACTGTCAATTGCGTGCGCGATGACGTAGGTTCGGATGCCAATCCCAACCGACGCACTACCTCACTCGACGGCAGGCTCTTCGCGGGATCACGTACAAGGTGTAAGCCGGAATATAGAGGTGTGACTACAGGTGTGACTAGTGTCCTGATTGTCCGTAGTGGTAAATCAAAGGAGAACTGCCATGTCTTTTCTGATTCAAGCGAATGATTTCACTGACCGTCATAATCGTCGGGTCTTTCTGGGCCGGTCCGGCTTGCTGCTGTCCGGGACCGCTGTTGCCCTGTTGGCCGGCAACGAGGCGCTTGCAGCGAAAAGCAGCGACTCGCTCGCTTCCGATGTACGGATTCTGAATACCGCGCTCGGCGCGGAGCTCGAAGCGATCGCCGCCTACCAGTTGGGCGCGGAAAGCGAACTGCTGCAAAAGTCGGTGCTCGACCTGGCGGTCACTTTCCAGGGGCACCATAAACAGCATGCGGAGGTGCTTGCGCAAACCGTTACAAAACTCGGTGGCAAGCCGGTAAGCGCAAAGGATAAGTACACGTTCCCGACCGACAAGCTGAAGACGCAGGCGGATGTGTTGCGGTTCGCCGCCATGCTCGAGAAGGGAGCGGTGAGCGCATACCTTGGCGCAGTGCCGCTGTTCGAGAACCGCGACCTCGCAAAAGCGGCCGCCAGCATCCTCGGCGATGAAGCAATGCACTGGGCGATCCTGCGCAATGCGCTGGGCGAAACGCCAGTTCCCTCGGCGTTCGTGTCGTGAACCCGCAATGAACCGCACCCTGGCGGGATTGCTTACATGCGCAGTCGGCATGCTGCCGGCTGCGGTGGCGTTGGCCATGCCGCCCGCCGATGTCGAGGCAGGCCGGCAAGTCTATACGCGCTGTCTGGCCTGCCATGCCCTTTCCCGCGACCGTACCGGTCCACGTCACTGCGGCTTATTCGGACGCCGCGCGGGTGGCGTCCGCGGCTTCGACTATACCGACGCGATGAAACGCTTCGGCATCATCTGGACCGAAAAGACGCTTGATCTTTTTCTCGCTGATCCGGTGAAGGCGGTCCCCGGAACCTCTATGGGCTATGCCGGCGTCACGGACGGGAAAGAACGTGCGGACCTGATTGCGTATTTGAAGCAGGCCGGGGAATCTTCCGAATGCACGAAATGACAGCACCGTGGCATGCAACAAGCGCCATCGGAACGACGAGTTGTGGGTAAACCCCGGCACTTGCGCCCGCAATCGCGCTTGTAGGCGTCCGACCTACAAACATTATGACGCTTCCACTACATCACATGGATGTGATCCCCGATAGCGATTCCCCGTTAAGGCGGCGATACTTGAAGTACTCTCGTGTCTGTCCGCCCCGGGTTGCCTTCATCGGCCCCGGGAGCGTCCATTTGCCGGTGCGGCGGATCCTCATCCGGTTGAAAACTCATTTGGGAAAACAGTGTCCGCAATTAAGAGAAACAACGTAAGAATCTCCGGATCCGGTCAGCAAGGTATGGTCTTTGCCCATGGTTACGGCTGTGACCAGGCCATGTGGCGCGCCGTGGCGCCCGCCTTTGAAGCGGAATACAAGGTAGTCTTGTTCGACCAGGTCGGTCTCGGCGGTTCCGACCACTCCCGGTATGATTTCGACAAGTATGGAACGCTGCAGGGATATGCGAGCGATGTGCTCGAAATCTGCGACGAACTCGCGCTTGCGGATGCGATATTCGTCGGTCATTCGATCGGCGCGACCATCGGCATGCTTGCGGCCATCCGGTCACCCCGGACCTTCGCAAAGCTGGCCCTGGTCGCCCCTTCGCCATGCTTTATCAATGATGAGGGCTACACGGGCGGCTTCAGCAGGAGCGATATCGACGACCTGCTGGCGCTCCTCGACAGCAACTACCTTGGCTGGTCTTCGACGATGGCGCCGGTCATCATGGGCAATCCGGATCGCCCCGAGCTTGCCAGCGAACTGACCACCAGCTTCTGCCGGTCTGACCCTGAAATCGCAAAGCATTTCGCGAGTGTTACATTTCTTTCGGATGTGCGGGCGGAGCTCCGCCTGCTGGTCCAGCCTGCGCTGGTGCTTCAGTGCTCGGAAGATCCCATTGCGCCACGGGCAGTCGGAGAATACATGCATGCCCGGTTGCCCGACAGCCGGCTCGTCCTGATCGACACCGACGGGCACTGTCCGCATATGAGCGCGCCCGCAGAGACCATTGCGGCAATCAAAGCCTTTCTGTAGACGGCCATACCATGCGAACAGGCAGCACACCCGGGCAGGAGTCGCTCCAGCCGATAGAAGAACGCGCGGAGGATATCTATGAAAACGCGCCATGCAGCCTCCTTTCCGTTTTGCCGAACGATCTCATCATCAAGGCAAACCAGACCTTCTTCGCGTGGACCGGCTACGCCGAGGCTGAAGTCATCGGTCGAATGCGGTTCAACGACTTGCTGACTCCGGCCGGCCGCATCTTTCACCAAACGCGATTCGGCCCGGTTCTGCAGTTGCAGGGATCCGTCGAGGAAGTCGCCCTCGATATCCTGTGCAAGGACGGAAAACGCCTACGCGTTTTTTTCAGCGCCATCCTGAAAAGCGACGGCGACGGGCAGCCCCTCGTGAGGCGGATAATCCTGTTTCATGCAAGCGACCGACGCCGCTATGAGGAAGAATTGCTGGCCGCCCGAAAAAAGGCGGAATCGGCGAGTGCGGAACTGCGCGAACTGAACCGGCAACTGATACAAAGCAACGCCGCCCTGCATGAACAGGGTGAGCGCCTGCGCGTCACCCTGACCTCCATAGGCGATGGTGTCATTGCGACCGATACGGCCGGCAGAATCACCTATATGAATCCGGTCGCTGCGCGGCTCACCGGCTGGGGCGAGCATGAGGCGATCGGGCTTCCCTTGCCCGAGGTGTTTCATGTGGTCGACGATGACTCCGGCGGCATTGCGCCGAACCCGGTGGATCTGCTCTTGCGCGGCGAGGAAGCACGCGCTCCGGACCATATGACCCTGCTCAGGCGGGACGGTGAACGGCTCTCGGTCAAGGACTCGGCCGCGCCGATCCGTGACGAACAGGACCGCGTCATAGGCGTGGTGCTGGTTATCCGGGACGTCTCCCAGGCCCGCGCTATGGCTGCCAAAATCAGCTATCAGGCAACCCACGACGCGCTGACCGGCCTGATCAACCGTCGCGAATTCAACCGCCGCGTCGAACTGGCGTTGGAGTCTGCGCGGCTGGAGGACGCTCAGCATTCGCTGCTGTACCTGGACCTGGACCAGTTCAAGGTGGTGAACGATACCTGTGGACACAGCGCCGGCGATGAATTGTTGCGGCAATTGTGCGTCGTCCTGCGAAGCAAGCTGCGCAAGGGCGATACGCTGGCGCGCCTCGGCGGCGACGAATTCGGTGCGCTGCTCGCGCATTGTGCGGGCGAACAGGCTCTGCAAGTTGCGGACACAATGCGGAAAGCGGTCAAGGATTTCCATTTCGTATGGATGAACAAGGTGTTCCCGATCGGCGTGAGTATCGGCGCGGTGACCCTCGGCGACGATGGCGCCACGCCTGCCGATGTCCTGCGCATGGCCGACGCTGCCTGCTATGTGGCCAAGGACATGGGCCGCAATCGGGTCCATCTGTATGCCCACGACGACAAGGAACTGGAAAGGCGCGCAGGCGAGATGGGCTGGGTCGGCCGGATCCAGAAAGCGCTCAACGAACAAAGGTTCGAGCTGTATTCACAAAAAATCGTCGCGCTCGGGGAGAACGCGCCGGGCGATGCGCATTACGAAGTGCTACTGCGATTGCGCGACGAGAACGGGAACATGGTGTCCCCGATGGCGTTCATTCCGGCAGCGGAGCGTTACGGCTTGATGCCGAAGATCGACCGCTGGGTGATCACGAATGCGTTCAGCCGATATGCAGCGCATTATCGACAAGGTGCATATAGTGCGCAGTGTGCGATCAATCTTTCTGGAACGACGATCAGCGATACCGGCTTCCTCGGCTTTTTAAGGTGCGAGTTCAAGCGGCACGCCGTTCCGCCGGACCGCATCTGCTTCGAGATCACCGAAACAGCGGCGATCGCCAACCTGACCCGGGCGGCAGCGCTGATGGACGAACTCAAAGCCATGGGATGCCGCATCGCGCTGGATGATTTCGGCAGTGGTATGTCATCGTTCGCTTACCTCAAGCACCTTCCTGTCGACTACCTGAAAATTGACGGCGGCTTCGTCAAGGATATCGTGGACAACCCGATCGACCGTGCAATGGCCGAAGCGATCAACCACATCGGCCACGTGATGGGCATCAAGACCATTGCGGAGTTCGCGGAGAACGACAGCATCCTCGATGAATTACGCAGGATAGGCGTCGACTTTGCGCAGGGGTATGGCGTCGAGAAGCCCCGGCCTATGTCCGGCGGCGCGCAAGAATAAATCGGCAAGGCAACGTAGGGCGCATTGCAATGCGCCCTACGTTGCTGGTATTTCGAACGCAAGTGAGAAATCACAACGCGCGTCACCACGGGAATGTTCCTCTCGGGGTCTGTCTACTGGTCTGGAAAGACTATCGAGAAAGGATCTCCCGTATGCAAAATGCCGACAATACCGTAAACCGCGCGTTGATATCCGGAACCGTTGCCGGGCTCTCTGTCGCACTGGCCGCCTCCCTGCAGGGTAAGCGCGAAACCGGCTCCTATGCGGCGCCGCTCAATGCCACCAGCCATATCGC
>JBBWZW010000349.1:0-8899 GCA_039649305.1 Burkholderiales bacterium
TTGCTGCGTTGCTCGTCGTCGCCATAGCTCGCTATGGCTCCTCCACACGCCTTGCACGGCATCCCGCGACGGCCGCCAAATTGCCGAACTTATTCCTGCGCGGCGCCTTAGGGAAGGCCCAGGAAAAGATAAAAGCTGCCGTTGCCTCCGGTGGCGCGCCCGTAGCCGAGGACCAGCGGGCCAAAGGGGGTCTCTCCCCCGAGATAAATCGATGCAGCCTTTTGCCAGCCGTCGAGATTGGTTTCCGAAAAGCGCTGGCGGGCGTTGCCTGTTTCCAGCGAGACGCCCGCCCGTATGTCGCCGGCCAGCCCCAGCGGCATTCTGCCGATCACCTTTTCTCCCCGAGCGCTGGCGAAGCGTATGTCGCCCGCGATAATCTGGTTGCGCGCGTATCCGGACAGATTGAAGAAACCTCCGAGGAAACCGGCATCGTAAACCGGCAGCCGGCCCTGGGGTGAGCCCACATAGTAGAACCTGCCGTTGAACACGTATGGTCCCCAGGAATGCGCCGCGCGCAGATCCGTGGCGAGCCTGCTGTAACCTTCATCGTCTGGTTTGAAATAGCCCGCTCTTGCGAACCATCCGCTGGTTGGGAAGAAAGTCCTGTTGAATCGATCGAAGTCGAGAGTCGAGCTCCATCCTTTGATGTGCCTTTTCCCGGTGGGCAGCGATGCCGAACCGGTTTCGACCGACGTGTCCAGATTCCTTATCTCGCGTCCGACCCGGACCTGGCCGTACACGCCGACATTGGCGCCGAGGTTCAGCCTTGCGGATCTTTCCCTGACCTCGTACTGCGCGATCCGCTGATCCTCCTGGTAGACATTGATGATGTTCCGTGCAAATCCGGCTGCCGGTTCGATGAAGAAGCGCTGCCGCGCGTCGAAGGGCTGATAGAACTCGGTGAAGATGGTGGCTCTCTCGCCGATCTGGATGCCCGAGAGCCACTCGCCTCCCAGTCGATTGATCGGCCTCCTGTGATAAGCGGCCCGGATCGCGAATTCATTTTCCTTCTGCGACGCTTCGAGGTCCAGGCCGAAGCGCAAATAGTTCGGCCCCCACCTTTTCTCGGTCGGGGTGATGCGAAGGATGTTGCGGTCCCTGGTGCCGAGGACGTTGTAGTCGACGCTTTCGAAATAGCCGTCACCATAGATGCGCCCGAGGTCGCGCTCCAGCTGAGGGGTATCAAGCGGCTCTCCGGGTCGGACATGAATATGCCGCCTTACCACTTCAGGATTGACCCGCTCCAAGCCGGCGATCTGGATTTCGTCGATGCGCGGCGAACCCGGCTGTGCGATCTTGAGTTTGTTCGACCAGGCGCGGTATTGCGCATCCGGAACGGAGTAACGTTTCAATTTCTCAGCGGCAGCCTCGGCGGCTGCGCGGCCACGCGCTGCTCCTTCCCGGAACTTGTTGAAATCGGCAGCAGTGATGCCTTCCAGATCCGGCCTGATGTAAACATCGCCGGGCTTGAGCATCGCCCGGGCTGCCCTGGCGTTGTCCTCGCCAAGAATATTGATCATCTGTGCGGTGATGGCAAAAATGGAGTTGACCTCTTTCGGTTCCAACAACGGCGAGCCCACATCCACCGCGATCACCACGTCCGCGTTGCAGAGCGTCTTCACCTCCCCGACCGGAAGGTTGTCTACCAGTCCGCCGTCGACGAGGAGCCTGCCTTCGTAGTGCACCGGGGCCAGCAGCGTTGGCACCGACATGCTGGCGCGCATGGCGGTGGAAAGATTCCCTTTACGGAATGCGACCCGTTCCCCGGTACCGACATCGGTAGCGATGATGGAGAGCGGTAACGGGAGACTCTCGATAGCGCGCTCGCCCTTGTCAGCGCCCACCATCGTCTGGAACAAAAGCTTGATCTTTTGGCCGCCGACGATGCCGTGGGCCATCTGCAAGCCCTGGTCCGTAATGCCCATTTCCAGGCCGGGATAATAAGTCCGGGCCAGACGCTTTTCGCGATAATTCAGTTCAGCGTGAGACGGATTGTCCTCGAACAAATCGTGCCAATCCACCACCGATAACCTTTCCGCCATCTGCTGCGGAGAAAGGCCGCTGACGTATCCGCCGGCCACCAGCGCACCCATGCTGGTCCCGGCTACACAGTCCACCGGCACGCGCAATTTTTCCAATACTTCCAGCACGCCGATATGCGCTGTCCCGCGCGCACCGCCGCCGCCCAGAACGAGTCCGATGCGCGGTTGCGCAGTCGTCGTCTCTGCCAAAGCGGGAGCAAGCGCGGATCCGGCCAGCATCAGCACGGCCAGGATTCCGGCATACCGGGTGAACTGGCGAGCCCGGCATGGACGAATGATTCCCGCATGAAGAGTCGTGGTCATAGGTGACGATCTTATGCTTTGCTCTGGCGTCGTTCCGCCTATCTGAACCGCCGCTGAGACGTATCAAAGGCTATCGTTGCCCTGCGGGAGGGAGTGGCGCAACGACCTGGAGCGACAAAGTTCCGCCGGTCACGAGGCCACCAGATGTGCAGATACCAATGCCTATAGGACCAAGGGCCAATTGTTATCACTCCACGCCCTCGCTATGTTGGTTCATAGCTAAGGAGATGCATCATGAAAGCTCGATCTGGCGCCGTTCTTTTCATACTTGCCCTGGTTACGGGATGTCAGTCGACCGGACCCAGCCCATCGGCAAGCGCCGGCGCGACACAAGGCGCCGGTGGGAAGCAGGGAGCTGCTCCAACCGGCCAACTGTACTCCGGATTTCTTGGCGACTACTCTCAACTGAAGCCCGCGCCTGACCGCGAAGGCGTCATGCTCTATCTCGACAAGTCCGGAAATTATCGTCCCTATACCAAGGTCATGTTTGAGCCGGTGACGATAGTGATGGCGCCCAACCCGGATTACAAGGGTGTGCCGAAAGAGGCGCTGGCGCGTATGAGCGACAATTTCCTGGGTTCGTTCAAGCGTGCGCTCACCCCCGGGTACCAGGTGGTGAACGCGCCGGGACCCGACGTTCTGCGAGTGAGATCCGCGATCACAGGTGTGCAGCCGGCAAAGCCGGAGATGGGCGTCACCGACCTCCTTCCGATCAAGGCCGTGTTCAATGTCGGGCGTGAGGCGGCCGGGGCCGGCCCACGGGTCGCGGAGATGACGGGAGAAATGGAGATTCTCGATCCGAGCGGCAAACGCATCGCTGCAGCAATGGCCACTCGCAAGGGAAACAAGGCTTTACCGCAGGGCGAACAGGTGTCCTGGAACGAACTGCAGGCCATCACCGATTACTGGGCCAAGGGCTTCCGCAGCCGACTGGATGAAGTACGCGGCGTAACCACTCCAGGCCAGCAATAAGGCATGAACGACATGCCCCTGCATTTTGTCACTATCCGTTTCGGAGGTTGGCATGCAAGGAATGAAGCAAATCGTGATCAGCGCAGCGTTGGCGTCGCTGCCGTTTCTGGCGTCGGCACAGTCGGTTGTCTATCCGGCGAAAGGCCAAAGCGCCACGACACAGAGTAAAGACGAAGGCGAGTGCTACGCATGGGCCAAGAAGTCGACTGGCATTGACCCGGCGGCAGTAGCAGCCGCACCACCGCCACAACAGAGCGGCTCTACGGTAGGTGGCGGCGAACGCATGAGGGGAGCGGCGCGCGGCACAGTCGGCGGCGCCGCGATCGGAGCGATCGCCGGAGATACCGGGAAGGGCGCAGGGATCGGCGCAGTCGCCGGCACCATGGCGGGCGGCCGGGAAGCCCGGCGCAAGCAGGAGGCAAGCAGCCAGGCAGCGCAAGGGCAACAGGGGCAGACTATCAATACCTATAACCGGGCTTACGCGGCTTGCATGTCGGGCCGGGGTTACACAGTCGGGTGAAGGAGACGCAATGAAGACGGTCGCCCGGCATGCACTCCTGCTCGTATGCCTGCCTTTCTGTGCCGCCCTCGCCGAAGACTTCGACGGCTCCAAACCCCTGATCTGCGCCCCCCAAGAAGCGGTGAACCTGGTCGACGGCGAAGATTACGTCAAGGGGCGTCCCGCCGATCTCGGCGTCCCGGCATTCATGCGTGTCGATATCGCCAAAAAAACGATTGCCGGACCGAAGCACACGACACAGATCCGGTCCGTTGAGAAAGGCGAGAAGCAGCTCCTGCTGCAGGGCACCGAAATGGGTTTTGCGTGGACGCTCGCGCTTGACCAGGAGGCCGGCGCCATGGTCGGAACGCTCTTGGACCGGCTGGGCGCCGTTGTGTTTTTTGGGGCGTGCACACCACTCTGAGACGTCGTCACGCGTACGTTGGGAGCGCAGGAAATACGCACGAAATGATAAGTGTCCGGTACCTCCTCCCGTTCGCAACGGCCACCTCCGTGCTGCTCCATCCCGGTATCGCTGCCCCTCCGACATACGATCAAGGCACGGCGATAGCGGTTGAAGCGAGTGGCGACTTGGTGGTTGTCGATGTCAACTTTACCGTGCCGGTAACGCCCGGCGAAGCATGGATGGTCCTCACTGATTATGATCACATGGAAGATTTCCTGCCGAATGTTCAATCCAGCAAAGTAGTGGAAAGCACCGGCAATAAAGTCCATGTTGCGCAACAGGGGAAAGTACATTACGGCCCGCTATCGTTTTCCTATACTCTGCTGCAGGAAGTGGCGCTGAATCCGTACCTGCAAATACGCTCGCAGGCCATTGGCGGCAGTATCAAAAAAGCGATTGGGCTTACCCGGCTTATCCCGGAGGGAAGCGGCACCCGGATTGTCTACCACAGCGAATCCGAGCCGATCTCGCATCTGCCGCGTGGCCTGAAGCAAGCGTTCGCCGCGAAGGCGACGCGTGAACATTTCGAGAGTATAAAAAAGGAAATCGTGCGGCGGAAAACCCAGGCGCAACGGTAGCTATTGCTCAGGTCTTCGTATAGAGCAGTGGCGGTCGCCATGTGAAGTACGATCCCACGAACTCGAACGGCGGCGCATTGGACCCTGGGCTAACCAATCTCGTAGGTACGCTGGTTCAAATATTTTTCGATTCGCCCTTCCGTTTCCCGGGTGGTGCGATACGCCCCACGTTCGTCGGTACGCAGCAACACACCCGATGTCAGCCAGCTCTGCAACATATGGCGCGGGATGCCGCGCGCGATCAATTCGCTTGCGGTGACAAACCTTTTTTGTTTCGGGCGCGGCGTGGCGATTTTCTTTTCCGTCGGGCCAGGCGAGCGCTTGGCAGTGCCGGAGCGCTTCGGCGTAATCGCAGGCGACTTTGCCACCGGAGAAGCGGGAGGTGCCGCAACCGGAGGTTCGTCCAATTCGATACCAAACAACGCGGACAGATCCGACGTCTCCAGTTGCCGGTGCCCACCAGCCACCGTTTGCGCACCGGTTACATGCATACCGCCTGCCTGCTGGATCAATTCCTGCGGATCGACATGCCGCAGCAAAAACAGTAATTCCGGTTGACTATCCAGGCGGGCGCCGACGCCGTAAAGCGCAGCGGCGACATGCTTGCACATGGTCGCCGAATCGGGGCAACTGCAGCGAAACTCAATGTGCTTCGGAGCCGGAAACAAGCCTCTGCCGTGGCGCGTAACAACTTCCATCACCGCACTGGATAGGCGGCCCTGCAAGAGTTCCACCAGCGATGCAACCTTGCCGGCGCATTCACCAAGGATGGAACTCCAGAGATTCTTCTCCAGCGCATGCACCGTAATGCTCACGTCGTACACTTCCGAGCCCGCGACCAGCGCGGTAATTTTTCCTGCCGCGATTTGCAGGTCGACCACCGAACCATTGCGTACATAAGTGCGTCCGCGCGGCAGGCGATTGGAATAATCGCTATAAGCTTCGAGATTGTCACACCACTTCTTGCCCCAGAAGGTGCACGCGACGGTGCGGCCCTCGATCGTTACCGGTTGCCAGGTCTGGCCCTTTTTTTTCAGCGCTTCGACCTTGCGCCGGGCTTCGGCCAGTCGTTCCGCAACCGGCACATACCGCGGCCAACCACCGTAAAAATTCCCCATCTCAGCTCCCGCTCATTTCTCATCCATGGCGCTGTTGATATCGAGCGACACCAGCCGCAGCAAGTCGTCGTTGCTCATTTCAGTCAGCAGCATTTCACCGCCGCCCTCCAGAATAGTATTGGACAGTCCCAGTTTGGTTTCTATCAGTGCGTCGATTTTTTCTTCGACGGTGCCGCGACAGACAAATTTATGCACCAACACATTTTTCTTCTGCCCGATGCGATATGCGCGGTCGGTAGCCTGATTCTCCACCGCGGGATTCCACCAGCGGTCGAAATGGATAACGTGAGAAGCCGCAGTAAGATTGAGGCCGGTGCCGCCAGCCTTGATGGAGAGCACAAAAAACGGCGGTCCTTGTTCCTGTTGAAAAGCGTCGACCAGGGACTTGCGCGTCTTCACCGGCGTGGTGCCGTCCAGCACCAGTCCGGGCCGGCCAGACACACCCTGCAAAAACTCGGCCAGCGGGCCGGTCATTTCCTGGAATTGCGTGAACACCAGGACCTTTTCCTGACGCGCAGAGATTGCTTCTGCGATCTCTCGCAAGCGCGCGAATTTGCCGCTGTCATCAGGCGCGTAGGCGCCGTCGCCCAGCCATTGGGAGGGATGATTGCAGATTTGCTTCAGCCGCATCAGGAACGCGAGCACCGCGCCGCGCCGCTGAATACCGTCCAGCGATCGAATCTGTTTGGCGAGCGCGTCTACCGCCTGCTCGTATAAGCTTGCCTGCATTCGGCTGAGCGAACAGTAAGCCTTGACCTCGGTCTTGTCCGGCAGGTCGGCAATAATGCGCTTGTCGTTTTTCATGCGCCGCAGGATGTAGGGTTGCACCAGATTGCGCAACGGCGCGTAGTCCGCATGTTCGTCTTGTGCCAGCCGGCGGGCAAAGCGGCTGAAAGCCTTGTCGGAACCTAACAGTCCGGGACAGATGAAATCGAACAGCGACCATAAATCGCCGAGCCGGTTTTCCACCGGCGTGCCGGTCAGCGCGAGCCGTACGCGGCTCTTCAGCGCTTTTGCCGCTTGCGTCTGGCGCGCTCCGGGATTTTTGATCGCCTGCGCTTCATCGAGCACCACCATCGACCAACGCGTCTCCAGCAGCCATGGCATACGGATCAGGCTGCCGTAACTGGTGATGACGACATCAACCTCAGCGAGCCGCTCGGCAGGAAGCGAGGTAAGCGCCTTGCCGGACATTGCCGATGGATGTGCAATGAGAGTGCGCAGGCTCGGCGCGAAGCGCGCAATTTCTGCTTGCCAGTTGCCGATCAGCGAAGCGGGCAGCACCAGCAAATGCGGCCCGGGATCGCCTTCCCGCTTTGCCTGCAGCAGCAAGGCCAGGACCTGCAGGGTCTTCCCCAGTCCCATGTCGTCCGCCAGGCAGCCGCCTAATCCGAGACGGTTCAACCACCACAGCCACCGCACGCCGTCCTGTTGATAGGGACGCAATTGCGCTTTGAGTTCGGGACCCGGCTGCACATCGCCACGCGGGTTGCGCAGCCCCTCCATCACATCCTTCAACCAGTCGCCCGCAACCACGGCTGACCAGCCGGGCGCGCTTGCGCGCAGGCCTGCCTTGCCATTGCCTTCCACCGCGGCGCCCGCCAAAAGGCGCATGCCATCGAGAAAAGATATTCCGTCACCAGCCGCGTCGCGTTGCACTTTTTTCCAATGCGCCAGCACGCCGTCGAGCTTCTCGTGGTCAAGCTCGATCCAGCGGCCTTTGATCTGCACCAGGCCATCGCCGGCAGCCAGCAACTGCTCCCATTCCGCGCGGGAAAGCTCCTCGCCATCGAGCGCGAGCGACACATTGAAGTCGAGTATGGCATCCAGCCCCAAACCGGCGGCGCGGTTGCCGATAGTGACTTGCACTTGAGGGCGCGGTGGCTGGCGTGGTTTCCACCAGTCCGGGATGCGCACAACGATGCCGCATGTCTCGAGTGTCGGAATGTTTTTCAGGAATTCATGGGCTTCGGCGGGCGTCCATGCAATGGGATGAAAGATTGCACCCGAGTCGACCAACGATTTTAACCAGGGGCTCTGCTCAGCCGCCTTATTCACCGGAAGCAGCAGCCCGAGCAGCTTGGTGCGGTCTCCTGCGCCGGCGTATTCCTGCAGTGCCCGTCCCAGCGGCTGATGCTGCACGCGCGACTGTTGCGACACGCGTGCCGCATACGTGGCGAGAAAGGCGAACGGGGCCTCAGCGTTGTTCTTATTTTCTGCAAGATGGAAACAGACGCGGCCCATCAGGTTCCAGCTTGGATGCTTGCGCTGCAGCCACGCCTGCACGTCGCCATCCTCGGCAGCGATCTCTGTGCGCGCCGCTGCTTGCAGATCGGTCCAGAGAATTTCCAGCCGCGCCGCATCCAGGTATTCCGCTCCGACCATAGGCGGGATTGCGGCTGCCAACTGTTTCAGTTCCTCGCCAGGAACCGGAATCCCGACGCTGGCCCACTGGCCGGCCAGATCCGGAACCGCACATAAGCGCGCCATGAAGAGATGCGCCAATTCGCGACCGAACGCGAGGGAAGGCGGCAACCAGGTCGCGAGTTCTACTGCTCCCAGATGCAGCAAACCGTGACTGTCGCCGCGTTCAAATGCCTTCGCGATGCGAGCGGCGGCTGGTGGTGGCAGATCGGAGTTGCCTGGACGATGCTCCAGATGCACTCGTCCGGTTGGCGATATTGCGAGCTCGAGAACGACGCCAGCGGAGGCGGGCTGGGACGGCGAAGGTCGGCCGATATCGGTTTGGCTCGTCATGGTGTTGTGAACTGTGATTTCATTGTGCCGTGGGAGTGTACAAAAAAAGCTTAGGCACCGCGCAGGGATAAGTTGGGCAATTTGGCGGCCGTCGCGGGATGCGGTGCAAGGCGTGAGGAGGAGTCATAGCGAGCTATGGCGACGACGAGCAACGCAGCAACGCG
>JBBWZW010000554.1:0-4254 GCA_039649305.1 Burkholderiales bacterium
ATGATGCACGCGTTGCAGCCGTAAACGGTATGGCTGGAGCATTGCGTTCCGGGGCCGCCAGTGTCAATGCCCGCTGGTTGGCGACCGGCAGTAACACCTCGGTGGAAGTTGTATTGCAAGGCCAGGCCGCAGGTACTGGAGTGGTCGTGGCCGGCGGCATTCCCACAGGTACGGCAGCCGGCATCGGACGAGCACTGCAGTCAATAGACGGTTTTACGGCCGACTACACGACCCCGACCGCTGTGACGTTCAGCCCGAACAATTCCGCCACTTGTGCCGCGATCTATAACGGCACCACTGGGGTTGTTACGACGACGACGACTGCTTGCTAAGGAACGGCCGCATGGCCGTAGGTTCAGGCAGGAAAACCGGGTCAAGAACCTCAGCGGGTTGCTTGACCCGATTTTTTTCCTGCGTACTCAGGCAGGGGGCAAATTGAGAGCGCGCGGATTTACGCTGGTCGAGATGGTAGTGACGCTTGTGATTGTCGGAATTCTGGCAGTTGTCGCAATTCCGCGTTTCTTCGACCGGCCTTTTTTCGACGCCACCGCTTTCGCTGACCGGGCGAGGTCTATGCTGGGCTATGCACAGAAGCTCGCCGTCGCCCAGAACCGAAATGTATTTGTGAGACTTGACGGAGCCAGTATTGCACTGTGCTTCGACAGTGCCTGCACCGACGTCAATCGTGCGATCGCCCCGAGCGGGGAAAATAGCGGGAGTGCCGCAACACTTGCGGCATGCGCAGGCAGCACGGCGTGGTTTTGCGAGGCGATCCCAAGTGGAACCGCCTATGTCGCTGCGCCCGCGATTGCGTCGTTTTATTTCAGTCCGTTGGGAGTGCCCTATCTTCCAGCCGATCCATTTCCGGCCTCAGGTTTTCCCGGAGTGTCAGCCAATTCATTGGTGATTACGATGAGCGGTGGCGGGGCTGCCCGTTCAGTCTCCGTTGAGAAGGAAACGGGTTATGTCCGTTAGACGTCCGAAGCCGGTCAGGCAGGGGACAGGGCTGACGCTCGTTGAACTGGTGATTTTCATTGCCGTCGTGAGCATTGGAATTGCTGGCGTTCTGTTGGTTTTGAACCAAACGACGCAACGCAGCGTCGATCCTCAGATGCGCAAACAGGCACTGGCACTGGCCGAGGCGCTGCTCGAGGAGGTTCAGGCCATGCCTTTCACCGACTGCGATCCGGAGGCGTTTGATCTGGAGACGGGAATTTGTGCGAGGGACGAAGCGCATGGTGCAGAAGGAGCCGGTGCCGATCAACCTCAACCCGAGGCGCGAGGCTCGTTGGTTGCGCCATTCGATAACGTGAATGATTACGCCGGATTCACTCTCGCGGCTGGCGGTACCGACATGTCGGGAACTGTTACGGCACCAGCCGGTTATTCCGCAGCAGTCACAATCACCGAGGAGGGCGGCTTCGGCCCGGCAGGCGCGCAGCCTCCGCAGGCGGATGTGCTGCGGATCACGGTGACCGTCAACTATGGTAGCGACAGCCTTGTATTGGAAGGTTATCGGACAAAATATGCACCGACCGCGTACCCGTAAAATGCCGAAAACAATGACGGGGAGCCAGCGAGGCTTTACGCTCGCCGAGGCGGTCATCGTGATCGCTATTACCGGCATCGTCGCGGCGACGGTTGCCATCTTTATTCGTCTTCCGGTCCAGGGCTACCTCGACAGCGCCGCGCGTGCGGAATTGACAGACACCGCGGATACGGCGCTGCGCCGCATCTCACGCGATATTCGGCTTGCCGTGCCCAACAGCGTCCGCGTGAGCAGTGCCGGCGGCGTTGATTATATTGAATTCCTGCTTGCAAATACCGGCGGGCGCTACCTTGCGGAAGAAGACAATCCTACAGACCCGGTCGCGAGGCCTTTTCTCAGTTTCGATAATCCTGCGCAGACCAGCTTTACGGTTGTTGGCGGTTTGGCCGCGGGAGCGCAAGAGATCGCTGTAGGTAACCGCATTGTGGTGTACAACCTGGGATCTGGCCAGGCGCCGGCTGATGCGTATGTGGGCGGGAATATCGCTACGGTCAGCGCGGTCGATACCGGCAATAGCAGAATCACGCTGGCCAGTAACCCCTTTGCCGCGCAGGTGCCAGTCATGTCTTCGCCCGCCCGGCGTTTCGATGTGGTCCAGACACCGGTGACCTACGCTTGCAATCCCGCCGCTGGCACCCTGACGAGATACTGGGGTTATCCGATCAGTGCCGCTCAACCGATTAACGCTGCGACCGCGCCTTTGTCGAACGGTCAAAACGCACTATTGGCGCGGGGAGTGGTTGGTTGTACGTTCGCTTACAGTAATCCCGGCAATTTTCGCAGTGGGTTGGTGGGAGTGCAGCTGGCTATGCAGACGCCGGGGAGCGCAAGTGGCACAGTCGTTCTGTTCCACCAGGTCCATGTCAAGAACACGCCATGAAAATGAACCAGAATCCGAGCCGCAGGCTGCGAAGGCAACAGGGCTTCACCATGGTGAGCGCGATATTCCTTTTGGTCGTCTTAGCCGGGTTGGGCGTCGCCATCGCCAATATTTCGGTCATGCAGAACACCAGCTCATCCTTGGATCTTCAGGGCACGCGCGCGTACCAGGCGGCGCGTGCAGGCATCGAATGGGGGCTACACCGCGAACTGGTTGCAGCACCAGGCGCATGCGCCGGAACGACATCTTCGTTTGTGCTGCCGGCGCCGTCACTCAATGCATTCACGGTAACCGTCACTTGTAATTCCACAGTCTTTGCCGATGCCGATCCGGCTATTGTCGTTCGGCGTATGCGTGCGGTAGCTTGCAACCAGCCGACCGCAGGCAGCTGTGTCGCCGGTACGGGTCAGAACAATCCGAATTTTGTGCAGCGGGATCTACAGGTGACATTTTGATGGCCACAGTACTCTCGGAAGGATGGACTGGTTTATCTGCGCTGCTGCGGCGGCGCGGACCTGCACTCGCATTCGTACTGGTCCAGGCGCTATGCTGGACCTCGGCTGCACAAGCCGCCGTCTGCACTTCCCGGGCATCGGGCAATTGGAACGTTGCTAATACGTGGTCTGGATGCGGGGGTGTTGTACCCGGGTTTCGCGACACCGCAATCATTGCGAATACTCATACCGTTACGGCAACTGCAACGGTGTTGGTCGCCGCGCTTACTGTCAATTCAGGAGGCCTGCTCAATGTTAACAATGTAAACTTCACGGTCTTGGGCGCGGCCAATGTCTCCGGCACAATAGCGCATCCCGCCGCAGGCGGAACCAAAGCTTATTATGGTCGTGTAACCGTGAATGCAGGCGGTGTCTGGAGCAACACGAGCAACCAGGCAGTCAGCTTCTATGGCGGCATCACGCATAACGGAACAAGCTTCAGTTCGGGTACTGGTCTTCAGACATTTAACACGGCCAACGCCAACAATGCGACCAATCAAGCCCTCGGAGGCGCAAGCCCTATTAATTTTGCCGGCCCTGTGACTGTGGCGAATAATGTCACCGTCACTAACAACAATACGGGCGTCGTGACGATAGCCGGAGTGCTGACGGCTGCGGCGGCCAGCTCGACGTGGGTGAACGGAACGAATTCGACGCTGAACTACGCCGATCCAACGGCGCCGATGGCTGCGGGGATATTGAATGCGAGCGCAAACCCGAATACCGTGAATTACACCGGTGCGGCCCAGGCGATTAAAACGACTAGCGCGTCGCATTACCATCTGATCTTGAGCGGCAGCGGGGCGAAAACAGCAGCCGCTAACCTGCTGATAAATGGCAACCTGACCATAGTCGGAAGCGCGAGTTTCAACGCTGGAACGTCGCTGACTCATACGTTCAACGGCAACTGGATCGTGGATACATCCGCAGCCAACCCGTTCTCCTTTGCTACTGCGAGTGTCATCAACTTCAATGCACCGGTATCGGCCGCACCGACGACGATCGGCGGTACAACGACTGCGACGCTTGCCTTTAACGACGTCAACATTAACAACGTCAGCGGCGTGAATCTGGCTGAAAACGTCAGCTTCTCCAACGGTACTTCGCCCACACTAACGATCGGACCAGGAGCGAAGCTGACACCGTCGGCGGCTGTTGTCATCAGCGGTACGGGCACCCTGACGGGGTATGGCACTGTCGCCGTGACGCGAATTGCATCGGGCACGGAGAACTTCAGTTCGCAGTACACGATCACGACCAAGACGCTTACCAACCTGACTGTGGAGTATGCTGGCATGGGTGCGCAGATAGTCAACGCGCTAACCTATGGT
>JBBWZW010000476.1:0-8077 GCA_039649305.1 Burkholderiales bacterium
CATTACCACCTGATCTTGAGCGGCAGCGGGGCGAAAACGGCTGCCGCTAACCTGCTGGTAAATGGCAACCTGACCATAGCCGGAAGCGCGAGTTTTAACGCCGGAACGTCGCGCACCCATACGTTCAACGGCAACTGGATCGTGGATACATCCGCGGCCAACCCGTTCTCCTTTGCTACTGCAAGTTTCATCAACTTCAATGCACCGGTACCGGCCGCACCGACGACGATCGGTGGTACAACGACCGCGACGCTTGCCTTCAACGACGTCAACATTAACAACATCAGCGGCGTGAACCTGGCTGAAAACGTCAGCTTCTCCAACGGTACTTCGCCCACACTAACGATCGGACCAGGCGCGAAGCTGATACCGTCGGCGGCTGTTGTCATCAGCGGTACCGGTACCCTGACGGGGAACGGTACTGTCGCCGTCACACGAATTGCATCGGGCACGGAGAACTTCAGTTCGCAGTACACGATCACGACCAAGACGCTTACCAATCTGACTGTGGAGTATGCCGGCATGGGTGCGCAGATGGTCAACGCGCTAACCTATGGTGGACTCACGATCAATAACGCCAGTGGAGTGACGCTGCAAGGAAATACAACGGTAAACGCACGTCTGACGCTCACCACAGGGACGATCACTACCGGGGCCAGCACGCTGATCACGGGCCTTAACTGTGCGGCAAGCGTGTTCCGGACTAGCGGCCATGTCGTCGGTAATCTCAGGAAAACCATACCCGCAGGTGCGTCGACCTGCATCTTCGAGATCGGCACCGGCGCCAATTACACCCCGGCAATCCTGACGTTCGTGGCTGGAACCGGCGCAGGGAACATTACTGCGACCACAACGGGTGCCGATCATGGATCGCTCAACCTTTCCGGCATCGATTCCGCCAACAGCGTCAACCGATTCTGGACCCTGACGACTGGTGGAGTCACGTTACCCGCAGCTGGTTATTCCTCGCGATTCTATTTCATCAACGCCTCGCCGGTTGATCTCGATGCTGGCGCCACCCCCGCAGACTTCATTGTTCAGCGCTGGAGTGGCGTCAGCTGGTTCACGGCCACAGTGAATGCCACTTGTCCTGCCACGCCCGGGGCCGCTCTATGCAAGCAGGTGAGCGGCGTCACGGGGTTTGGCGATTTTGCGATAGGTGAGGGGACCGGCCTGAATGGGACTCCCGGGGACTTCAATATCTTCGAGACCAGTACGCCGGCGGGGGCGATTCTCGGACGCATCAATACCAAGCTTTACAACGTTCCATTCAATCTTGATATTGTCAGAGTGAATAATGGGCGCACCGGAGTAAATACAGGCTATAGCAATTCCCCGGTGACGGTAGAGCTACTTGACGCAAGAGATAACACGGGAGCACTGACCGTTGCTACCAATTGCCGCTCCAGCTGGACACAACTTGCTACTCCTGTCTCGATTAACACCGTGACGTGGACTTCGGGTCGGACCACGATCTCTGTTCCTGCTCTTGCCAACGCGGCACGCGAGGTGCGTGTCAGGGTGACCCGGGGAACGACTTCAGGGTGCTCCACAGATCGCTTCGCGATTCGTCCGCTCCTGTTCACCAGTGTTATATCCGACATGACCAACGCGACGAACGCCGGAACACTAATCAAGAAGACCGGCGAAACTTTCAGATTGACGGCCAGTACCGGGCTAAGTGGCTACGACAACGCCCCGGCTATTGATAACACCAAAGTAACAACAGCCGTGGTAGTCGACCCTGCCGGCACTGTGGGCGCTGTCGGCACTGTCGGCGGCGCATTTTCGCCGGCATTGAACGGCACCGCTACTAGCGATCAGTTTTTCTATAGTGAAGTGGGTAACTTCATACTGGGCATCAATGCCGTCGTCGATGACAGTTACACGGCAGTTGACCAGCCCAACGATTGCACGCCTGATTTCTCGAATTCAGCCGTCGGCGGCAAATTTGGATGCAACTTTGGGAATCCGGCGCCGAGCGCAACGATCGGGCGATTCACGCCGGATAATTTCGAGGTAAGCCTCAATACACCGGAATTCGCCACGGCATGTTCAGCCGGCGCTTTCACTTATGTCGGGCAGCCGTTCATCTATGCGGTCCCCCCGGTCATCACAGTCACTGCACGCAATGGGACAAACAACGGGCTCACCAACGAGGTGACGCGGAACTACACAGGAGCCGCCTGGTGGAAACTTACCGGCACGACTGAAAAGACTTATACGGCGACAAGCGGCGCTTTAGCCGCAACGGGCATTACAGGCTCTGATCCGGTCATTGTCGATCGCTTTGCAGCGACAGGCATCATTGCGGATCGAGGTACCGGCACCTTGACCTTCAGTTCAGGCAGCGGGCTTATCTTTACACGAACAACGCCTTCCGCCCCTTTCAATGCCGAAATCCAGCTCAGCATCAAAATTCAGGATAGCGATGGCGTCGCCGCTGCGACCAATCCCGTGCAGTTTGGCACTCCGTCCGCCGGCATCGCCTTTTCCAACGGCAATCAGATGCGCTTCGGGCGGCTCCGGCTTGCCAACGCGGCGGGCTCCGAACTGCTCGACATGCAGATTCCCGTCGAAACACAGTACTGGAGCGGCAGCGCCTTCCTGCGGAACGTGGCCGACAGTTGCACCACGATCGCCGCAAACAGCGTCTCGCTAACTAACCACTTAGGGGCTGTCACTGCAGCGAACATGCCGCAAAGCAACGTTGTGACGGGCGGTGCGTTCTCAAGTGGCGTCGGCGTACTGCGACTGAATAAGCCATCTCCGCGTCCCGTCAACAAGGGAAGCGTCAACGTCTGCGTCCGGCTGGGCCCTGGTCCGGCCACGGTTTGCAATGCGGCTGTCTCGGCAAACCTACCCTGGCTTCAGGGAAAATGGACTTCCAACGCCGAATTCGACGACGACCCCGCCGCCCGAGCGACTTTCGGCATCCAGCGAGGCGGCCCCATCATTTACATGCGGGAGATGCATTGATTCACGGGCCGTTGAGTTTGTTTTCCATTGACAACAATTGATTATTCAAATACTTTCACCGCGTAACTCAAACTAAGCCACGGGCATGAAGTTCTTTTCGCAAAACAAGAAAGTTCCTGGTTGGATGGCCGTCTGTCTGAAAGAGGACGGTATCTACGCCGCTCACATAAAGCGAATGCCCTCCGCACGACCCGTGGTTGAGCTGCACGCCTTCTTTTTTGCCGAGGCGGCTTCGGCGGGGGAGGCGCTCGAAAGACTTGCAAAAGAACTGCAACCCGGCCGCCATCAATGCACGACCCTGCTGAATACGGGCGAATACCAGCTGCTTTCCGTTGATGCGCCTAATGTGCCTCCGGATGAACTCAAGGCGGCCATCCGTTGGCGCATGAAGGACATGATCGATTACCACATCGACGATGCGACCTTCGATGTCCTGGATGTCCCGGCGGAGAAGAACGCGACGGCCAGGAATCACACGATGTATGCGGTGGCGGCGCGTAACCAGCTTATCCAGTCACGCCAGTCCCTGTTTGAAGAGGCAAAGATCCCTCTGCGCGCCATCGACATACCCGAAATGGCTCAGCGCAATATATCCATTCTGCTGGAGCCGGAAAACCGTGGCATCGGCTTGCTTTCCTTCGGCCATGATGGCGGGCTGTTGACAATAACCTTTGCGGGGGAGCTTTACCTCTCGCGCCGTCTTGACGTGACCCTGTCCCAGCTTCAGAACGCCGACGAAGAGCAAAAAGAGACGTTTTACGACCGAATCACGCTGGAGCTGCAACGTTCGTTCGACCATCTCGATCGGCAGTACCACTTTATTGCCCTGTCGAAACTGTTACTCGGGCCATCCGGTAACGCGGGTTCCGGCCTGCAGCAATACCTGGCAAAGAACCTGTATATCCCGGTGGAGTCGCTGGACCTCGACAGTGTGGTGGACCTGTCCAGGGCGCCGGAACTGAAATCCCCGGATCTGCAGCAGCGGTATTTCCTGACGATAGGCGCGGCGCTGCGTCACGAGGAGACGGCCCTGTGAGCCAGCAGATCAATCTCTTCAACCCGATATTCCTGAAGCAAAAAAAGCATTTTTCCGCGGTCACCATGGTGCAGGCTTTGGGCGTAATCCTGCTGGCCGCTATTCTGCTCGGCGTGTATGCCGGTTACGAGCTGGCTGGACTGCGTAAAGAGGCGGAGGCGACGACCGCCCAATTGCGGGCGGCGAAGGTGCAATTAGCGCAAGTCAGCGTCACCTACCGGCCGCGCAAGTTAAACGAGGCGCTGGATAACGAAGTAAAAAAAACAGAGGCGGAAATCCGGTCGCTGCAGCAGGTTTCGGAAACATTGAACAAGGGAGACTCCGGCAATACGAAGGGCTTTGCAGAGTACCTGCGCGCTTTGTCGCGACAGTCAGTGCAAGGCGTGTGGCTGACCGGATTTAACGTGCTGGGCAATGAGCTGGGGATCCGGGGCCGGGCATTGCAGCCGGAGCTGGTGCCGGTGTACCTCAACCGGCTCAAGCGTGAACAGGTCATGCAAGGCAAATCGTTTGCGACGATGGAGATGTCGACGCCGCAGGAGCAGGCTGCAAAGAATGCCTCCGCGACGGCCGGGCCTCGCAATCAGACTGCTTACGTGGAATTCAGCCTGCACTCGTCAATCGCCGACCCGGCAGGAGTGAAGGCGAAATGAACGGATACTGGCAAAAAATTGTCCTGCGCGTCGACGCGTTAAGCCTGCGCGAACGCCTGATCATTTTCATGATGGCGGCGCTGGTCGTGGTAACGCTTGTAAATTCCCTGCTTCTTGAATCACAATTTGCAAAACAGAAACATATAGCGCAGCAAATCCGGCAGGAACAATCGCAGATTGCCGGTATGCAGGCGGAGATCCATCAAATACTGAAGAAGCACGATACCGACCCGGACCGGGACAATCGCACGAGGCTGGCACAGCTGACGCAGCAGGCGAAGCAAATGCAAGGATCGCTGCGGGACATGCAACAAGGCCTGGTTCCCCCGGATAGGATAGCGGCAGTTCTTGAAGACATACTTCGGCAAAACAGCGGATTACGGCTGGTGTCGTTGAAGACGCTTCCCGTGACGAGCCTGACGGACCAGGCCGAAGTAAACAAGATCACTGCCGACAAGGACAAGACCGACAAGAAGCCGGGTGCGGAAAGCATTTACCGCCACGGTGTGGAAATTACTGTCCAGGGCGGGTATCAGGACATCGTTCGATACCTGGCGGCGCTCGAGGCCATGCGATGGCAGTTGTTTTGGGGCGGCGCGAACCTGTCGGTGGAAGAGCATCCGAAGACGAACCTGACACTGACGCTTTATACCCTGAGCCTCGACCGGAAATGGCTGAATTTGTGAACAGTTGCGTGACCAGACAGATTGCTCTTTTCGGCGCGCTTTTTTGCGTGCCGTTTGCGTATGCCGAAAACTTGGTTGATCCCACACGTCCGCCTACGGCGCTTGAGCAGGGGAGCACGGCCGGCGGCGTGACGAGTTCAGGACCTGTACTGCAGTCGGTGCTCATCGCGCCGGGCAGGACGCTCGCCATGATCAGCGGCCAGACGGTCAAGGTGGGCGACAGGGTAGGTGAAGCACGCGTGGTGAAGATTTCGGAGACCGAGGTCGTGCTGCGCAATGGGAAGGACCTCGAGACGTTAAAGCTTTTCCCCGGCATTGAAAAACGGCGCAGCGCCGGTCCGGGAAACCTCGGTCGACAGAAATAAAACAAGGGACAGAGTGCAAAAGATACCATTAGCCATCGTGATTCTCAGCTTGCTCGGATGCGCATCCAGACCGCCGAAGCACGAGACTTACGATCTCATTAATGCGGAATTGAGCAAGGCAAACACATCGCCGGCCGTGCAAACGCAACCGGATGCGGTTACTTCCGCCTTGCTGCCCCCGATGAGAATCGACATACCGAAGCCGCGCCAGCCGCTGGAGGAGCGCTTTGGCGTCACGTTCAACAATGTGCCGGCCACCCAATTTTTCATGGGCATAGTGTCCGGTACTCGCTATAGCATGCTGGTCCATCCGGAGGTGAACGGTGCAATCTCGGTCAATCTCAAGGACGTGACGGTGTTCGAAGCGCTCGATGCGATCCGCGAGCTGTATGGCTATGACTACAAGGTTGAAGGCTCGCGCATCTATGTGAAGCCATTGACGATGCAGACCCGCGTGTTCCAGGTTAACTACCTGACGGGTAGTCGCAAGGGTACGTCAGATATCCGGGTGACCTCGGGTTCGGTAAGCGACTCTGCCACCGGTGGACAAGGCAACAGCGCATTGCAGGGCAACCAATCGACGCCCGGCCAGTCACAGCAAACCCTGAACAGCAGCAAGATCAGCACCTCGTCGAACAGCGATTTCTGGACTGAACTGAGGGCATCGCTGGAAGCGATAGTCGGCAACAAGGAAGGACGCAGCGTTGTTATCAGCCCGCAATCGGGCATCGTGGTGGTCCGCGCGATGTGGGACGAACTGCGGAATGTGGATGGCTACCTGAAAGCCACCCAGCTCGCCGTCGATCGCCAGGTGATACTCGATGCGAAGATCCTCGAAGTGGAATTGAGTGACGGGTTCCAGTCCGGGATCAATTGGGCTGCGTTCCGGTCCGGCGGGAACAGCAGGCTGTCCGGAGGCCTTATCTCCCCGGGCACTGTGCTGCAGGGTAATGGCGCACTGGCGACCGGTGTCAACGGCGCGCAGTTGTCGTCCACGCCGGGACAGGACCTGGTCTCGGGCGCAGGGGCGGCTGCGGGCGGCTTGTTCGGGCTGGCATTCCAGAACAGTAATTTCGCCGCGTTGATTTCGTTTCTCGAGACGCAGGGCCAGGTACATGTGCTGTCCAGTCCTCGCATCGCAACCATGAACAACCAGAAGGCTGTCCTCAAAGTCGGCAAGGACGAATTCTTTGTCACCGGCATCAGCACCACGACCAGTGCTACCGGTAACACAAGTACAACCACGCCCACAGTGACGGTGCAACCGTTCTTCTCCGGCATCGCGCTGGACGTCACGCCGCAAATCGCCGAAGGCGGAAACGTCATCCTGCATATTCATCCTTCCGTCAGCAATGTGACGACGGTGGACAAGCCACTCAACTTCGGAAGCGCGGGCACGTTTACGCTGCCGCTTGCTTCCAGCACCATCTCCGAGACCGACAGCGTGGTGCGGGGGCAGGACGGGCAGATTGTCGCCATCGGCGGGCTGATGCGGCAATCGAGCGTGTCGGACCGGTCGCAACTGCCGGGCGCTGGCGACATTCCGGTCGCAGGCGGGTTGTTCCGCAATACCAGGCAGTCGACGCAGAAGCGTGAGCTGGTCATCCTGCTCAAGCCGACTATCGTCCATGGCAACTCTGCCTGGAGCCAGGACATGATGGAAAGCCAGCAACGCATCCAGGGCCTGGATCCACGGAGCGCGTTCCCGCAATGACTTATGTATAGAGCCCACTTCGGCCTTCGTGAACTGCCATTCGGCATTACGCCGGACACCAGTTTTTTCTTCGCTTGCTCCAACTATCAGGAGGCGCTCAATACGCTGCTGGTGGCGGCGAAGCATGGCGAGGGATTCATCAAGATCACCGGCGAAGTCGGGATCGGCAAAACGCTGCTTTGCCGTAAATTCATGGGGAGCCTGGACAACACCTTTGTCACTGCCTATATCCCCAACCCCTTCCTGGAGCCCCGATCTCTATTGATGGCGCTGGCCGACGAGCTGGGGATAACGCTCGAGCGCGACGTCGACCAATACCAACTGCTGAAATCCATCAATAACAAATTGCTGGTCCTGGCGCGCGACGAAAAGCGGGTGCTGCTTTGCCTGGACGAGGCGCAGGCCATGCCGGTCGAGACACTGGAGGCATTGCGCCTGCTGACCAATCTGGAAACGGAAAAGCGCAAGCTGCTGCAGATCGTGATGTTCGGCCAGCCCGAACTGGACGCCAAGCTGCAGCAGGACGCGATCCGCCAGTTGAATCAGCGAATTACCTTTCACTACCATTTGGGACCGCTTTCCAGGGACGACATGGAGTTTTATGTTTCACATCGCCTGACTGTCGCGGGATTCGCCGGCAGCAG
>JBBWZW010000499.1:0-14343 GCA_039649305.1 Burkholderiales bacterium
GCCTGAGCATGTCGAGAATGACGGGCGCCTTGAGTTCCTTGATGGGGTGCTTGCCGATCCACGGGAACACGTCCTTTTCCAGCCGGTACAGGACATTGGTGGCCGTCCTGGGCTGCCATGATTCGAGCTTGTTGCGGTGCCATTCGCGGGCAATGGCCTCGAACGTATTGGCGGCCTCGATCGCCTTTTGCCGCTTCTCGATGCGCTTGGTTTGCGCCGGGTCGTGGATGCCAAAAGACATCAGAAAACAAAAAACCCGCGTCAGCACGGGGCTAGAGGCGGGTTTTTGGACGTTACCGGACGTCGTGGAACATGTTGGTGGTGGTGATAGGTGGACTTGAACCACCGACCCCAGCATTATGAGTGCTGTGCTCTAACCAACTGAGCTATATCACCAAAACAGCCCAGCATTATGCTGGCTTTAATGTCGACTGTCAAGTCGGAGGGCGGCCCTTATGCCGCGTTTTCACGCGGTCGAGAACGAGCGCCGTGAAATCCGGGCGCACGCAGTCGATGACGATACGGTCCGGCATCGATCGTAGCCAGGTCAGTTGTCGTTTTGCCAGTTGCCTCGTTGCGGCGATTCCCTTTTCACGCAGCGCATTGTGGTCATACGCGCCGTCAAGATACTCCCAGGTCTGCCGGTATCCGACGCATCGCATCGAGGGCAAACCCAGATGCAGGTCACCACGCGAGCGCAACGCTTCGACTTCGTCAATCAGTCCGCCCGATACGCTTTCCAGCATCGCGTCGAAGCGTGAGGCGATGCGCGCATGCAGTACGCTACGATCCGATGGTTCAAGCGAGAGCGGCAGGATGTCAAACGGCAAATCGGTCTTGGGCGCCTTCGCGAGCAGTTGCGACATCGGCTGTCCGGTGAGCTCGATGATTTCCAGAGCACGCTGGACCCGTTGCGAGTCGTTGGGCTTTAGCCGGGCAGCAGTCTCGGGATCGAGCGCCGCGAGGCGTGCATGCATGGCGGGAATCCCAATCTTCGCTGCCACCAGGTCGAGCCGGGCGCGCAGTTCTTCATTCGCTGGTGGCAGCGCATCGAGGCCGTCACGCAGTGCCTTGAAGTACAGCATCGTGCCGCCGACCAGCAATGGCAGCCTGCCGCGTGCCGTGATCTCCTCCACCAGTTGCAGCGCGTCGTGACGGAACTGCATAGCCGAATACGATTCGGCGGGGTCGATGATGTCGATCAGGTGATGCGGCACGGTCGCACGTTCTGCCGGGGAGGGCTTGGCGGTGCCAATGTCCATGCCGCGATACACCAGCGCGGAGTCGACAGAGATGATTTCGGATGGGATGTGCTTTGCGATCTCGAGCGCAGCCGCGGTTTTACCCGATGCGGTGGGCCCCATGATCGCAATGGCCAGTGGTTTTTCAGGCGTCATGCGTTGCTATGTTTATTGTCCGCGCAGGAACAGCTTGTCGAGATCGGATATGGCGAGCTGCACCCATGTCGGCCGGCCGTGATTGCATTGATCGGCACGTTCGGTGGCTTCCATCTGACGCAGCAGCGCGTTCATCTCGGGAACGGTCAGTGTGCGATTTGCGCGTACCGCCGTATGGCATGCCAACGTGCCAAGCATTTCATTGCGACGTTCGACCAGCACGCGGGAACCGCCGAATTCGCGTACATCGCGCAGCACATCGCGCGCCAATGTTTGGCCATCGGCGTTCTTCAACAGCGCGGGGATGGCACGTACCGCCAGGGTGGTCGGCGACAAGGCAGTGATCTCGAAGCCGAGTGCACGCAACGCTTCCTGGTTTTCTTCGACCGTGCCGACTTCCACCGCATCGGCATGGAAGGTCACGGGTATCAGCAGCGGCTGTACCTGCATTGCATCTGCGTCCAGCGCATTCTTCAACTGTTCGTAAAGGATGCGTTCGTGTGCGGCATGCATGTCGACCAGCACCAGACCTTTGGCGTTCTGCGCGAGGATGTAAATGCCGTGCAGTTGCGCCACTGCGAAACCTAACGGGAAGTCATCCTGCGGAAGCGCCTGGGCGGGTGCTGACCAAGGCGCAGTCGCTTCACGCACCTCGAAAGGTGGGGAACCCGATGTCGCGAACAGTGCGCCGTAGTCGGCGGTCGTTTGCGCAACGCCGCCACCCGAGGAAAACTGGGCGCCGAACGATACCTGGGTCTGTTCGCGCATCCACGGCATTGCGCCAGGGTTCGGCGCCACTGGCGCAGGAGTGGCGCCAAATGAGGTGGCTGAAGTCTGCGCCAGTGCGCGGTTCACCGCATGGAATACGAACTGATGCACGGCGCGGCTATCGCGAAAGCGCACCTCAATTTTGGACGGATGCACGTTCACATCCACCAGCGCCGGATCGAGCTCCAGCCCGAGCACATAGGAGGGATAGCGGTCGCCGTGCAGCACATCCTGGTAAGCTGAACGCACCGCGTGCGTCAACAGCTTGTCGCGCACGAAGCGGCCATTGACGTAAAAATACTGCGCATCGGCGCGCGCTTTGGAAGCGGTCGGCAATCCGACGAAACCGTGCAGGCGCAAGGGGCCGGCGGCTTCATCCAGCATTAGCCGTGCGTTGGCAAACTCGTTGCCTAAAATATGCGCACTGCGCTTGTCGACTTCGCTGCTATTCCAGTGGTCTATCGTTTTGCCGTTATGCGTTAGCGAAAACGTAACGTCCGGCCGCGACAGCGCAATGCGGCGCACGACCTCGGCGCAGTGCCCGAATTCCGTTTGCTCGGTTTTCAAAAACTTGCGGCGCGCGGGCGTGTTGAAGTACAGCTCACGCACATCGACGGTGGTGCCTTGCGCGCCGGAGGAGGGCGTTACCTGGCCGGTTTGCGAGCCGCTGATTTCCCACGCGTGCTGCGCGTCAGCCGTGCGCGAAGTCAACGTCATCTGCGCCACCGATGCGATCGACGCGAGCGCCTCGCCGCGAAAGCCGAGGGTGCCGACGTTTTCAAGGTCGGTCAGCGAAGCGATCTTTGAGGTCGCATGCCGCGCCATCGCCAGTGGCAACTGTTCGGGTGCGATGCCCCGACCGTTGTCGGTGATGGCGATGCGCTTGACGCCGCCCTGCTCGAGCCGCACGGTGATTTGGGTTGATCCCGCGTCGAGCGCGTTTTCAAGCAATTCCTTGACGACAGCCGACGGACGATCGACGACCTCGCCTGCTGCGATCTGTGAAATCAGCTGGTCAGATAGTGCTTGTATGGGGCGGGCAGGGGTGTGAGGCGCATTCATGGGCAGATTATAACTCCGGGGAACTCTTGTTCCGGACTTCGCAGATTTCTTGCCCGCGCAAGAAAAGAAAACGGCGACGGAATTTTTGAGCGTCCGCACGGCCTAAATTTCAATTCATTCATCCGGCCGGTTGACGCCCGAAAACATGCCCAGGCACTACGCCCATACAATAGTCACTACTATTGTTTCCTTGCTCCTGCTGGTCGCCTGTTCTTCCGAGGACAAGCCGCAAGCCACACAACAGCAGGTGACGCCGACCGCTCAACAGGCGCCGGCTGCGCCGACCGTCCAGCTGCCGAGTTTTACGACCCTGGTAAAACAGCAGGGTCCCGCCGTGGTCAACATCACCGCATCGCATACCGTCAAGCAGAGTGCTGAAGCCCTGCCGGTGCCGGAAGACGATCCGCTGGCTGAGTTCTTCCGGCGCTTCATGCAGCCACAGGGCCCGGAGGAATACCAGGCGCGCGGCGTCGGATCAGGGTTCATTATCAGCGCCGATGGTTTCGTACTGACCAACGCCCACGTTGTTGCCGAGAGCGATGAGGTGACGGTGAAACTGACCAACAAGCGTGAATACAAGGCAAAAGTGATCGGTGCCGACCTGCGCACCGATGTTGCGGTGTTGAAAATCGACGCGCGCGGCTTGCCCGTGGTTCCGATCGGTAACGCGGAAAAACTGGAAGTTGGTGAGTGGGTGGCGGCGATCGGCGCGCCATTCGGTTTTGAAAACAGCGTGACCGCCGGAATCGTCAGCGCGAAAGGACGCTCGCTGCCCGACGAAAGCTATGTGCCATTCATACAAACCGATGTCGCCGTCAATCCGGGCAACTCGGGCGGGCCGCTATTTAATATGCGGGGTGAAGTCGTCGGCATCAACTCGCAGATTTACAGCAGGACGGGCGGCTTCATGGGCGTGTCATTTGCCATTCCGATCGACATTGCGATGGACGTCGCCCAGCAACTGCGAACCACCGGAAAAGTGACGCGCGGCCGGATCGGTGTGGCTGCGCAAGAGCTGACGATCGATCTTGCCGCCTCTTTCGGATTGAAGGAACCGATCGGCGCATTGGTCTCCAACGTCGAGAAAGGCGGCCCGGCGGACAAAGCGGGGATCATGCCCGGGGATGTCATCCTGACGTTTATCGGCAAGCCGGTGCAGACCTCCGGGGACCTTGCGCGCCTGGTCGCCCAAACCAAACCCGGTACCGTCGCCAAGGTCGAAGTATGGCGAAAAGGCGAGGCGCGGACACTGGACGTGACTGTCGGCGAATTGATGCCTGAACAAGTCAGCGCGCAGAAGGAACCGCAACAAATGCCGGTCAATCGTGCGGGCCTGGTGCTGAGCGAACTGACGCCGCAATTGCGCGAGCGCCTGAAAATCGACCACGGTTTGGTGGTGCGCAAAGCTGCCGGCCCGGCGCAACGTGCGGGGATTCAGCCAGCTGATGTCATCCTTGCGGTGAACGATATTCCGGTCACCACCATGCCTGCTTTTGAACAGCAACTGGCGCGTAGTGCGAGTGGAACGGTAGCGCTTCTTGTGAAGCGAGGCCCTGAGACGCTTTACCTGCCGCTGAAGCTTGAACGCGGTTGAAGTTGGTTTGGGATTGGCATCCCAATCTACACCCCAGACTGGCTCAAGCCCCGGCTCAGGTCATCTTGTTCTTCACCAGCGGGGGATTATTGGAGAAGTACTTTTTAATACCCTTCAACACCGCGTCCGCCATCCGGTCCTGGTAGCCGTCATCTTTCAGCTTGGCTTCTTCTTCCGGATTGGAGATGAACGCCGTCTCGATCAGGATGCTGGGGATGTCCGGCGCCTTCAGCACCGCGAAGCCGGCTTGCTCGACACCGACCTTGTGCAGGCGATTGATGCCGCTGATTTCGCCGAGTATTGCTTTGCCGAGTTTCAGGCTGTCGTTGATTTGCGCGGTGGTGGAGAGATCGAGCAGGACGTGGGCAAGCTGCCGGTCGTGGCTCTTGATGTTGACCCCGCCTATCAGGTCGGCTGAGTTCTCCTTGTTCGCCAGCCAGCGGGCGGCGGTGGAGCTGGCGCCCTTTTCCGACAGGACGAACACGGATGAACCGCGCGCGGTCGCTTCGACCCAGGCATCGGCGTGGATCGACACGAACAGGTCTGCCTGCACCTTTCGTGCCTTTTGCACACGCATATGGAGCGGCACGAAATAGTCGCCGTCGCGCGTGAGCATGACGCGCATATTGGGCTGCTGTTCGATTTTGGCTTTGAGCCGTTTGGCAATCGCCAGCACGATATCTTTTTCCCGGCTGCCTGAACGACCGATTGCGCCCGGGTCTTCGCCACCATGGCCCGGATCGAGCGCGATCGTAATCATGCGCGTCAGCTTCGGCGCCTTTTCTGCCTTGTACTCCGGTGCAGCGCTGGGCGGCTCGGACGGAATAGCTTTGAATTCGGGCGGGAGTTGGGCCAATGGGGGCTGCAAGTCTTTAGGCAGATCGCGCGACGACCATTCGCCTTTCTGGATGAGCGCGGCAATCGGGTCCGGCGGATTGACAGGATATAAATCGAAAATCAGCCGATGCCGGTATTCACCGATCGGGGCGAGCGTAAACACCTGCGGATTGATTTCTTCCTTCAGGTCGAACACCAGGCGCACCACATTCGGCCGGTTCTGGCCGACCCGGACCTGCTTGATGTACGGATCATTCGACTGGATCTTGGCGACCAGTTCCTTCAGGGTCGGATTGAGTTCCAGCCCTTCGATGTCCACCACCAGGCGCTCCGGATCCTTGATGGTGAAGTGGGTCGCCCTAAGGTTGGTATCGTTCTCCAGCGTGACCCGGGTGTACTCTTCCGCGGGCCAGACGCGCACGGCAAGAATCTGCGCGGCCAGCGAAGGCAGCGGCGCAAATACGGACAGGAGCAGTGTGCCGCCGGCTTTCAGGAGCGTGCGGCGGGGTCTGGATGTCAAAGATTTGGTGCGAATTTCAGTCGATCGAGACATTGAGAACCCTGGTCAGACAACGCTTGCAATTCTACATCACGCCCTACACCCGCTACGCTCAGGTAAATATTGATGTCGGGCGAGGGCAACACGGACTTGGCCTTTTCCGGCCACTCGACGATGCATACGCTGTGCCGGTTGAAATGCTCCCGGAACCCCGCCTCGAGGAATTCACGCGGATCGCCCATGCGGTACAAGTCGAAATGGATCACATCGACCGGGCGGCCGCCGAGGGCTACCGTGTATGGTTCGGCAAGAGTGTACGTCGGACTTTTTACATGCCCAGCATGTCCGGCTGCATGCAGCAGGGCACGGGTGAGGGCGGTTTTTCCCGCGCCGAGGTCGCCGTGCAGATAAATTGCGATGCCCGGCGCAAGCGCTCGCGCAAGCGATGCACCGAGCGCGGCAGTGCCGGCTTCGTCATGGAGGTGGGTTTTAAAATGCTGCATCTCGTAAAATGGCTTCTTTATGGTGCTGCTGTCCGCTGCATCGTTAATCCAAATTTCCCGCATTTGCCGTCCAGCAGTCTCAATGACCACAATCGATAACAATTTGTCCACACTCGCCCTGACCATTAAAGCATGGGGGCGCGAACTCGGATTTGCGGAGGTCCGCATCTCCGATGTCGACTTGTCGGCTGCAGAGGACGGACTGAATGCGTGGCTTGAAGCGGGGCATCACGGCGAGATGGATTATATGGCAGCGCACGGAATGAAGCGCGCGCGACCTGCCGAATTAGTGCCGGGCACACTGCGTGTGATTACGGCGCGCATGGATTATCTCCCGAAAGACACGGGCGGCGAGTGGCGGGCGCGTGAAGAATCGAGGATGAACGATCCGTCTGCCGCCGCCATTTCCATTTATGCGCGTGGACGCGATTATCACAAGGTACTGCGCTCGAGGCTGCAGCAGCTGGCTGACCGGATACGCGGCGAGATCGGTGAGTTCGGCTACCGGGTATTCACCGATTCCGCCCCGGTGATGGAGGTGGCCCTGGCTGATAAATCCGGGGTCGGCTGGCGCGGCAAACATACCTTGCTGCTTAACCGCGAAGGCGGCTCGATGTTTTTTCTCGGCGAGCTGTTTACCGATCTGGCTTTGCCGGTCGATCCTCCTGTTACCGGGCATTGCGGCCAGTGCAGCGCCTGTATCGATGTCTGTCCGACCCAGGCAATCCTCGGGCCGTACAAGCTCGATGCGCGGCGCTGTATTTCCTACCTGACGATCGAACTGAAGGGCAGTATTCCGGAGGAGTTGCGTCCGCTGATCGGTAACCGCGTCTACGGTTGCGACGATTGCCAGCTGGTGTGCCCCTGGAACAAGTTTGCGCAGCGCGCGGTGCTTGATGATTTCGATGTTCGCAACGGGCTGGATAATGCCTCGCTGGTCGAACTGTTCGGCTGGAGCGAGGAAGAGTTCAACCGCCGGATGGAGGGCAGCCCGATCCGGCGTATCGGTCATGAGCGCTGGCTGCGCAATATCGCGGTCGGACTCGGCAATGCCGCCCGCGCAGGCACCTCATCCCCGCAAATCGTCAGCGCGCTGGAAGCACGCCTTGATCATCCATCCGCGATGGTGCGCGAGCATGTTGAATGGGCGATTGCCCGTCACGCCACTATTGATGTTTCAGTAAATGGATGACAACCATGGTTGTCATCCATTTACTGCTGAACGCCCGCGGCACGGTCTGCGCTTGCAAGCGCGGACGCGCACGGCAAGTGAGGGACGGAGCTTTCTCTCACTCATTTACTAAAAGCTCAGTAGCGCACCAACCCCAGCCATAAGGGCAGCGTCAGCGCCGACAGCAAGGTGCCGGCCGATATCAGGAATGCCACGAACGGGCCGTTGCCTCCCATGCGGGTCGCCAGTACATACGCGCTGGGAGCGGTCGGCAGTGCGCTGAACATGACTGCGATCTGTAACTGCAGGGGAGGCAAACCGATCCAGCGTCCCGTTACGTAAGTGATCAACGGCAGCGCCAGCAGCTTGACGCTGAGTAGATAGACGGCGATGCCCTTGGCCTGATGCACGCCTGTCAGGCGCAGTCCCGCGCCCACCGCCATCAGTCCAAGCGCAATCGACGCATTCGCTGTACGTGACAGGATCGCAGCAACGATCTCCGGTATCTGCAGTCCCAGCACATTGAACAGAATGCCGCCCGCGGTGGCGATCAGCAGCGGATTTTTGGCCAGTTCCTTCAGCAGGCCGTTCTTGCGGGCCAGCGCATGCACCGCCGCCATGTTACAGAGCGGCACCGCAAAGCCCATGATCAATGCCATCAATGACGTGCCCTGCTCGCCGCCGAGGCGGGATGCAATCGCCAGTGCGATGTAGGAATTGAATCGGAATGCGGTTTGCACGCTCGATTCGAACACCATCGGCTGGGTACGGAACAGCGGCTTCGCCAGCCAGCCGAGGGCAATGCCGGAGAGCGTGCCCAGCAATGCAACCTGCAGCAGTTTTCCCGTGCTGGCGAAATCCAGCGAAGTCCGCGCAGTGGCATGGAACAGCAATGACGGAAAGAGCACGTAGTACACCAGCTTCTCCAGCCCGGACCAGAATTGCGGACCCCAGTTGGCGGATCGGGACAACAGGAAGCCGATCAGGATGAGAGTGAAATCCGGGAGCAGGATGGTGGCGATATGCATGAAGGCGAGCAGGATTTTGGACGACCAGATGGTACTGGTGTTTTGGATTCCCTGCTTTTTTGGCTAATTACTTCAACAAGCGGGCGAGCTCCACCGCAGTCTTTACATTCATCTTGTCGAAGATATGGGCGCGATGCACTTCGACGGTACGCATGCTGATGCCGAGCTGGTCGGCGATCACCTTATTCATTTTTCCGTCGAGGATCAGGTCGAGCACTTCGCGCTCCCGCGCAGACAGTGCGCCCAGGCGTGCCTGGATCGCGGCTGTTTCGCCCGCCTCCAGCGATGCGGCCAGTGCTTCCTGCACCCGGTCCATCAGTTTGTTGTCGTTGAAAGGCTTTTCGAAAAAATCGAATGCGCCGCGCTTTAAGGTGTCGACCGCCATCGGCACATCACCGTGGCCGGTCAGGAAAATCACCGGCAGCAGATTGGTCAGGCCGCGCGCGGCCAGCACATCGAACAGCGCGACGCCGCTGATATCGGGCATGCGCACGTCGAGCAGTATGCATTCTCCGCTCGGATCGAACCGGATGTTGTCTGCAAGGGTGGCGAGAAAGGCGCCGCCGCTTTCATAGGCAGTGGCGGCGATGCCGCGGGACCTGGCGAGCCAGGTGAGGGAATCACGGATGACTTCTTCATCATCAACTATATGCAGCATGCTTCTTTGGCAAATCGGTCGGATTCGCTTTTTGGTTCGAGGTCGGGCCCATCATAACGAAAAATGACTGCGCCGGGAGACTTTCGGCGGGACCACATCCATGCCCGATGGGTTTTCGGCGAGGGCGGGCAATGAGAATCTGAAAATGGTGCCGCCGCCAGGATTGTCGCAGTGGGTCATGGTCCCGCCGTGGAATTCGACTGCGGTGCGGCAGATGTTCAGGCCTATGCCCATGCCTTCCGCTTTGGTCGAGAAGAAGGGCGAGAACAGACGTTCCACCACTTCAGGGGGAATGCCGTGACCCTGGTCGATGACGGAAATGACGACGTTCACTGTCGGCTGCGACCCCGACTCCTGTTCCCGTTCGGCGACGATGCGCAGGGTGCGCCGTTCAGGCGCGACGCGCTGCATCGCTTCGATCCCATTGCGCGTCAGGTTGAGCAAGACCTGCTCGAGCAGGACGCGGTCGGCACGTACTGCCGGCAGCTTCGGCGCAATGCTGGTCTGGATGGCGACGAAGAACCGCTGCGCCTGCAACTCGACCAGGGGCATCACGCTTTCCACCAGTTCGGGCACGTTGACTGTTTCCCGCGTCGGCTCGCGTTTCTTCACGAACGCGTGCACGCTGCGGATGATCTGGCCGGCCCGTTGTGCCTGTGCGCCGGCTTTCTCGAGCGCGGGCCTGAGCATGGCAACGTCGACCTGGCGTGCTTTGGCAGATGCTTCATCGACGAGGTTCAGCGCGCCGGTGGTGTAGCTCGAAATCGCCGCCAACGGCTGATTGAGCTCGTGCGCCAGCGTCGATGCGATCTCACCCATGGTGGACAGGCGTGCGCTGAGTTGCAGCTTTTCCTGCTGCTGGCGGTTCAGCTCTTCGATGCGCTTGCTTTCGGAGATGTCGAGGATCGATCCCATCCAGCCCGTCTGTTTGCCGGTCTCGTCAACAAGTGGCGATTCGAAGATCAATACCGGGAAACGCTCGCCGTTGCGCTGGAAAACTGTCTCGTAGCCTTGCGGCGTCACCGTCCCGGCCAGCACCTGGGAAAAACGTTGCTGGTATTCGTCCATGGCTTCCGGCGCCCAGTAGGGCATGGGCGGCTTGCGACCGACCAGTTCTTCCATCGGCATGCCGACCATACGGCAGAATGCCGGATTGGTATAGGTGATCCTTCCTTCCAGGTCGCGTGCGCGCATGCCGGTGACGAGCGAGTTTTCCATCGCCGTGCGAAACACCACCTGCTGACGCAAAGCGCCTTCCGCGGCCAGCCGCCGATTGATGTCGCGCCACAGCGCCCACAGGCTCCACAGCAGCCCGATGGAAAGCGCAATGACCGAGCCTACCAGCAAGTTCGGCAATAATCTCGGTGCGGTCTTGACGCTATTGCTGCGCAAGGTCAGCGTGACGCCCGGCAGATCCAATGCGCGTTGATGGGTGTAGACGTTGCGCCCGGCGCCGCCGGCTGCGCGCTTGGTGATGAGGGTATCGTCGCTGTCCGTCAGTGCAATCTCGTTTTCCTGGGCAAACCACCACGGCACCATCTCATCCAGGATGCTGCTGAGGGAGTAACTGGCGACCAGGCTGCCGAGGTAACGCTCACCCTTGTACAAGGGCAGGTGATAGTCCATCAGCATGGGGCCGGCCATTCCCTGCGGCGGCGCCGGCTGGCTGTATTGCGGTGTCCGGGCTTGGCGCGCATGTTCAGCGGCGAGTTTCGAGTGCGCCGGCAGATCCGCGAATTCGGTCGGCATATCATCGGTCGTTTCCGCCAGCGTGTCGTCAGCATCGAACCACGCGATCCTGGCGAATTCGCGATTGTTCCGTACCAGCGCCGCCATCCGGTCCTGCAGTCGTTTCCCGGAAAGCTGTCCGGCGCCGACCTCCGCGCCGATCAGGCGTATGTTTTCTTCATTGCGGCCGACCTGGAAGCGTATCGTCTGCTCCACCCAAAGCGTGTCGGCGATCAGTTGTTCCTGTCGTTCGGTCGCTTCCATCTGCTGCGCTTGCCATGGCAACCACAACAGTGTGAATACGAACAGCATGACGAGCAGTACCGGCGGCAGCCAGTGCAGTGCCTGTCTTCGGCTGGGAAAGCTGAATCGGGCGATGCGTTTTAGATTAAGCATAAAGATAGAGAGCGGGCTTGATTAAATGGAAACGAATCATGCGACGCTTCGATGATTGCTGCGAGATTATGCAACGCATCCACGCGCTCCGCTCGCATTGTGGTTATCCACAGTTGTGAGCGGTGGGCAGGCTGATGAAAATGGGCCGACAATTGAAAAAAAGAGTACTCCATTTACTACACACCCGTATATCCATGAAAATCAACGCGCTGCTTCTCGCGTTCGCGGCGTTCGCGGCAAGCTATGCGCACGCCGAGGCGCCTGTCGTCATCAAGTTCAGCCACGTCGTTGCCAATGACACTCCCAAAGGCAAGGCCGCAGAGCGTTTCAAGGAACTGGCGGAGAAAGCCACCAAGGGGCGTGTCAGGGTCGAGGTGTACCCGAACAGCCAGCTATACAGCGACAAGGATGAAATGGAAGCTTTGCAGCTGGGCGTGGTGCAGATGCTGGCGCCATCCCTGGCCAAGTTCGGCCAGCTCGGCGTGCGCGAGTTCGAAGTATTCGACTTGCCCTATATTTTTCCGAATAAGGAAGCGTTGTATCGCGTGACCGAGGGCTGGATCGGCAAGGGGTTGCTGAAGAACCTGGAAACCAAGGGCATTACCGGACTGGCTTACTGGGATAACGGCTTCAAGGTCATGTCGTCAAACAAGCCGATTGCGTCGCCGTCCGACTTGAAGGGCCAGAGAATGCGGATACAGCCGTCGAAGGTACTGGATGTGCAGATGCGCGCACTCGGCGCAACTCCGCATGCTTTGCCGTTCAGTGAGGTTTACCAAGCGCTCAAGAGCGGCGCGGTGCAGGGCACGGAGAACCCGCCGTCGAATTTCTATACGCAGAACATGCATGAAGTACAACGCCATCTGGCGGTCACCAACCATGGCTACCTCGGCTATGCAGTCATTGTGAACAAGAAATTCTGGGATGGCTTGCCCGGAAATATCCGCAGCGAACTCGAGGGCGCGATGAAAGAAGCAACGGTTTATGCCAATGCCATCGCGCAACAGGAGAATGACGCGGCCTTGGAGAAAATCAAGCATAGCGGCAAGACCAGCGTCTACCATTTGTCCGAACGCGAGAAGGACGAATGGCGCAACGCCCTCATGCCGGTGCAGAAACAGATGGAGACACGAATCGGCCGGGACCTGATCGTTGCCGTTAATCGAGAAGCGGCGCGAGAAGCGGCGCGAGAAGCGGCGGCGTCGAAGCAAGCCGCCGGAAAATAACGGGATTGCGAGTCGTCCGACCGTAAATTACCAAAAATTACGTAGTAGCAAGGAGACGGAGACACCATGAAATTGCATAAACTCGTGCTGGCGCTTGCCGCCGGCTTTACCGTTGCAGCCTCGGCCCAGGCGCAGAATTACCCAACCAAACCGATCAAGCTGATCATTCCATTTCCGCCCGGGGGCACGACCGACATCGTTGGCCGTATCGTTGCCGACAAGCTCGGCAAAGAACTCGGGCAGACCGTGGTGGTGGAAAACCGCGGGGGTGGCGGCGGCAGCATCGGCGCAAATGCAATCGCCAAGGCCGACCCGGACGGCTACACCATCGGCATGTCGACCGTTTCGACCCATGCGGTCAACACCGCCTGCAACCCCAAGCTAGGCTATGACCCGATTGCGGATTTCGCGCCCATCACCAACCTGGCACGCACCCCCAACGTGCTGACGCTGAATCCGAAATTTCCACCGCAGGATTTCAAGCAGTTCCTGGAACACGTAAAGAAGAATCCCGGCAAGTTCAGCTATGCGACGTCAGGCACGTGCAGCATCCTGCACATGATGGGCGAGCAGTTCAAAGTATCTACCGGCACCTTCATTACGCATATTCCTTACCGCGGCTCGGGCCCGGCGTTGAATGATGTATTGGGCGGGCAGGTCGAAATGATGTTCGATAACCTGCCGTCTTCGATGTCGCATATCCAGTCCGGCAAGCTGCGTCCGGTCGCGGTGGCATGGCCCAAGCGTGTGGAATCGATGCCGAACGTTCCCACGTTTGCCGAACTCGGGCTGAAGCAGGTGAATGATCCAGCGTGGTATGGCCTGGTTGCTCCAGCCAAAATGCCGGAGGAAATCATCAAGAAAATCAATGCTGCCACCGTAAAAGTGCTGAACATGCCTGAGGTCAGAGACCGCTTGAAGCAGAGCGGTGCCGAACCCGTAGGGAATACACCGGCCGAGCATGCGCAGGAAATCAAGGTCGAGCTCGAGAAGATGAAAAGCCTGGTGAAAAAGCAGGGCATCAAGTTCGACGGAGTTTGAGCGGCGAAGCGCAGTCTTACCTAAGGCGATATTTGGCATATCAGTAGAAATGCCCCTGGCGCTCGCCGGGGGTATCTTTTTGCGGCGAGCCGTTTGCGGCTTTCCACAATTGTCAGACGGATTCCCAGAACCAATAATTGCCGCCGGTCTGGGAAATGCAATGCTATAGGCAAAAGACGGTTCCTTGATTTTTGTCATTGCGTCAGACGCCATCGGGGCTGCATTGTGGCTTTCCACAGTTGTTCCGACAGCTTGCCGTCGCGAATAATGCCTTACGCACTAAGCATCGAGCGGTCGGCCTGTAAGCCAGCGTCGTTTTAAGCTGTTCCCTTGTTTTTGTACTAACTAACTAACTAAATAACTAACTATTATTCGAGGAGAGAGCACATGAAAATCAAGACACTGCGTGTGGTCGCCGGTGTGGCGCTTATGGCG
>JBBWZW010000547.1:0-5177 GCA_039649305.1 Burkholderiales bacterium
CGGCCTCACGTTAGTCAACTTTCGACCCGCCGGCAGCGGCCGCAGCCAAAACTGCTTGTCGTCGTATAATTCTCACAATTGAGAATTTTTGCAGGTCTTTATGTTGGCAGCCACCCCCCAATTCGCCACCCGAAATACAGTTACCGAGTCGATCGCTACCGACATGGAAGCTGTGAATGCGGTGATTCGCCGCCAACTCCATTCCGATGTCCCCCTGGTGAACCAGATTGCGGAATACATCATCAGTGCCGGCGGCAAACGCATACGGCCGGTATTGGTGTTGTTGGTGGCCCACGAGTTCGGCTATCGGGGGACGCACCATCACGAGCTTGCGGCGGTGGTCGAGTTCATTCACACCGCGACGCTGCTGCACGACGACGTGGTCGATGAATCGTCGCTGCGTCGGGGCCGCCAGACCGCCAATGCGCTGTTCGGCAATGCCGCCTCGGTGCTGGTCGGCGATTTCGTGTACTCACGCGCATTCCAGATGATGGTCGGGGTCGGCGACATCCGCGTCATGCAGATCCTGGCCGATGCAACCAACGTAATCGCCGAAGGCGAAGTACTGCAACTCCTCAACATGCATGACCCGAATGTCACGCAGGAGCGGTATTTGCAGGTTATACGCTCCAAGACCGCCAAACTGTTTGAAGCCGCGGCCCAACTGGGCGCGCTGGTTGCGGGCGCGCCGGAAAGCGCCATCGAGGCCGCCGCCGAATACGGCCGCTCGCTTGGCACCGCATTTCAGTTGATCGATGATGCGCTGGATTACTCGGGCAAGGCGGCGGATATCGGCAAGAACGTGGGGGACGACCTGCGCGAGGGAAAGCCGACGCTGCCCCTCATCTATCTGATGGAGCATGGCGAACCCGCGCAGCGTGAGTTGGTGCGCGCCTGCATCGAGAACGGCGATGAAACCCACTTCGACGAAATTTTGCAAGCGATCACCAGTTCGGGCGCCCTCGACTACACCAGGAGCGAAGCCGATAAAGCCGCGCAACGGGCTGCGCAGTCAATTATCGACCTGCCCGATAGCGAATTTAAGGATTCTTTGCTACAATTATGCGCTTTCGCGGTCGATCGTAATCACTGAGTGGGGGCCTCTCACTGAGTATAGCGACACGGCAATCGGGGTGTAGCTTAGCCTGGTAGAGCGCTACGTTCGGGACGTAGAGGCCGGAGGTTCGAATCCTCTCACCCCGACCAGATTCCTGAAAAAAACCGCCTGAATGGTTCGCACCGTTCAGGCGGTTTTTTTTCGCTCTCCGCTTCCCGGCTTTTCCATTTACGGTCCTACAAAGAGAAGTACCGGGCGACACCCACAGTGGCCAACGAAAGTAGCATTCATTCAATATTGCAAACAAGGTTGAATCGCATGCAAATATTGAAGTCGCAACCGCGATTGAGCAAAGTGTCGTTTTCCTCCCATCAATGCAACGGTAAAGCAGTGTCAAACTGACACAATATCTTTACAAATCAGATGCCTAGAGGCATTATCTAATGCAACTTAGATGCTTTCTTTGTAATTTTCGGCTCAACCCATGGCGGCAGTTCTCCCCAATGCAGTTCCTAACTCGATGATCTCAGGCCTTGCACGTGCCCTGGTTCAGGCCGGCCGTCTTTCCCCGCAACAAGCCGAAACGCTTAACAAGCAAGCGACCACTGACAAGATTCAGTTCATCGACGTACTGCTCGAGAGCAAGACTATCGATGCACGTACGCTCGCCATATTTTGTTCCGAGACTTTCGGCTATCCGATGCTGGACTTCTCGTCATTCAATCTAAGCTACCTGCCGGACAATGTCATCGACCCCAAGTTGATGCAGAAACGGCGGGTCGTCGCCCTTGCGAAGCGAGGCAATAAAGTCGCGGTGGCGATTTCGGATCCCACTAACACGCAGACGCTGGATCAGATCAAATTCCAGACTGAGCTGACAGTGGAACCAGTCATCGTCGAACATACAACCCTGGTACAACTGATCGACAAGCTCAGCCAGAGTGCGGAGCAGAACCTCGATGACCTGATCGGCGACGACCTGGACATCGACTTCAGCCAGGAAGACATGACTGCGCCGGTCGACGCAGCGACCACGGACATCGACGATGCGCCGGTCGTCAAATTCCTGCAAAAAATCCTGATAGACGGCATCAATATGGGCGCCTCGGATTTGCACTTCGAGCCCTTTGAAAAGTTTTACCGGATCCGCTTCCGTGTTGACGGCATCTTGCGCGAGATCGCGCAGCCGCCGCTTGCGATCAAGGAAAAACTGGCTTCGCGGATCAAGGTTATTTCCAAGCTGGACATCTCCGAGAAGCGTGTCCCCCAGGATGGGCGGATGAAGCTCGTCATGTCGAAGAACCGCGCGATCGACTTCCGCGTCAGTACCCTGCCTACGCTGTTTGGCGAAAAGATCGTCATGCGTATCCTGGACGCGACGCAGGCGCAGATGGGGATCGATTCGCTCGGATACGAGCCGGAGCAAAGGGAAGCGTTGCTTGGAGCGATACATCGCCCCTACGGCATGGTGCTGGTCACAGGCCCGACCGGCTCGGGCAAAACGGTGTCCCTGTACAGCTGCCTGAACATCCTCAACAAACCCGGCATTAACATCGCGACCGCCGAAGACCCGGCGGAGATCAACCTTCCCGGCGTCAATCAGGTGAATGTGAACGACCGCGCCGGCCTGACGTTCGCCGTAGCGTTAAAGGCATTCCTGCGCCAGGATCCTGACATCATCATGGTCGGTGAGATCCGCGACCTGGAGACCGCCGACATCGCAATCAAGGCGGCGCAAACCGGACACATGGTGTTTTCGACCCTGCACACAAACGACGCGCCGTCCACGCTGACCCGCCTGATGAACATGGGCGTCGCGCCTTTCAACATCGCGTCATCCGTGATCATGATCACAGCGCAGCGCCTGGCACGGCGCCTGTGCTCATGCAAACAGACCACCGTCATTCCGGATGAAGCGATGATCGAAGCCGGATACAAGGAAGAAGAGCTGGATGGAACCTGGCTGCCATACAAGCCGGTGGGATGCGAGCGTTGCAACGGCAGCGGTTATAAAGGCCGGGTCGGCATCTACCAGATCATGCCTATTTCGGAAGACATCGAGCGCATCATTCTTGCGCATGGAACCGCACTCGAGATTGAGGAGCAGGCACGGCTTGACGGAGTGAAAACACTGCGCGAGGCAGGGCTGGTAAAGGTCAAGCAGGGCATGACCAGTCTCGAAGAAGTCCTCGGCTGCACCAACGTATAAAGAAAGAGGGGAAGCATGGCAACTGCAAGTCGAAAAGCCTCAAGCGCGGGCGCAGTCAGGGAAGCGATCTTCGCATGGGAAGGCAAGGACAAGACCGGGAAAACCGTCAAGGGCGAGCTTCGCGCGAACGGTGAAGCTACCGTCAATGCGACGCTGCGCCGGCAAGGCGTTCTCGTCACGAAGGTCAAGAAAAAGACCTTCCGCTCCGGTAAAAAGATTACCGAGAAAGATATCACCCTGTTCACCCGCCAGCTGGCGACGATGATGAAAGCCGGCGTGCCGCTGTTGCAGTCGTTCGATATCGTCTCCAAGGGCCACTCCAACCCGTCGGTTTCGAAACTTCTGCAGGATATCCGTGCCGATGTCGAGACCGGCAGCAGCCTGAATCAGGCGTTCCGTAAATTCCCGCTGTATTTCGATGCGCTGTTCTGTAACCTGGTGGCAGCGGGTGAGCAAGCGGGTATCCTGGAAGACCTGCTTACGCGCCTGGCGATTTACAAAGAGAAAACCCTCGCGATCAAGGGCAAGATCAAATCCGCGCTGTTTTATCCGATTTCCATTTTGGTGGTTGCGTTCGTCGTCACTTCGGTGATCATGATCTGGGTGGTGCCGGCTTTCAAGGACGTGTTCAAGAGTTTCGGTGCCGACTTGCCGGCGCCAACGCTGTTCGTGATGGCGATTTCCGACTTCTTCGTAGCCAACTGGTACATCATATTTGGCGGCCTGTTTGCCGCACTTTATCTGTTCTTCCAATCCTGGAAGCGTTCTCCCAAAGTACAGCGCTTCATGGACAAAACCTTGCTGCAGGCACCTGTCTTCGGCAACGTGATACGGAAGGCCACGATTGCCCGCTGGACCCGCACGCTGGCCACGATGTTCGCGGCCGGCGTTCCGCTGGTAGAGTCGCTCGATTCAGTCGGCGGCGCATCGGGCAATGCGGTGTACGTGGACGCGACGAAAAAGATTCAGACAGAAGTCAGCACCGGCACAAGCCTGACCGTCGCCATGCAAAACTCCGATGTGTTCCCGAACATGGTGACGCAGATGGTATCCATAGGTGAAGAATCCGGCGCGCTGGACCAGATGCTCGGCAAGGTCGCCGACTTTTACGAGCAGGAAGTCGATGAGGCGGTCGAGTCGTTGTCCAGCCTGATGGAACCGATGATCATGGTGATCCTGGGCGTGCTGATTGGCGGCCTGGTGATCGCAATGTACCTGCCGATCTTCAAGCTGGGAGCTGTTGTTTGATGCCTGAATCGCTTTTGTTCGCAGCTCCTGGCAACACCTATCTGGCAGTGATGGCCGGAATTATCGGCCTGATGATCGGCAGCTTCCTGAATGTGGTGATTCATCGCCTGCCGAAGATGATGCAGCGGGAATCCGACAATTACGTTGCACACGAAAGCGGCAAACCGCTGCCACATACGGACCGTTATAACCTGATGGTTCCGCGGTCGGCCTGCCCGCACTGCGGCCATCAGATTACGGCGCTGGAAAATATTCCGGTGGTCAGCTGGCTCTTCCTGCGCGGCAAATGCAGCCGGTGCAAGGCTCCCATCTCGGTCCGCTACCCGATCATCGAGCTGCTGACCGCGATCGTGTCGGCGCTGCTGATATGGCGCTTCGGCACCGGTCTGGCGGGGCTGGCGACGCTGGTATTTGCTTGGATGCTGATTTCGATGACGCTGATCGACGCCGATACCCAGCTACTGCCCGACGACCTGACCCTGCCGCTGCTATGGTGCGGCTTGCTGCTCAACCTGAACGGCACCTTTGTTCCGCTCGAGGATGCAGTGATCGGCGCTGCGGCCGGTTACCTGAGCCTGTGGAGTGTATATTGGCTATTCAAGCTCGCCACCGGCAAAGAAGGCATGGGCTACGGAGATTTCAAGCTGCTCGCCGCGTTGGGCG
>JBBWZW010000555.1:0-4439 GCA_039649305.1 Burkholderiales bacterium
CGGCCTACTGGTCGCGGAGTGGCCTGCTCTCGCAGACGCATGACGCAGGCACACCGCCAACCTGGCCGGTGGCGGGCAGCGGCGATCATGCGACGGCGGTGGGTTTGTTCTCCGCAATTGTGATGGGCTTGTACCGCCGTGAGCGGACAGCGAAGGGTTCGTACGTAACCACGTCTCTTCTCGCCGAGGGCGTCTGGTCAGCAGGGGTCCATGTTGCGGCCGCTCTCGCTGGCGGAACGTTCTACCCGCTGCACGATCGGCTGAGCCCGGTAAACCCGTTCATGAATCCTTACAAGAGCGCTGAGGGCAGATGGTTCCTGCTGGTCGTCACGCCTGGCAAGGTTCCTGCGCTCGCCACCAGCATCGGCCGGCCGGACTTCCTGACGGATCCGCGTTTCAGCGATCCGAGAAAGCAATCCGAAAACGGAGCGCAGCTCAGGCAAATTCTCGACGACATTTTTGCCAAGCAGCCCTTGTCATACTGGCGGGAGGTTTTCGACAAGGCCCACATTACGTTTGGCGCCATTCTGGAGCCGGCGGAAGTCATCAACGATCCGCAATTGGTCGAGAATGAAATCGTTGTGCCACTCGAAGGCGCCGGCGGGAAGCTGACCTCGACGGTTTCTAGCCCCATGCAAATTCATGGCGTCCAGAAAGTGCCCGCCAGGCGCGGTCCGGAGATCGGAGAGCACAACGATGAGATTCTGAAGGACCTCGGATTCAATCCGGCCGAAATCGACGGTCTCAATGCGAGCGGCGCGGTGGCGAAGCCCAAAGCGCAAAAGACTGCGGCCTAGAACTAATCAGCAAGTCTAGACACCATTCAAATCGGAGAGAACCAGATGACAACGCCGAACCGGGTTAAACCGAAAACATCCAAATTGCTCCGTCCGTCGGACCGCGTCGGCCAGCTGTTCGTTCTCGATCTCAGCGGCAACCGCGTGCTGGCGATGAATCCGGACGGTTCCGGCAAAAGGGTCATCCTGACGGACTGTCCCCACCCGGACGGTGTCGTTGTGGACGCCGAGGCCGGCCATATCTACTGGACCAATATGGGCGTGCCGAACCTGGACGATGGTTACATCGAGCGCTCTGATCTCGACGGCGCCAATCGCAAAACCATCATCCCGAAAGGCGTGACCTATACGCCGAAACAAATTCATCTGGATAAGGCCAACGGCAAGCTCTATTGGTCAGATCGCGAAGGCATGCGCGTCATGCGATCCAGTCTTGATGGCTCGCAAGCCGAGATTTTGCTGCAAACGGGCCAGGGTGAGGTCGACCGCTGCGACCAGACCAGATGGTGCGTTGGAATTACCATCGATCCCAAGCGCGCGCACATGTATTGGACGCAGAAGGGGCCAGACAATGCAGAACTGGGCCGTATCTTTCGCGCCAGCATCGAAATCCCCAAGGGGCAGACGGCCGCCAATCGCACTGACGTCAAAGTCATCTTTGATTGCCTTCCGGAGCCGATCGATCTTGAGCTCGATCTTGAGAATCGCATGCTGTACTGGACCGACCGCGGTGATCCTCCGCGCGGAAACACCGTCAATCGCGCGCCGATAGACGGGGCGCCGGAGGACCTTCGCTCGTCAAAAATCGTGCTCAATCATCTCATGGAAGGGATCGGAATCGCGCTGGATGTCCCGGGCAACCGGATGTTCGTGACCGATCTTGCCGGCTCCATCTATTCCGCGAATCTAGACGGATCGGACAAGCGGCCTTTCCTTCAGACACAAGGCAACCTCACCGGTGTTGCGTACGCCGAAATCTGAAGCTCGAACCAATCAGAGAGGACGAAGTCAATGGCAAAATCGATCAATACAGTAGCAATTATCGGCACCGGTGTGGTTGGCGCGAGCTGGGCAGCGCTTTTTCTGGCGAAAGGCTTGGAAGTCGTAGCGACGGATGTTGCACCGGATGCGGATGCGTCGCTGAGACATTTCGTCGAGGCGGCTTGGCCGGCGCTCAAGAGATTGGGCCTCGCGCCTGGTGCATCACAATCAAATCTGAAGTTTGCGGCCGATTTGGCGACCGCCGTGAAGAATGCGGATTTTGTCCAGGAAAATGGTCCCGAGCGCATTGATTTCAAGAGAAAGCTCTATCGGCAACTCGATGATTTGCTGTCGGCGGACGTGATCATCGCGTCCAGTTCGTCCGGCCTTACCATGAGCGCGATTCAATCCGATTGCCCCTCTCACCCGGAGCGATGTGTCATCGGGCATCCTTTCAATCCACCTCACTTAGTCCCGCTCGTCGAGATCGTCGGCGGAGCCAAGACTTCAGAGGAGACGATTCAGCGCGCCTTTGAATTCTATACGTCGATCGGGAAGCGGGCAGTTCGCCTTCACAAGGAAGTACCTGGGCATGTCGCCAACCGGCTGCAGGCAGCCTTGGGGCGGGAGGTTTATCATCTCGTTGCAGAAGGGGTCGTCAGTGTCGCCGATGTCGACACGGCGTTGTGCTGGGGACCTGGACTGCGATGGGGCATTATGGGGCAAGTCCTTCTCAATCACCTCGGCGGGGGCGAGGGTGGCATCGACCACTTTTTCGCTCAGTTTACGGGTCCCATGACTGCATGGTGGAAGGTACTCGGGTCGCCGGTGCTGACGCCTGAACTCCAACAAACGCTCATCGATGGTCTCCACGCGGAAGTGGGATCCCGCTCGATCGACGAGTTGGCGGCACAGCGCGATGAGGTCTTGTTGGGGCTTCTTGAGCTACGCGCCAACTCTGAGGCAGCATCTTTGGTGCCCAACAGAGCCGCCCAAGCCAGCTAAGACGGGTGAGACCATCCCTGCGGTCATCGTAACCGGCGGTGATTGTGTTCCGCGTAACCGAGGCTATTCATGAACGAAGTGCTGGAGATTACTCGAGAACAAAAGAAAATGCCTGTCGCAGACGCGCCCCAAGGCAAGCTGAAGCGCGTCCCGATCATTGGTGCCGGATTTGCAGGAATGGCTGCGGCTCGAGCACTTAAAAAGTGCGAAGCGGAGATCGTTCTGATTGATCGGCGAAATCACCACATTTTCCAGCCGCTTCTATACCAGGTGGCTACAGCGCTCGCACTATTGAGGTCGACCGGCATGGTGTGCCTTTGAAGAAGATAAAGTCCCCGCACTCAGGAGTCTTTCAATGTACGCCAAGTTCGAGCTTGTCCCCCGCATCGTAGCAGCGATCTCGATTTTCAGTTCGGGATTGGTGTGCGTAGCTTCTTCGGCACAATCTGCAGAATTGTCCTCGCTCGCCGGTGCCTGGACAGGCTCAGGCAGTATCGCGCTCTCGGACGGGTCGACCGAACGGCTGCGGTGCCGCGCGACCTACCGGGTTGATGGTTCAGGGACGGGACTGCAACAAAGCCTGCGATGCGCGAGTGATAGCTATAAATTCGATCTCAGCAGTGACCTTGTTAGCCAGGGCGGCCGGATCTCCGGAACGTGGAGCGAGTCGAGCCGCGGAATTAACGGCAGCCTGGAAGGTCGGGTGGGCGGGGGCCGTATAACGGCATCCGTCGAGGGCGCTGGGTTTTCGGCAAATATCAGCGTGACGACGGCGGGCCAACACCAAGCGGTCTCCATTGTTTCCCAAGGCGACATCCGGCAGGTGTCAATCTCAATGGTTCGGCGCTGAAGGTCAATGACGGGCGAAACCATCCAGGCGGGCACCCTAACCGATAGCGAATGTGCTCCGCGCAAACGATGCTATTGGAACTCTCTCGGATAATGCGCGCTCATCAAGAAGGTAGCGTGTCTGCGCGCAGAGCATCGTCGTCAAGAGGTGTATGCGACAGATGCGCATAGCAATATTGGTCGTGCCTTCTCTCATGTTGCTTCCTGCGACGGCTACGCGCGGCGCGTCGCAGTGTGATCAAGCGTCTATAACCGTCACGTCTCGCCTTGAACTCGCGCGCGCGTCGCAGAACAGTATGGACCATGCGGCTAACGGCGAGAATTGCCGCTCCTACTTCAAACAATTCGTCGAGGCAGTGACAGCCCGCCAAGCTGCGGCAACCTGCCAGGACGGCGTGGGGCGTCAACGCGGTCTCGAAAAGCTCGATTTAGAAATTCAGTTACTTAACGACCGCATCGCAGAACAGTCTTGTGGGCAATGACGGCGGGCTGGTTTCTGCCGTCCGACCTCTACCAAGCCCTGTCGGTTCGTATCTTCGGGAGAGCGTCTTTAGCTCACGATGGACGGAGGAGGTCGCTACGGTTTGTCAAAGTCGCGCAACGAATGCAGGTTCGCGAGATGGAGGTGGCTAAAACGTTACGATCCCCAGTAACTCTGGGTCGATGATCGGCGAAGTAGCAGGACGGCGGGTGCCACGTTTAACGCAGACAATTCAACCACGGAGTTAGATCGATGATGAAATTACGGGTACTTGCGGCAATGATGGCCTCCTACCTTTCGCTTCGAGCACAGCATTGAGCGGAGGT
>JBBWZW010000006.1:0-6048 GCA_039649305.1 Burkholderiales bacterium
AAAACAACTTGCCGCGACATTATTCGCGTCCGCCCTGGCACTCGGCACGACGATTACGTCGCATGCACAGACCGGCATGACGCAACCCGCCGCAACCAGGGCCGCCTCCCAACCCATATCCGGCGAAATGCGGGCGAGGCAGGTCATCGGCAAGGATGTCAGGAACCAGCAGGGCGAGAACCTGGGTAAGGTCGACGACTTGATCATCGATATGAACGGCGAACGGGTGTATTACGCACTAGTCTCGTTCGGCGGCATCATGGGGGTCGGTGACAAAAAATTCGTTTTTCCGGTCGGTAGTTTCCAGAGCGCCGGCAATGATCTTGTTTTGAACGTGGATAAGGATGCGCTGAAAAAGGCGCCGGGCTTTGATTCCCAGCGGCGGCCCGGCATGAGCAGCAACAATTTTTACAGGGATGTGGATCGCTTTTACAAGATCGAAGGAGGACAGCAGCTGCCGAAAGAGGCGCGGCTCGTTAGTGCCAATGACCTGATCGGGTCGAAAGTGAATGACCATGGCCAGCATAATGCGGGCAAGATTGAGGACCTCGTTGTCAATTTCGGCACTGGGCGAACTTACGCCGTCTTGGGGGTCGACGAGTCATGGAGCCCCAAAAGCAAACTGGTCGCCCTGCCGCTGAACGCGTTTCATGTTCCAAACCGGCCCGGCGTACCGATCATGCTCAACGTCGACCGCCCCGGCATAGAGACGGCGCGCGGCTTCGACAACAATACCTGGCCAGATCTCAACTCTGCAAACTATCAGCGGGAGGTCTCGGACCAATTGCTCAGCTTCCAGACGAAGATCAAGCGCAACCCGGCCGAGACGCAAAGCGGGCGGGAAACAGCCAGCGGCACTTCTAAGTGATCCATCCTAGCGGGCGCGACCGCCCTCCTTCACGAGCGTCGCGCGAGCCGCGAGTCCTCCACAAAGCGCGCATATATCTTCACCGCGCCTCACAGGAGGCTGCAGACGTGGGTAGGTTACTGCTGCCTTGGAATGCGCCGCGATGGCCACTACTTTCTAGTGTCGCCGTGCGTGTCAACAACGCCTCGCGCAGCATTTGTAACGGAGGCATTGGTGCCTAGGTCGCGTCCTTCCCGGCCCCAGTGCGCGGACCAATGGTCGCATTGGTACTGCCGGTTGCGCGCTCGGAGCCTGCCGCTCCTGTACTTGCCGTCGTGCCACCGGCCGGCGTACTCGGGCCGCCTGCGGCGTCGGTTATGTTCCGGGCCGGCGCACTCGTCCCACCTGCAAGGCCGATTCCTCCTGAGCCTGCCGCGTCGCCTGCACCGGATGCCGCAGCACCCAAGGTCACGCCAGCAGCCTGGCCGATGTTTTGCGTGCTCCCCGGTCCGGCCGACGTGCCTGGAGTGGATGCATTGGCGGCGAGTTCGGGGCCGCTCGAATGCATTCCTGCGGAGCCTGTGTTGATGTCGCGTATGGAGCGATCTTCCGGCGCAGCATCGTCACGGTTCGATGCGGCACCGGCAGGGCCGGGGCGCTGCTCCGACCGGTCAGGTTCCGAAGGGGTCGACACCATTTCCATCACCTGTTCCACATGCTGCTTCTGTCCGGCATCGGCCGTCTTGCTGGCGAGGTCGCCGAGCACCACAATGCCTACCAGCCTGTGCGCCTCATCGTGAGATACCACCGGGACGCGGCGAATCTGGCTGTCCGCCATTTGGATCATTACCTCATCCACCGGCTGGTCCTCGAAACACCAGCGCACCTCGCCGCTCATCACGTCTTTGACATGCGCATCCTGAGGCGTCTTTCCCATGGAGGCACCTCGTACCGTGATGTCCCGGTCAGTGACCACCCCTACCAGGTGCTCTCCGTCACATACCGGGAGTGCGCCGACATTCAACTCGTCCATCATTTGCGCAGCGTGCTGCAAACTCTCCTGCGGCGACACGAACCTGACGTCGCGAGTCATTACTTCGGAAACCATCTGCATGTTTTTCTCCTTCGAGTGATATGCGATGTGCCTGGCGCGCCGCCGGGTACCTCAACCGCCCGAGCCGGGCGACGTCCGATCAACCCTACTAAGACCCCAAAGGATGTAAAGGTTTTCACTTCGATGGTGAAAAATCATTGATTGCCGAACTAGTTTCTTTTTCAAAAGATTGAACACATTGCGTATTGCCTGGTAGGCCGTCTCCAGTTGGCAGACCGGCTAGTTAAATGTAGTCGCTCCAGCGCTCGACGAGAAGCGTCAGGAGACGTGCGCGTCCGTTAACGCGGGGAAATCATATATTCGTAGGTAATCGAGCGGTAACGCATCGAACCCGAACGCGTGGCCACGACGAACATAAAAATTCTTAGTGAACAAATTGACAAACGCCAAGTCGGAATAGGCATAAAGTGGTGGATTTTCCCTTTTCCTATCACGCGATCCTCTGGTGCCATGGATGATAACGAACATAAGGTGCTGGCGTTCCCACCTCCTGAGCCAGGTTTTGTCCCGAGCAACCTGCCTTTCTTTGTAGTCGGCATTGGCGCATCCGCAGGCGGCATCACGGCCCTGCTTCGTTTTCTTGAAGCAGTTCCAGCTGACAATGGCATGGCCTATGTCATCGTGCTGCACCTGTCGCCGGAACACGAAAGCAATATGGCCGAAATCCTGCAGACGAAAACCAGGATGCCGGTATTGCAGGTGACGGAAACGCTACCGATTGAAGCCAACCATGTCTATGTCATTCCGCCGACCAAAGACATGGTCATGCATGACGGGCGCCTTCAGGTGCTTGCTGCCGCCCGGTCGCGTGGCCGGCACACGGCAATCGATATTTTCCTGCGCACGCTGGCTGAAGTACATAGGGAGCGTGCCGTCGGCATAATTCTCTCCGGCGCCGGTTCGGACGGAGCCGTCGGCATTGCACGCATCAAGGAAAAAGGCGGGATGACCTTTGTGCAGACGCCCGAGGATGCCGAATATGACAGCATGCCTCTCAGTGCGATCGCCACAGGAATGGTCGACATCATCCTGCCTGTCGTCGAGATGCCGCAGAAGCTGATCGACCTGTCTCGCAACGCCGCTGCAATTCAACTTCCGGCCGCGGTCAACCTTGACCACGGTATCGCTGGCGCCGCCCCCTTGGTCGTGGACGACCATCGTGAACGTGCGCTGCGCGACATCATGTCCATTCTGCAGTTACGCACGGGACACGACTTCAGCAATTACAAGCGGGCGACGGTTCTACGGCGCCTGGAACGCCGGCTGCAAGTCAACGGCTTGCCCGACGTGATGGCCTATCGTGCCTATCTTGATCACCATGCCGAAGAAATTCCGGCGCTGCTGCAAGACATGCTCATCAGTGTCACCAATTTCTTTCGTGACCGTGACGCGTTTGAGGCACTGGAGCGTGAGGTCATTCCAAGGATCTTCCACGAATCCGGCCCGGCCGAGCCTATTCGTGCCTGGTCGATAGGGTGCGCGACCGGCGAGGAAGCGTATTCGATCGCGATGTTGTTAAGCGAACAGAACACACTGATCCACCCACCCCGCGCGATCCAGGTGTTCGCGTCCGACATTGACGAACGTGCGCTCAATATTGCGCGTCGTGGCATGTATCCGGGATCCATCATTACCGACGTGCCCCCACCACGGCTGCGCCAGCATTTCGAAAGGCAGGACAATCACTACTGCATCCGGAAGGAGGTGCGCGATAAAGTCCTGTTCGCTGTGCACAACGCGCTGCGCGATCCTCCGTTCTCGCGCATGCATCTCATCTCGTGCCGCAATCTGATGATCTATCTGGATCGGGACATACAGAGGAAGGTGTTCGAGATGATGCATTATGCGCTGCATGGGGATGGCGTCCTGTTTCTCGGGAATGCCGAGTCCGCCGACGGCGTGCCCGACCTCTTTGTGACGATCGACAAGAAACACCGGATCTACCAGGCGACCAAGAGCCGGTCTAGCAAATACTATGTACCGATCCAGGCGCCGGGTCCAATAGTACGTGTGCCGACCGCCCATGATGCGCGTCCGCCGGCAGGCCGGGCAGAACGCCCCATTCAGCAGCTGTATGGGCAACTGTTGCAGGAAGCCGCGCCCCCAAGCGTGCTGATCGACCAGGATAAAAATCTCGTCTACGCTGCCAAATCAGCGTCGCGTTTCCTGCACCCACCGCAGGGAGAAGTTTCGCAGAGTATTCTTGAGCTGGCGCATCCGGACCTGCAGCTGGAACTGCGGGCGGCCTTGTTCCAGGCAACCAAGACTGGATTGCCCGTTGAAACCCAGCCAATCGCGATGCGGCAAGACGACCAAATAAGGGCCGTACGAATGATCATCCGCCCGGCACCTCCTCAGCATGCGGCTGAAGGCATGACGTTGCTGTTGTTCCATGAATCTGCAGAGAATGCCGACGCCGCAGCCCCGACCAGCAACGCCGCGGAAAACGTTATCGCCCTGCATCTGGAAGACGAACTGCGAAATACCAAGGAGCAGCTGCGGGCGCTCATCGACCAATATGAGACGACGACGGCCGACCTTAAGGCTTCCAATGAAGAGTTGCAGGCGGTAAATGAAGAACTGCGCTCAGCGATGGAGGAGCTCGAAACCAGCAAGGAAGAGCTGCAGTCGGTCAACGAAGAACTGCTGACGGTCAATGTCGAATTGAAAATCAAGGTCGACGAGACGGTGAAAGCCCACGACGACTTGCAGAACTTGCTCGCCGCCACCGAGATCGCCACCGTGTTCGTTGACCGCAACGTCTGCATCAAGCGCTACAGCCAGCCTGCATCCAGACTGTTCAATATGATCACCACGGACATCGACCGCCGGCTGGCCGATATCACGCACCGGCTTCACTATCCCGAACTGCTCCCGGACATCGAGCAAGTCCTGCAGACGCTGCAGCCGCACGAGAGGGAGGTAAGCAGTGCCGACAATGAATGGTTTATCGCGCGCCTGCTGCCTTACCGGACGGCAGCCGACCACATTGATGGTGTCGTGCTGACCTTCGTCAATTTCTCACAACGCAAGGCTGCGGAGGAACGACTGCGCGCCAGCGAGCAGCGCATGCGCTTGATCGCCGCCAGCACTCGGGATTATGCGATCGCGACCATGGACATGGATGGCGTGGTGACCAGCTGGAACAGCGGCGCTGAACGGCTGTTTGGCTATTCCGAGCAGGAAATGGTGGGCCAGTCCGGTGGGCTGGTGTTCTTGCCCGAGGACCGTGCCATGGGACAGTTCGAGGAAGAGCTACGGCGTGCGCTTAATGAGGGGCGGGCCGAGGACGAGCGATGGCATCTGCGCAAGGACGGCTCACGGGTCTTTTGCAGTGGAATCACCTCGCCACTGGTCGACGGCGACGCTCACGGCTTTGTGAAAATCGCCCGCGACCTGACCGGCTCCAAACAGGCGCAGGACCAGCAGGCGGCACGCCTTGAGTGGGAACAGCAGGAACGGATCCGCGCCCAGGAAGCGGCACGCCTGCGCGACGAGTTCTTTGCGGTCCTCTCGCATGAACTGAAGCAGCCGCTGAACCTGATCCAGCTGACGGCGGAAATGCTCAGCCGGATGCCGGATACCGCCAACTTGCCCACTGTGGTCCGAAGCGCAACAACGATCCAGCACTCGGTCGACAGCCAAGTGAAGATCATCGACGACCTAATGGACTTGTCGCGCCTGCGCACCGGCAAGCTGACCCTGCTCCGTGCGCAGGTTTCCCTGAGCGACGCAATCGCTCAAGTGGTCAGTTTGGTCACCCCCGATGCCCGCCAAAAGCGGGTTGCGTTGTTGCTCGAACCGGCCGCGACCGAATTGTATGTCTATGGGGACGGGATCCGGATCGAGCAAATCATCTGGAACCTGCTGAGCAACGGCATCAAATTCACGCCGTCCAATGGTCAGGTCCACATCCGGCTCAGCCAGCAAGACGACTTTGCGTGCGTCGAAGTTGCCGATACCGGCCGCGGCATTGCCGCGGAATTCGTGCCCTTCGTGTTCGACATGTTCAAGCAGGCGGATTCGAGCACGACCCGCGAAAACGGCGGGATGGGGATTGGGCTGGCGCTGGTGCGGGAATTGGTCA
>JBBWZW010000026.1:0-6730 GCA_039649305.1 Burkholderiales bacterium
GGAAGCGTCTGGGTCGGTCAGCTTCGGGGCCAGCGGGTTCCCCAAGCGACAAGGGAGAAGGCGTAGGGCGCCATGCGCACCGGTAGTAGTTCCGGTGCGCATGGCGCCCCCTACAGGCTGTACGCTGCCCATCCAACCGCCCCGGTGATCACCGCCGCAAGCAGAATAATCAACTTCCCGAATGCGGGCCAACGATGCCAGGCCCGGATCGCTCGTTCTGCCAGACGGCGGATCCGTAGCAGCCGCAACTCCAACCGGTCCAAAGTACGGGCAGCGAGATAGGACTCCTCTGCGATCATGCTCGCGCCGACGAGCATGAAGAGCAAGCCGGGCCCCGGCACAACGAGAAAAAATAGCCCAGCAGCAAATATGGCGAGCCCGGTTGTCATCACCAGCAGCTTCCGCATGCGGCCCCGGGCTGCGAAATGGCGTCGCAGGTAATACTCCTGAAATCGCCTGCCGGGTTTGCCATTCGACAGTTCCTGCCACTGCTGTTTGAAATGCGCGAACATCTTTGCGTACCGATTGCGATGACCAGCGATCCCGGGTCATACAGGATCTTAATAATGTTTTTACAACATGCGAATCGCAATCGGCTACCGCTTTCAATAGCAGCATTCAACCGAACCGCGGACGGCTGTCAGCATGGGCCGTCCTCGCAGTAAGGCGCGCCCTCGCGCGAAGCGCCATCTTCCCCGATGGGCTTTAATGGTGCATAAAGCCCGGCCTGTTAACATTCAGCCACCTCAAAGGTCGCATGAATCACCTTGCTTTCTTCTTGCCGCCAGCTACCCTAAAACCTGAGAGCCCAGTTCTCAGCTACGGCCGACCCAGGCTTTGCCGCTCCGGTGATGGGTAGTCGGTAGTTGCGCATCAGTCCAAAAGGCTGATGATGGCGTATTGACTGCATACGACTCAGCCGATCCAGCCCAGATGAAGAAAGTTACGCTCTATAGCAGGTCCAGCCGTTCACGTCCCTCCGACACGCCTGCGCCGCCCCCGAATTCCGGGACTGCACCACCACAAGCCGATTCTTCCCCCCCGCGCGTTCCCGAAGCCGCAGTTGCGCCTGCGACGGCCCAGGCGAGTGCCAGCCCAGCCGGGCGGCAGGGAGTCGGAACCCGCGCGCGCAAGTTCATGGCGCGGCATGAGCGGATGCTGCTCGTCCTTTCTACCGCACTGCTGACCCTGGCTTTGCTGATTGCATACAACGCGAGCAAACCGCCGGTCCGCCAGATCACGCAAAAGGATATCGATGCGGCCGTGGTCCATACCCTGGACAAAAACGTGCTGCCCTCCCCCGAGGCAAAAGCGTTCTCATTTGTACGGCGCTCCGTCGTCAGGGTGCGCCAGCTGGAACAGCGGCCCGACAACAATGCGATCAGGGTGAGAGGGGTCGGTACCGGAGTGGTGATCGTAGATAAAGGCATCATCCTTACCAACCTTCACGTGGTGGCGGGCGCCGAACGCGTACAGGTTCAATTCGCCGATGGCCTCGAATCGGATGCGGTGGTGATTTCGCTGCAACCGGAAAACGACCTCGCGGTGCTGCAGGCAAAAAACGTCCCCGACGACCTCGTTCCCGCGACGCTGCGGTCGACGCGTGACCTGGCAGTGGGTGACAAGGTCATTGCGGTCGGTTTCCCGTTCGGCATCGGTCCATCGGCATCATCGGGCATTGTTTCCGGCCTGAGGCGCGAATACCAGTCTCCCGAAGGCAAGCGTCTGTTAAGCAACCTGATCCAGTTCGATGCGGCAGCCAACCCGGGGAACTCGGGCGGGCCGCTGGTGACGATGGACGGCGAAGTGGTAGGTATAGTGACCGCGATACTTAACCCGAGCGACCAGGATGTCTTCATTGGCATCGGATTTGCAGTGCCGATTGAAAACGCGGCAGCTGCCGCGGGCGAATCGCCGTTCTGACCCATACAAATAACCGTCCACTACCGGTCCAAGGAGGCCCATGAACGAAAAAGACCAAGTACGCCGCGACATTGCGCACCAGATGGAGAACATCCTCTATGAGGTGAAGAAAATCGTCGTCGGCCAGGACCATTTCCTGGAACGGGTGCTGGTGGCCATGCTGGCCCAGGGTCATTTGCTGGTCGAGGGCGTTCCCGGGCTGGCGAAAACGCTGACGGTGAACACGCTGGCGAAAACCATACGCGGAACCTTCCGCCGCATCCAGTTCACGCCCGACCTCGTGCCGGCCGATCTGGTGGGAACGCGTATCTATAACCAGAAAACCGGTGAGTTCACGACTTCTTTCGGTCCGGTGTTCACCAATCTTCTGCTGGCCGACGAGATCAATCGCGCGCCGGCGAAAGTGCAAAGCGCGCTGCTCGAGGTGTTGCAGGAATACCAGGTCACGATCGCCGGCACCAGCCACCGCGTGCCCGAACCATTCCTGGTGATGGCAACCCAGAACCCGATCGAGACGGAAGGCACCTACCCGCTGCCGGAGGCACAGGTGGATCGCTTCATGATGAAGGTGCTGGTCGGCTACCCGACGGAAGAGGAGGAATTCGTCATCGTCAACCGGGTGACCGGTGCGCCGGCATCCGTCAGCGCGGTAACGACGACCGAACAGCTTTCCATGCTTCAGCGCGAATGCCGAACCGGTTATGTCGACCCCTCCCTGGTGCAATACGCGGTGCGCCTGGTGGCCGCCACGCGCAATCCGGATAAATACAACGTACCCAACGTAGCGAAATACCTGACCTATGGCGCCAGCCCGCGCGCCACCATACACCTCGTCGAGGGCGCGCGCGCGCTCGCATTTCTTCGCGGCAGAACCTATGTTTTACCGGAGGATATGTCGGATATCGCGCCGGATGTGCTGCGGCACCGGCTTTCGCTCTCGTATGAAGCGCTGTCGGACGGGATGTCGGCTGACCAGCTTATCCATCGCCTCATGAAACATTTACCGGCGCCGGAGAGGCCGCTCGATACCCATGTCAAAGTCGACGCAAACGCCTGATGCGATCCTTCGCCGGCTCGAGTGGACCGTCATTCGTCGTCTTGACGGCTTGCTGCATGGCGACTACCGCACGCTGTTCCGTGGCTTCGGCGTGGATCTCGCCGACCTGCGGGAATACCAGTATTACGATGATGTACGCCACATCGACTGGAACGTGACCGCGCGCCAGCAGACGCCGTATGTCAGGGTCTACAACGAAGAACGCGAAACCACCGCTTGGTTCCTGCTCGACCTGAGCCCATCGGTGGACTTCGGCTCGCAGGACGTGAAGAAGCGAGCCGTGTCCGCAGACTTCGTGACCGTACTGGCCCGTCTGCTGACACGTCACGGCAACCGGATCGGCGCATTGTTTTATGGCGGTGCCGTCGATACCGTGATTCCGGCCCGCACCGGCCGGCGTCAGGTCCTGCATATCCTGCATACGATGCTTAATCGGCCGGAGCTCCCGCATTCAGCCGCCACCAGTTTGCAGGACCTGTTGCAGACCGCCATACCCATCATGCCGAGACGGTCGATCGTGTTTGTGGTTTCCGATTTCATCAGCCTGCCCGGCTGGGAGAAGCCGCTGGCGCAGCTTGCGCAACGTCACGAAGTGGTGGCGGTCCGCCTTTACGACAAACTGGAAATGGAGTTGCCCGATCTCGGCCTGCTTGTGATACAGGATGCGGAGACCGGCGAGCAGCTTTTTGTGGATACGCATGACCGCACATTCCGCACGCGTTTTGCAGCCGCGGCGGAGCGCCGCGAAGAGGGGTTACGCGCGGCGTTCGGCCAGGCGGGCGTGGATGCGCTGGAACTGGCGACAGACGACGACCTGATGGATGCCATCCTGCGCTTCGCCGACTTGCGCAAACGCCGCAGCCGCCTCGCAGCCGGCGGCGCATTCCCTCAACACCTGGAGCAATCATGACTTTTCTCTGGCCCGAGATGTTGTGGCTGCTGCTCATCGTGCCGGCACTGGTGGCCGGGTATTTGATGCTGCTGCGCCGGAAGAAGAAATTCGCACTGCGCTACGCCAGCCTGTCGGTCGTCAAGGAATCGATGGGCAGCGGACAACGGATACGACGCCATATTCCGCCATTGCTGTTCCTCCTGTCACTTACCGTAATGATCCTCGCCATCGCGCGTCCGGCGGCGGTGGTGACGCTGCCGTCCCAGTATGGAACGGTCATACTCGCCATCGATGTTTCCGGCAGCATGCGAGCCAACGATGTCCAGCCGAGCCGGATTGTTGCCGCGCAGGCCGCCGCGCGCAGCTTTGTTTCCGAACTGCCGCGCAATACCCGGCTCGGCGTGGTGTCGTTTGCCGCGACCGCGTCGGTTGTCCAGCCACCCACCCTGAATCGCGAAGATATCCTTGCGGCACTCGAGCGCTTTCAGCTGCAACGCGGCACCGCTGTCGGCAGTGGCATCCTGGTTTCGCTGAAAATGATATTCCCGGAGATCGAATTTGACCTCGGCGCATCGAACCCGAGGCCCAGCCCGTCGCGTGATGCGGCACGCGGAACTTCGCTCGACAGGGAGCCGAAAGCGCAGGCGCCCGAGTTCAAACCGGTCCCGCCCGGGTCCTATAACTCCGCAGTCATCATCCTGCTCACCGATGGCCAGACCACGACCGGCCCCGATCCGATCGAGTCATCGCGCATGGCCGCCGAACGCGGCATACGGGTGTTCACCGTCGGCATCGGCACCACCAACGGTGAAATCCTGGGCGAGGAAGGCTGGTCCATGCGTGTGCGGCTCGACGAGTCGTCACTCAAGCAGATCGCCAGCGAAACCAAGGCCGAATACTTCTACGCGGACAATGCGGCGGACCTGACCAAGGTTTACAAGATGCTGAATTCCCGCCTGGTGATGGAGAAGAAGGAGACGGAAATCACGGCGCTTTTCTCGGCAGTAGCGGCGTTGCTCGCCATGCTTTCGGGATTGCTTTCGATGATGTGGTTTAACCGCATACTTTGACAGGACGCCGGGCGCATCGTGATGCGCCGGATGTGTATAAACATTGCACGCGGCAATACGAGATCCAAACATCCGGCGGGTCGCGACTGCCCTACCTTGCTACTTTGCCAATCGGGAAGTAGGGTGCGCCATGCGCACCCTACGGCGTTAACCCTTCACGCTCCATCGCCTATCTCTTCTTCAACCATGACCGAAGCAAACCAGCCTGGTCCTCGCGAGCAGGCTGCTCTTCGCCCTTCTCGCTGATCCTCTCATTTACATCCGCACGCACACGGGGCAGATACTGCGGATAATCGCGCTGGATGAAATGAATCAATCCCTCCCTTACCTGGCAGCGAAGATTCCAGGCGCGCGGCGAATCCAGCGCACTGATCAGCACCCGCATTTGCATAGCGTGGTCGCCGGCCTCCGTGACTTCGATCAGGCACACCTGCCCATCCCAGTCGGGTGAGTTCCGGCAAATACGCTCGGCTTCTTTGCGTACCGGGTCCATCGGCAACCGGTAGTCCGCCCAGATGAAGACGGTGCCAAGTATCTCGGAAGTTCGCCTGGTCCAGTTTTCAAACGGATTTTCGATAAACCACTGCAAGGGCACGACCATGCGCCGGAGGTCCCATATGCGAACAACGACATAGGTGCTCGTAATTTCTTCCACCCATCCCCACTCGCCTTTCACGATAACCACGTCTTCCAGGCGTATTGGCTGGGTCAGTGCGAGCTGCAGGCCAGCCAGCAAATTTCCGAGTATCGGTTTGGCAGCAAGGCCGACCACCACACCGGCCACACCGGCCGACGCCAGCAGGCTGGTGCCCACCTGGCGGAACAACGGCAGTGTCATCAACGCCAGGCCGGAGCCGACCAGCACGATCAGTACCGTCACGATGCGCGCCATGACCCGGGTCTGCGTCTGTATCCTCCGCGCCTGGAGATTGTCGGCGGCGTGGGCGGGATTGAGTTCGATGATGGTGTCGGCGATCGCTTTCAGGGCGCGCACCCCGAACCAGGTCAGCGCAGTGATGAGGACCAGCGCATTCAGATGACGCATGATCTCGATACCGCTCAGCGTGTCCGGCGCGGCGCGCAGGATGATTTGCGATACCAGAAAAAAGACGACCACCGCGCCGGGCCGGTGCCCGTACCGGACCAGCCTTCTTGAGAATGGAAACGGCGCAGCAATACGATCGAGTATGGTGGTCCCGACCCTGTGAAAGACGAGTACCCCGATCCACGCCATGAAAAGCTGCACAATGACCGAGACCCAGGGGAGTTCGCGGACGAGCACCACCCACGGCATCACAGCATAGAAGAAAGTCTGCGATAAATCGGTCGTCATAGCGGGAATTTGAATCTGGATGTGTGCACTGCTTTTGTAGGTATAAATCGATTGAGGATGACCGTGCGCCGGGAAGCGAATTCGCTTTGCTCGAAAGGATTTTTTACGTCGATCGGCACGGGTTCAGGTTGGATGGCCTAAACCCTTGATTTTCTTTCGTGACAGTAGTTCCGTTCTTGTGCCAGAGCAAAAGAACTCCCGTTAGGCACCGCGCAGGGATAAGTTGGGCAATTTGGCGGCCGTCGCGGGATGCGGTGCAAGGCGTGAGAAGGAGCCATAGCGAGCTATGGCGACGACGAGCAACGCAGCAACGCGCCCGCTACGGCCAACAAAAATGACAACTTATTGCTGCGCGGTCCCTCAGTGTGCGCCAACATGATGACGCTATAGTCTCTTCGGGATTGGTATCCTTGACCACTGCGTCCCGGTACGCCGGCGGCACGGTATCCCGAAGC
>JBBWZW010000008.1:0-4668 GCA_039649305.1 Burkholderiales bacterium
TCTTTGACCGGGCGGAATGCTGGTAACCTAAGCACTGTATAAAGATACAGCATTGTCTTTTTTTTATCACAATTATTCGCCACGCTTTTGTCTTTTCTTCGCAAATGCCGCCGCACGCTTAAGACGAAAAAGAGCGGTCGGGTTTCCTCAGTCAGCTCGGATCGATCGGGACAGCACCGACCGGGCCTGGGCTCGATCGCGATTTCACGTGCCTCATCCGCCCAGAACAACATGTCGCTGGTCGCTGCGAAGTGGTTGTATCCGAGCCAACGCGCAACTTTGTTCTCTTGGCAACAGTTGGGACACTGCGCTACCATCCGAAGTTATCAGAAATACAATTATCTCGTCAGTTAAGTGCATCGACTGATGCACGCAAATTCCGAACCGAAACAATCTGAGTAAAGGATGTTGGGATGAATCTGAAGGACTTGACCCTTGCGATTTCTAGCTTCTCTGAAGCAAACCGTCCCATCCGCCTGCGCCTCTCCCATGAAAAAGGCGTGCTCGACGATGTCTTGCTGGTCAAGCGCGTCGTCGGTACGGAAACCCTGTGCGGTGGGCTGGAATACCGGCTCTCGTGCGTATCGACTAATGCCACGCTGCCGCTCAAGGATTTCCTCGCACTGTCCGTTGAACTCCAGTTCGTGACCGACCGTGGCGACTTACGAACGGTATGCGGCATCGTCGCGCAGGCAGCCGCAGGACAAAGCGATGGCGGACTGGCGACCTATCAGCTTGTCGTGCGCGATGCCTTGGCGCTCATGGAGAAGCGCAACAATACACGCGTGTTCCGCAATCTCAACGAAGTTGATATTACCAAAGTCATTCTGGACGAATGGCGCAATAAGAATCCTGTGTTGATAAAGGCGTTCGATTTTGATTTGTCGTGTATACGAGGCGAATATCCGGCGCGTGAATTCACGATGCAGCATCGGGAATCGGATGACGCCTTCCTGCGAAGGCTGTGGAAGCGGCGCGGTATAGCGTGGTTCGTCCGACCGGGCAAGGCTACAGAGCATGGCAGCAACGATACACCGGCGCACACGCTGGTCATGTTCGACGATGCATCACTGCTCCCGCGGAATGCCGCCGGCACCGTGCGTTATCACCGCGATGCCGCTACCGAGGAACGCGCCGGCATTACCGCATGGCTTCCGGTGCGCACCTTGACGCCCGGCGGCGTTACCCGCCAGAGCTGGGACTACAAGCAAGTGCGCATGATGGAGGCGCAGTCAACCAGCCGCATCGACCAGGGATCGCTGGGCAACCAGTTCGCGGTCAGCCTCGACGACTATCTGGTCGATCCGCCGCATGCAGGCGACACGGGTGACGACTACCGCCAGTTGGGCGAGTTGCGTATGAAGCGCCACGAATATGAAAGCAAGTGCTTTCATGGCGAAGGCGGCGGACCGGGGCTGTGCGTGGGCGAATGGATTGGACTGGCTGGCCACCCGGAAATCGATACCCATCCAGCGGAAGAACGCGAATTCGTCCTCACCGCGCTGTCCATCGACGCCGAAAACAATCTCCCGAAAGACCTCGATGGCACGGTAAGCCGCCTGTTTGCCGCCAACCGCTGGAGTACCGCGCAAGACGCAGCCCCGCTCGAAGCAACCCGCACCGAACGCGATATGCGCTTTTCCAACGCATTCACCTGCGTACGTCGCGGCATTCCTATTGTGCCTGCCTTCGATCCGCGTTCCGACCTGCCGCCCGCGCATCCAGTGACCGCCATTGTCGCCGGGCCGGAAGGAGAAGAAGTGCATTGCGACGAACAGGGGCGTATCAACCTGAATTTCCCTGGATGCCGCCCCAAGGACCACGCGCATGCGCAAGGCGCGGGCGCGTCGCGTAGCAACCGCGATTCGGCCTGGGTGCGCGTGGGCTGCGGCTGGGCGGGCAGCGGCTATGGCGTGACGGCGTTGCCGCGCGCCGGAATGGAAGCAACCGTCATTTTTATGGATGGAGATGTGGATAAGCCGTTGATTATCTCCTTGACGCACAACGGAGCAAATCCGCCACCGGCATTCAGCCATACCGGCAACCTGCCCGGCAACAAATACCTGTCCGGCATCAAGAGCAAGGAAGTAAAGGGTGCACGCTACAACCAGCTGCGGCTGGACGATACCCCGGACCAGATCAATGCGCAGCTGGCCAGCGAACACGCGCATAGCGAATTGAATCTGGGCTGGCTCACGCATCCCCGGCGCGACGGCAAAGGCGAAGCGCGCGGCGAAGGTGCGGAATTGCGCAGCGATGAGCATATCGCGCTGCGCGCCGCCAAGGGCATGTTGCTCACCGCCTGGCAGCGCCTGAATGCCAGTGACAAGCAGCTGGCACGCGATGAATATCTGGCGTTGATGGAACAGTGCGTCGAACTGTTCCGCTCCCTGGGTAACTACGCAGCCGAACATCAGGCGCTACCGCTGGACGACAAGCCGCAAGCCGAACTCCAATCCGCGGTCAAACAGTGGGAAAACGGTAGCAACACCGCGCCGCAAGGCAGGGAAGGCGGCGCGCCCGTCATCGGCATTACAGCCCCGGCCGGCATCAGCTTTGCCACGCCCAAGACCCTGGTCAGCTATGCCGGCGTGAATTACGACAACGTGGCGCAACAGCACATGCACCTGACCGCAGGTCAACGCTTCAATCTCAATGCGGGCAAGGGCATTTCGCTGTTTTCGCACCATGACGGCATCAAGGCGATTGCGCATCACGGCAAGTTCCTGATGCAAAGCCAGCATGACGATACCGAAATCAACGCCGCGAAGAACATCAAACTGACCGCGACCGACGGCAACATCATCCTGATGGCCAAGGAGATTCATGCAATTGCCGAAGATGGCTCATTCATCAAGATTGGCGGCGGCGGCATTACGCTGGGCACCAACGGCGCTATCGCACATAAGGCGGCCAACTTTCCCTTCAGCGGGCCGGCCACGCTCTCCACGGAATTGCCGACCTTCGGCAGCGGAAATGCCGATCAAAGGTTCGCGCTCGCGTATGGCGCGCACACCGAAGACGCAATGATCGCGCCGAACCGGCTATACGAAATCACGATGGGAGACGGCAGCGTCATCAAAGGCAAAAGCGATGCCGAAGGCATGACCAATATCCTGCAGCGCGATGCGATGCAGATCGCCGACATCCGAATCCTGACCGACGAAGAATAAGAGGAACAGAGATGGGGCTTTATCCAAAAGAACAATCTACGGTTGGTCAGGACAAGAGCGTCTTGCAGAGCAACCGGGTGGCCGACAAGACGGTGGCGGTCAAGCCGGATTTACCCGGCAACATCATTGTCGTGCATGGCGTCAATGATGTGGGCACCGCCTACGACAAAGTGGAAGAGGGCTTGTGCGCAGGCCTCAAAGCGCGCCTGTCACGCGGCCTGACGCCGGCGTCCTACCGGATGCCGCAAGCAGACGACAAGAACAAGCTGCTGGACGATCCGGACGCCGTATTTTTTAAACGCGCGATCAGCGATGACACGCATAGCCCCGTCATTCCTTTTTACTGGGGCTACCGTGAAGCAGGGGATAAGGCTAAAACCCGGAACGCCCAACGCACCGACCGCTACGGCAACCGGCTGGACAAGGACCTGTCCAAAGGCGGCGGCCCATTCGGCAATGCGACCAATACATTGCCCGACATGTGGAATCGCGGCATTTATGCGCCTATCGATGTCGGCGGCGATCCGGTGCGCCCAGTGCTGACTGCGCCGGGGCGGATGTACATGGTGCTGGCGGCCAGGCGGCTCGCCGCCCTCGTCGCCATGATTCGCGATTACGATCCCAACGATACCGTCTCCATCGTGGCGCATAGCCAGGGATGCCTGTTAAGCCTGCTGGCGCAAGCGTTCCTTCTTGAGCAGAAAGACGCACGCCCGGCCGATACCCTGGTGCTGACCCATCCGCCCTACAGCCTGGTCGATGATGTGCCGTGGGTGATGAAGGGCGTCGAAGCGTTGAAAGGCGGGGAAGATGCGGCCATGCACGACCACTATCTCGCCATCGCCGGCAGGCAGACGTTTGATGCACGCTTGCGGACCCTGGCTAACATCGTCCACGGCGTGGCGGAGAAAAAACACAAGGCGCCGGCGCTTGCCGAGATCAAAGACCCCAGCAAGCATTTCGGCGTGGTCGGCGCCCGATGGGAAGAAGGCAAGGATCGGGACAACCGCGGCAAGGTGTATCTGTATTTTTGTCCCGAAGACCTGACGGTCGCGATCAACGGCATGCAAGGGATCGGGTGGCAAGGCGTGCCCGACTACATGGTCGGAACGGTCCTGAGCAAAACCAAAAAAACCGAAAATCGCAACATGTGGGGCACCGAGACCACCTGGGAAAGAGAAGAGCAGCGACGCGAACCGCTGGCGGAGTTGGGAAGAAGTTTCTTCCAGCGCGTGTTTACCGCCAAGAAGCGCTTCGACCCGGACAAGAAGGCAGTTGGCGCCGTCCTGGTCGGACAAAAGCCGCATGACTTTGCATTGCGTATCGCTGGCGAAGACGACCACAGTCATGTGGCCGCATCCGGACGGGCTCTCCGCGCGCATCATACTGAAGCCACCTGGCCGGTCAAGAAGACCGCGTTGGGCATCATTCCCATCCCCAAAGCACTGCAGCGGGACGGGATAGTTACCATCAATGGCGAGGCGCTGCGCCAAGC
>JBBWZW010000040.1:0-15848 GCA_039649305.1 Burkholderiales bacterium
GGGTGATTTCCAGCTGCTGGCGGGGCGACAGTTCGACCGAGGTGCGGACGATGGTCGCGTGGCGCTCCGCCAGGGTCGAAAAGAACTTGACGCGATCCGGCCCGTCCCACTTCACCACATTGAGCCACGCATTCAACGTCGACAGCAGTGCCGGCAACTGGCTCAACAAGTCCTTGCGTTCTTCCGCGGTCTTGGGCTTGACGCTCCAGATCAGGTCGTCCATTGCCTTCAATGCGTTTTGCAGTGCTTCCGGCTTGGTGTCTTGCACGGAATGCGCGAGACCGAGGATGCGTGTCCATTGCATCTCAAGGAATACTTCAACGAATCCCGCCACCTCACCGGTCTCGATGCGCATGGTCACATCGTTTTCCGCCAGTTCCTTGGCGCGGTTGATCTTTTCCTGCCGCGCCGCTTCCACAACGGCTTGCGAATAAGCGTCGCCTGAGACCTGCGTTTGCTGCGCGACGAACGACTCGAGGTCTTTCAGCACGTCATCAAACAATTCGATTTGCTGGTCGTACTCCTGCTGCACCCGGTCGACGATCTTTTCGATCATCTTGAAGACTGGATCTTCCGTACCTTTTTCCTGGTCGCAGGTGACGCTGGTTCGCGCTACCGTGTCGAGCAGCCGCCGGGCCGGATGGTCATCCCTGAAGAAGAAATCCCTGTCCGCCAGTGCGGCCTTGAGCAAAGGAACCTGGAGCTGGCTCAACAGTTTCTTCACGCCCTTTGGGATGCATGGCTCCTCAAACACGTGCTCCAGGGTTCTTGCCAGCAGTTCAATTGCGTGTGTATCCGCCTGGGTCAGCGTGCCGGACGGCGCCTGGTCGCGGATCTGTCGCAACACAGTAGCCTCCACGGGTGCAGGCGTGTTCTGATCGGCCTGGTTGTGGCGCGGTGCCTGTTTCTGCAGACCGTTCAGGTAGTTGAACAAGACAGGATGAACCGCTGGTCCGCCTGACCCGCCGCCACCTGGTCCGGCACCGAATCCGCCACCGCCGGCCTGTCCGCCGAACGTCGGTGACAGCCAGCGTTGCAGCCTGCTATAGAGCGGCAGATTGCGCCGCTCAACGGCCGCGGGCCGGTTTGCATTGCTTTCGGATTTCTTGAGGCGGTACGCGTCGGTCAGGTTCGGCAGGATGCCCTGGGCGACCAATGCGGCATTCAATGCCTGCAAAACCGGTTCGAGCTGGAGGAAAATTTCCGGACGCATCTGGCGCAAAATCACCAGGTGCGAAGCGGTGTTCAGATCGAACTTGCTCCAGGCATCCGAGATGGCCTTGAGAAAAATCTCCGGACGGAACGGGTTTTCTGTAACGGTGATTGCGTCCCGCTGCATCAGATGGGCGATACGTATGCTCAGCGGATCCAGAACGTCGGCATTGGCGGCGTGGAGGGCCTGGCCGAGGTTATCGACCAGCACCTTCTGCTCCATCGCTTCGAAGGTCACGAGCGACAGATCCATCGCGCCTCGTTCCAGCTTCGATTGCTCCTGGCTCTGACTACCGGCGGAGTCGATCTCCTGCAACAGGAGTTCAGTCAGGGACGAAGAAACAAGGCGATGGAAAGTCAGCTTGTTTCTGTTCAGGTGTTGCAATGCGCCGCGGCTGGCTTCGCTGTCCTGGGAGCGCGTGCCCTGATCGGACAGCTTGCCCAACGCATCCGAGAGACGAACGATGAAGTCGTCCAGTTGCGAAGCGACCTGCTGGGATGCAATCGACACCAACGCCTTCAGCACGGCTGCCTGGGTAGCGGGCGTCACTGTTTTCTCAGATGGGCGATTGGTTATGTCTACCATAGGGGCATAAACCACATATTGCAGTGGGGAACTGCGCTATTGTGCAGGGAAATCAGCGTCTTGTGTTTCCCATATGACACATCCGGGTCGGTAAATAGCTGAATGGCTCTCAAGATTGATCAATTAAATGCCTGACTGTCAACACGTTCAGGTGTATAACGCTTCGGAAATGATCGTAATAGCAACAATGAGCAGCACGGTGAGCACCAGCACGATGAGAAGTCGCCCGAACTTTGGCGCGCCCTCGGTCCCCGTTGGTTGTTCATCCGGGTGGTGCATCGGGTTGTTTTCGTCTTTCATTTGCTTTTCAATTGCCGCAGGTTCTGGTCAGGGATGGGCGTGGGAATGATGGTGGTGCGGCACCAGTTGCGACAGCAGCATGCGTGCCGCCGCCACATTGGTCGCGCAGGGGACATTGTGGACGTCGCAGACCCGCACCAGTGCATTGATATCCGGCTCATGCGGTTGCGGCGTGAAGGGATCGCGCAGGAATATCACGCAATCGATCTTGCCTTCCACCAGCTCGGCGCCGATCTGCAAATCGCCGCCGCTGGGGCCCGACAGCTTGCGTTCCACCACCAGCCCCACCTCTTCGGAAAGGCGTTTGCCGGTGGTGCCGGTTGCTACCAGAATGCACTGTCGCAGCAGCGCGGCAAATTCGGACGCCAGCTCCACCATGTCGTCCTTTTTGCCGTCATGCGCGATCAATGCAATACGCTTTTTCACCATAGCCCCGTATGAATCTATGAAACGCCGCGTCAGTCACCGCATCAGTCACTGCATCGGTCGTTTGAATGGCGCCGCGAACGGCTTGCCAAAACAACGTTAATACGTTCCAGGATAGTTTCCGCCGTCGAGCAGGACGTTCTGCCCGGTCATGTAACTTGCCTGCACGCTGCACAGGAACGCGCAAACCGCGCCGAACTCTTCCGCTGTTCCGAAACGCTGTGCCGGGATCTGCTTGCGGCGCGCGTCGGCCCACTCTTCCGAGTTTTTGCCCGCTGCTTTTGCGCCGGTAGCCAGGTTGCTTTTCAGGCGATCGGTGTCGAACTGGCCGGGCAACAAATTGTTGATCGTCACGTTGTGCGCCACGGTCTTGCGCGCCAATCCAGCGACGAACCCGGTAAGGCCGGAGCGCGCACCGTTGGACAAACCAAGGATGTCGATCGGCGCTTTTACCGAGCTGGATGTGATGTTAATGATACGACCAAAACGGCGCGCGATCATTCCATCCACCGTGGCCTTGATCAATTCGATCGGGGTCAACATGTTTGCATCAATTGCGGCGATCCAGTCGTCACGGTTCCAGTTGCGGAAATCGCCGGGAGGCGGGCCGCCTGCGTTAGTGACGAGGATATCCGGCTGGGGACAAACCGCCAGCGCCTTGGCGCGCCCCTCTTCCTTGGTGATATCGGCAGCCACGGTATTGATCGTGACGCCGGTTGCGCGACGGATTTCTTCCGCCGTCGCTTCCAGTGTTTCGGCAGTGCGCGCGACCAGAGTTACATTCACGCCTTCGGCCGCCAGCGCCTCCGCGCAGCCGCGTCCCAATCCCTTGCTGGCGCCGCATACCAGCGCATTTTTTCCACGAATTCCAAAGTCCATCTCGTCTCCTATACCTTCTTTTTAGATAAAAAATAAATCCCGGTCAGCACCAATGCTGTTCCGGCCAGTTGAATTCCCGTGATCGGCTCGTCCAAAATCAGCGCTGCCAGGAACAGCGTCGACACCGGCCCGACCATACCGGCCTGTGAAGCGGTCGCGGCGCCGATGCGCTCCACGGCAATCATGGTCAGGATGACCGGCAGCACCGTGCACAATAGCGCGTTGATGATCGACAGTCCATATACCTCCATCGGCTGCACCAGCATGGAGACCGGACGCAAAAGAAAGAACTGTACGATACATGCCGCGCTCGATACGCACATTGCGTAAGCCACCAGCCGCAGCGCGCCGGCTCGGCGTACCAGCTCGCCGGACAGGATCAGGTAAAACGCATACGAGATCGCGCTTCCAAGCACGAATGCGCCACCGACCATAACGTTCGAGCCGCCAATCATCGCATCATGAAAAAATACCAACACTGTACCAAGGTATGCGGAGCCCAGCGCCAGCCATTCCATCAGCCGGATTTTTTTCCTGAGGAAGAAGACCGAAATCAGCAATACAAACGAGGGAGTCAGAAACAGGATCAGGCGTTCGAGTCCGGCTGAAATGTACTGCAGGCCGAGGAAATCGAGAAAACTCGAAAGGTAATAACCGAGCAAACCCATTACCACGATCTTGGCGCGCTCGACGCCGGTCAACGGTGACTCGGTCTTCGCTTTCCATATTGCGATGGCGGCGAAAAAAGGCAGCGAGAAAATCATGCGGAAGGCGATCAGGGTCACCGCGTCGACCTGGTACCGGTAGATCAGTTTGGCAACGATTGCTTTCGCGGAGAAAAAGATGGCACCGACTATGGCGATAGCCAAACCGGTCAGGAAGCTTTGCCTCGCCGTGGAATGAAGTGCGATTGAACTCATACGGCGAGATTGTACGCCGTGAATGATTTCCTCACATTGCGCACATGGGACTCGCGAGAGGCGCCGCACTCCTGCGACGTCCCGTATTACCCCTTGCGCTTCAGAATGGAGCCGAGCACGCCACGTATGATTTCACGCCCGACCTGCGACCCGATGCTGCGCGCTGCGGACTTGACGATCGCTTCGACGACCGTGTCCTTGCGACGGGAGGAACCTCCTCCTCCGAACAGGCCGCCCAGCATATCGGTCATTGAGCCGCCGCTGGTCCCCGCAGGGGCCTGACCAGCGCTGGTTTCCGCAGGCGCGTTTCCGGCCGGCTTCGACGGTGCGGAGTCAGGCTGCTTCGCGACCACGCGCCCTTTCAGTTTTTCATAAGCGGACTCGCGGTCTACGACTTTTTCATAGACCCCGGCGACCAGGGAATTGGCGATGATTTCGCTGCGCTCGACGTCGGAGACCGGGCCAATCTGCGATGCCGGTGGAATGATGTATGCGCGCTCGACCATGCCGGGCCGGCCCTTTTCATCAAGGAAGGACACCAGCGCCTCGCCGACTTCAAGTTCGGTGATGACCTGGGCCGTATCCAGCTTCGGATTGGGGCGGAAGGTCTCCGCCGCCGCCTGCACCGCTTTCTGGTCGCGCGGCGTGTAGGCGCGCAATGCGTGCTGGACCCGGTTACCGAGCTGGCCGAGCACGGTGTCGGGAATATCGAGCGGGTTCTGCGTGACGAAATAAACGCCGACGCCCTTGGAGCGGATCAGGCGCACCACCTGCTCGATCTTCTGCAGCAGCGGCTTGGGCGCTTCGTCGAACAGCAGATGCGCTTCGTCGAAGAAAAACACCAGTTTCGGTTTGTCGAGGTCGCCCACCTCGGGTAATTGTTCGAACAGCTCCGACAGCATCCACAGCAGGAAAATCGCATACAGGCGCGGCGAGTTGAGCAGCTTGTCGGCCGCCAGGATATTGACGACTCCCTTGCCGTTGCCGTCGGTCTGCATGAAATCGTCGATATTGAGCATCGGCTCGCCGAAGAAGCGGTCGCCGCCCTGCTCATCGATCGCAATCAGCCCGCGCTGGATGGCGCCGACACTCGCGGCTGAAATATTGCCGTATTCGGACTGGAACTCAGACGCGTTTTCGCCGACGTGCTGCAGCATTGCGCGCAAGTCCTTGATATCGAGCAGCAGCAGGCCGTTGTCATCGGCGATCTTGAACGCCAGCTGCAATACACCCTGCTGGATATCGTTCAGGTTCAGCATACGCGCCAGCAGCAACGGGCCGAGGTCGGAAATGGTCGCCCGTACCGGATGTCCTTTCTCGCCGAACACATCCCAGAATGTCACCGGGCAGCCGGCCCACGCCGGCTCGTCGAGCTTGAGTTGGTCGAGGCGCTGCTTAATGCGGCCGGTAGCCGACCCCGCTCGCGCAAGGCCAGAAAGATCCCCCTTCACATCTGCCATGAACACCGGCACGCCGGCGCCTGAGAGCGCTTGCGCCAGTGCTTGCAGCGTGACCGTTTTACCGGTCCCGGTAGCTCCGGTGATGCAACCGTGGCGATTGGCGAGATTCGACAACAGCGCCAGTTCTTTCTCTTCGTTCTTCGCGATCAGCAGTGGAGTCGACATGGTTTTATGGGTTTCCCGGGAGATTTTGGAGGGGGGCGCTATGGTAAAATTGTAGATTGATTCCAGACTGTTAACAATTAATTTTGATGCCATAAATACATTAGAAAGACATTAGAAGCGGGCGTCAGGATAATCTATCACCTCGAAGAAAGATCACCATGGCTGGACATAGCAAATGGGCCAATATTAAACACAAAAAGGCTGCGACCGATGCGAAGCGCGGCAAGATCTGGACTCGCCTGATCAAGGAAATCACCGTCGCGGCGCGCCTGGGCGGCGGCGATATCGCAAGCAATCCGCGCCTGCGCCTGGCAATCGACAAAGCTGCCGACGCCAATATGCCTAAGGATAACGTGACCCGTGCGATCCAGCGCGGCAGCGGTGGCCTGGAGGGCGTCAATTATGAAGAGATTCGCTACGAGGGCTATGGCATCAATGGCGCGGCCATCATCGTTGATTGCATGACTGACAACCGTGTACGCACCGTGGCTGAAGTGCGGCATGCGTTTTCCAAGTTCGGCGGCAATATGGGCACCGAGGGTTCGGTGGCGTTTCTGTTCAAGCATTGCGGCCAGCTGTTCTTTGCCCCGGTTGTCAACGAAGATGCGCTGATGGAAGCGGCGCTCGAAGCCGGCGCGGAAGACGTGCTGACCGACGACGAGGGCGGCATTGAAGTCATCACCCCGCCGCACGATCTTTCCGCAGTCAAGGACGCGCTCGAGAAAGCCGGATTCAAGTCCGAAATGGCAGAAGTCGCCATGAAGCCATCAACCGAAACCGTGTTTACCGGCGACGACGCGTTGAAGATGCAAAAATTGCTGGACGCGCTGGAGAATCTGGATGACGTGCAAGAGATCTATACCAATGCAATAATCGACGCATAAGATTCCGCAAAACTGCTTCACTCACATTAAAGAAGTCCGGGTTACCGTACCTGCACTGAAAGAAACATTCCTAATCCCAATGAAAATTCTGGTAGTCGGTTCAGGCGGCCGCGAACATGCCCTGGCTTGGAAGCTTGCACAATCCGAGCGGATACAAATGGTTTACGTGGCGCCCGGCAACGGCGGCACCGCGCTCGATCCGCGCCTGAAGAACGTCGACATCACCGATCCGCTCGGGCTCGTGCAGTTCGCGATCAAGGAGCACATTGCCTTAACCGTGGTAGGCCCGGAAACACCGTTAGCCGCCGGGATCGTCAATATCTTCCGCGAAAACAACCTGAGAATTTTCGGTCCGACGAAGGAAGCCGCACAACTTGAAAGCTCGAAGGATTTCGCCAAGGCTTTCATGAAGCGCCACCGGATTCCGACCGCGGATTACCAGACCTTCAGCGATGTCCAGGCAGCGCATAAATACATCGACCAGAAAGGTGCGCCGATCGTGATCAAGGCCGACGGCCTGGCCGCGGGCAAAGGCGTGGTGGTCGCGACCACGCTCAATGAAGCGCATGCCGCGGTCGACATGATGTTGTCGGATAATAAACTCGGCGATGCCGGCGCGCGCGTCGTCATTGAAGAATTCCTCGAGGGTGAGGAAGCCAGTTTCATCGTCATGGTGGACGGCAAGAACGTACTGCCGCTGGCCACCAGCCAGGACCACAAGCGCCTGAAAGACAATGACGAAGGTCCGAACACCGGCGGTATGGGCGCCTATTCGCCGGCACCGATCGTCACACCGGCAATCCATGCGCGCGTGATGCGCGAAATCATCAACCCGACCGTACTCGGCATGTCCAAGGACGGCATTCCGTTCTCCGGCTTCCTGTATGCCGGGCTGATGATCGATGCCAAAGGCAACCCGAAGACGCTGGAATTCAATTGCCGCATGGGCGATCCGGAAACACAGCCGATCATGGCCCGCCTGAAAACCGATCTCGTGACCGTGATGGAACACGCAGTCAACGGCACGCTCGAGGCGGTTGAACTGGAATGGGACCGCCGTACCGCGCTGGGCGTGGTGATGGCCGCTGCCGGCTATCCGGACGCGCCAGTCAGGGATGATGTGATCACTGGCATTCCGGAAGAGACTGTCGATTGTGTCACCTTCCATGCCGGCACAACATTGAACGCCAAACAGCTCACCACTTCAGGTGGCCGCGTGCTGTGCGTGGTAGGACTGGGCGACAGCGTCAAGGTAGCGCAAAAGCATGCCTACGAAGCCGTCGACAAGATCCATTTCAATGGCGCACAGTTCCGCCGCGACATCGGATGGCGCGCGCTGAAGCGGCATAGCTGAGTAACCTGCTGTCCGGAGCGGGCGCGCCTTTGAACGGGACGCGCCGGCCCGGACTGCACAATGTCGTCGCACACAAACCCCCTCTTACCTCCATTCCCCCTTCGTTTTCTTCCTGCGCGCGATCATCAAGGTTCCGCAGCGATGCGCTTTCCGAAGATACATCGCGAATTCGTCCGGCTTGCTCCGACCTTCATAACAGCATCAGTTGCTAACAAGGAAACTCTCCTGAGTTAGGCGACGTTTGCGACGTCACAAAGTTGGACAAGCCCCGCAGTCTATATATAACTGACGGGTGCGATGCTCCGGCGCGTTTTGGTTTCATGGAAGCAGCCGCATCGCGAACAGTCCCACTGGCTATGAACATGAATTGTTTGCTCAGGTTTGAGCGCGCATTGGCGGGAAAGCGGGTATTAATCACGGGCCACACCGGCTTCACGGGGAGCTGGTCGTGTTTATGGTTAAAGTCCCTCGGCGCGCGCCTCGCGGGTTATTCCCTGCCTCCCGATACCAGCCCGTCGCTCTACCTGGAATCCGGCATTCATCGGGAAATCGTTTCAGAGTATGGGGACATTCGCGACCATGCAAAGCTGCAAGCATTCTTCGATCATTTCGAGCCCGAGCTGGTATTGCACCTCGCGGCCCAGCCGCTGGTACGGCTCTCTTACCGGCAGCCGGTTCCGACCTTTGCGGTCAATGCCGTCGGCACTGCTCACGTTCTGGAAGCGGCGCGCCTGACTCCGTCGGTGCGCGCCGCCGTCTGCGTCACAACCGACAAGGTCTACAAGAATAACGACGGTCCCTGGCCCTATAGGGAGAGCGATCCCTTAGGCGGGAAAGATCCCTACAGCGCTTCGAAAGCCGCTGCTGAAATGATCATCGACAGCTACCGCGCCTGTTTTGGAAAAACCGACGGGACAGGACTGGCGATTGCTGCGGCGCGCGGGGGAAACATCATCGGAGGCGGCGACTGGTCGGAAGACCGCTTGATCCCCGACTTCGTGCGCGCGGTCATGTCCGGCTCTCGCCTTACCTTGCGCTATCCGGATGCGGTACGCCCCTGGCAACATGTGCTGGCGCTGGTACACGGCTACCTGATGTTGCTTGCCGGGCTGGCTGAACGCCCACAGCAGCATGCGCGCGCATGGAATTTCGGGCCGCTCGATCATCGAGGCTTTACTGTAAGCGAAGTTCTGGAAGGACTCTCACGGCATTGGGCGCGCCCGGACCTGGAATACACGGAAAATCCGCTTCCCGAAACACACTACCTGACGCTGGACAGTTCACTGGCGCGCAATGTGCTCGGCTGGCTTCCGGCATGGGACACCGACAGAGCGATTGCAGAGACAGCCGTCTGGTATCGCGAATATTACAGGAATCCCCGCACCATTCGTGACTTGTCCATGATGCAATTGGAAGCGTGGCGCACGGCAGGGGCAGAAGCGGAGGGATGAAGCCATGCGTATCCTGCTCACCGGCGCGACGGGTTTCATTGGCCGAAGACTGGCGGCACGCCTGATTTCTCGTGGCGACTCGGTACTGGCTGTCGGCCGTCGTGCTTGCCATATCGCCGGCGCTGAGGAGATCGAGACGCTTCTGTTGGAATCGGCAGACATTGAGCGGGCGTTACGACACACATCATTCGATGCTGTTTTCCATCTGGCGGCAGCAGGCGTCAATCCTGGTGACCGTGATGAAAAAACGCTCATGGCGATCAATAGCCTGCTGCCGGGGATGATGATTCCGATTGCGGCAAAGCACGGAGCAAAGGCTGTGGTCACGGCCGGAAGCTGTGCCGAATACCAGCGGCCTTCTGGTGCAAAAAGCTTGACCGAACATTCGGCATTAGAGATGCGCAAGTTATACGGCGCATCAAAGGCGGCAGGCGGCATTCTGGCACTCGCACAGGGTGCCGGCCATCACATTCCCGTGGCGGTCGTCCGCTTGTTCAATGTGTTCGGGCCGGGCGAAGCCCCCTATCGCCTGTTACCGTCCTTGCTGCAAAACCTGACTGCCGGCCGCCCCGTCCGGCTTTCCGCGGGCACCCAGATTCGCGACTTCGTTTATATCGATGACGCATGCGCCGGTCTGATGGCCGCGCTCGAGGCCGCGCTCCGGCACGCGCTTCCCAGTGCCATCTACAACCTCGCAACAGGGAAAGGACACACAGTCGCCGATTTTGCGCGGGCAACGGCGCGTATGCTCGGCGCGGATCAAGGCTTGCTGCAATTTAATGCCCTGCCGTTCCGCCCGGATGACGTGCCCTACCTGGTTGGCGATGCATCGCTCCTTAAAAGCCATTGTGGATGGGCTCCGGCTCTTACGATGAATGATGGAATTGCGGCGGCTGTACACGAGTATCAGGCGAGCTGCAGGGGACCGGACTCATGTATCACGATCTAAACCGGACGATTCCCTTGATTTCTGTTGCCGTTCCCGTGTTGAACGAGGCCGATAACATGGACGCGTTGTACGCAAGGCTGGACCGCGTGGCGATACGCATGGTGGGCAGATGCGAATTCGAGTTCGTGTTTACCGACAACGCATCATCCGACAGGACCTGGGAAAAATTGACCGCGCTGGCCGCTCGCGACAGCCGGGTGCGCGCTATACGGTTTTCAAAAAATTTCGGCTTCCAGCGTTCGATACTCGCCAACTACCTTCATGCACGAGGCGACGCCGTGATGCAAATAGATGCCGATCTGCAGGACCCGCCGGAGCTGCTGGAGCAGTTCTTCGATCTATGGCAACAGGGCTATCAGGTGGTCTACGGAATTCGACGCGAGCGCCCGGAAGGGCCGCTCATGAATAACATTCGCAAGATCGGCTACTGGATCATCGACAGGATCGGCGAGTACCCTATTCCGCGTGATGCCGGGGACTTTCGCCTGATCGACCGCAAGGTCATCGATGCTTTGAAACGCGTGAAATCATCGGAGCCTTACCTCCGGGGCCTGATTGCCGGTATGGGGTTCAGGCAGATCGGCATTCCGTATGACCGCACCCCGCGCATCGCAGGCAAAAGCAAATTCGGTTTCTGGCAGTTGATGCGGCTCGGACTTGCCGGTGTTTTCAACCACTCCGTCATTCCCCTGCGCATTGCCTCCTATGCCGGGCTGCTTCTGGTCGGACTAAGCGCCATCGGCACGCTGTACTACGCACTCCTGAGACTTCTTCAGCCCGTTCTTCCCCAGGGCCTGGCCAGCATCCACATTCTTGTGCTGTTCGGTATCGGGCTGCAGTCGCTGTTGCTGGGAATATTGGGCGAGTACCTCTTGCGCATTTACCTCATCGTCCGCGCGGAACCGATTGCGATTGTTGAGCAAAGCCTTAATTTCCAGGCAGATGAACTAAAACTTTGATGTTGAGGACCGTTTCAATGAAAGCAGTGATTCTCGCCGGTGGACTAGGCACCCGCATCGCAGAAGAATCCGACCACAAACCCAAGCCCATGGTAGCGGTCGGCGGCCGCCCCTTGCTATGGCACATCATGAAAACCTACAGCCATTACGGGGTCAAGGATTTCATCATCTGCCTCGGCTATAAAGGCTATGTGATCAAGGAGTTTTTTTTTAATTACTACCATCACACGGCCGACATGGAAATTCACCTTAGTACGGGGAATCATCGTGTGCTCAACTCGCAGGCAGAAGACTGGAATGTCACCCTGATCGATACCGGCGCCGAAACCATGACGGGCGGCCGGATAAAACGGATTGCCCGCTACCTGGAGAATGAAACCTTCTGCCTTACCTATGGTGACGGCCTGTCCGACATCGATATCCCGGCAGAGATCGAATTTCACCGGGAACACGGAAAGCTCGCAACCGTCGCAGCGGTTCAGCCGCCAGGCCGCTTCGGCGTTTTGAACGTGGCGGCCGGAAACCACGTAACGAGTTTCGAAGAGAAACCAAGCGATGAAATGGGCTGGATCAATGGCGGCTTTTTCATTCTCGAACCCGGTGTAATCGATTATATTGACGGCGACGCCACCACGTGGGAGCAGTCTCCGCTCAAGGATCTCGCGCATAACAACCAGCTCGCCGCTTTCCATCATCGCGGCTTCTGGCAGCCGTGCGACACCTTGCGCGACAAGCGGCAGCTGGAAAGCCTGTGGGAGTCGGGATGGGCGCCGTGGGCGGTGTGGAACACCTGAAGATGGCGCCGCAACGCATAAGGCGATGGTTACGCCAGGCGCTCGGTGTCATCGTTCCGATCGTCTGCCTCGCGCTCATTTTTCGCCAGGTCAGGTTCGACGAACTGCGACAGGCACTGGGCCAGCTCGATTGGCGTTTTGTCGCACTCGGGGTAGCCTCGCTGGCGTTCGGTTACGCGATCCGCATCCATCGCTGGGCGGTAATGCTCCGCGCAACGGGTACAAGCGTGGACGACTGGACATGTGCGGCGCCATTTCTCGGCTCGATCACGCTGAACAACGTGTTGCCGTTCCGCGCCGGTGACTTCGTCCGCGCGCTGGTCTTCCCTTCCTCGCTCGGCGTGCGACGAGTCACAGCGACAGCGAGCCTGCTGCTTGAACGACTGCTTGATCTCCTGACGCTCTTGCTGAGCCTGGGAATTGGTCTCTCGCTCAGTACGCGAGTCGGCTTGCCGCAATGGTTGGGCAAGAGCGCGGTCATCCTTTCCGTGCTGGGCGCCACCGCACTGTTCGTAGTGGTCGCATGCGATTCATTTCTCGGCAAGACGCTTGCCAATATGCAGAAAGCCGCCGACTCGCGCGGCAGTTCCCGTATCGCGACGGGATTGAATGTCGCCAGGGATCTCATCAGCAGCCTTGGCCGGATGTCCCGCCCCGGGACATTGCTATTCCTGCTTTCCCTGTCGATGGCGGTGTGGGCCTTCGAGGCTGGCCTGTTCTGGGCGCTTCTCGAAGGCTTTGGAATACATGCAGGCATCGCTTCCGCGCTCCTTATCATGGCGATTGCGACGCTATCCACCCTTGTACCTTCTGCGCCCGGATATGTCGGACCTTTTCACCTCGCCGCTTACTCCGCAATTACGATGCTCGATGGATCGCCGGGCGAGGCGGCAAGCTTTGCGGTTCTCGCCCATCTGGGTGTCTGGTTGCCAACCACCCTCGCGGGCGGGATTGCCATCCTCTCCCATCCGGGCTTATTCAAGGCACGCAAGGCGCCGCTCTGATCATGCCAGCGACGAACCAGTACGACGTTGTCATCGTCGGCGCCGGATTCACAGGACTGACCGCCGGCCTCGACCTGGCGCGCGCCAGGAAAAAAGTGTTGATCCTGGAGGCCGATGCCGCACCGGGTGGATTGGCGGGAACCTTCGAATTTCGTGATGGCGTCACCGTCGAAAAGTTTTATCACCACTGGTTCAACAACGATGCCTATGTGCCCAGGCTGGTCAAAGAGCTGGGACTCGAGGACCAGGTGCTCACCCTGCCATCGCGCACCGGCATGTATTACAACGGCCGCATGTGGCGACTGTCGACTCCGCTCGACTTGCTGAGGTTCTCGCCCTTGTCTTTGATCGACCGGATTCGCCTTGGCCTGTTGGTGTTCCAGGTGCGCCGGATCAAGGACTGGAAGACCATCGAACATCTTTCGATCCGTGAGTGGCTGGAACCGCTTTGCGGCCGCAATGTCTTCCGCATCGTGTGGGAACCGCTGATTCAGTCCAAATTTTCGGTCCATGCCGAGCAGGTCAATGCCGTCTGGTTCTGGAAGAAACTGGTTCTACGAGGAAGCACGCGTGACAAGCATGGTGGCGAGCAACTCGCTTACTTCAAAGGTGGATTTGGCCGGCTGGCACACGCCGTAGCGAACGAAATCTGCAAAAACGGCGGCGAGATTCGATACAGCACGCGAGTGACGACTGCAAAAGAAAAAAATGGCCGGGTTCACGCTCTCGTCACCAGCGCCGGCGAGGCATGTGCCCGCGAGTTTCTATTGACGCCCGCCTTCTCCATCATTGCAGACATTTTTGACGGTAGTGCGGATCCGGAATGGATACAGTCACTTCGGCGCATCAACTACCTCGGCAACGTCTGTCTCGTCCTGCAACTGGATCGCAGCCTCTCCGACACTTACTGGCTCAATGTCAATGACCCCGGATTTCCTTTCGTGGGCGTGATCGAGCATACAAACTTCGATCGTCCGGAAAACTACGAGGGAAAGCACATCGTATTCCTTTCCCGTTACCTCGCCAGGGAAGACCCGGTCTGGTCTTATGCGGATGATCTATATCTGGAATTCGCATTGGAACACCTCAAGCGCATGTTCCCGGAGTTTGATCGCTGCTGGGTCGAAGACTACCGGGTATGGCGAGCAGAATACGCGCAACCGGTGACCGGGCGAAATTACTCCCGGCACGTTCCTGGCCAGGACACCCCTTTCAAGAACGCGATAGTGTCGACGATGGCTCAGGTTTATCCGGAGGACAGGGGAACGAACTACGCGATTCGAGAGGGAGCGAACGCGGCCAGAACGATTCTGGATAAACTCCGGCGAGGATAGCCGATGAAAGACGCAAGCGAATTACGCTGGTCGGTACGGCATGCGGCATTTCCGCCCCCGGCCGTGGCCGCGCTATTGCTTGGCATTGCGCTGACATTTTCGCTGACCGCTTTCCTGCAGCCGATGCTGGTAGGCGATGGCGGTGAATACTATGCGATGTATTTTGCGTGGAAAGACACGTTGCGGCCGTTCATGACCGACGCCAGCTGGAGCGCCGTTGCCGGGCTCGCGAAATCGGGCGAAATAGCGGGTTTCGTCACTATTGAATGGCTCCAGGAGGCTTTTCCCGCATTACGCGTTGGCGCCACATCCGACTTCAACCACTTCTGGCTATACAGCGCAATGGCCGCATTGGTAAGTGGATTGGCATCCATTATCCATATCCGGCTGTCGGCCCATGCAGCGTTCATCGTGACGCACTGCCTGCTGTTCAGCCTTGCCGCGGTGATCGCCTGGAGGCACTTTCAATTCAAAGGCCTTGTTGGGGTTGTGGCGCTTTTCATCCTGTCGCCGATGGCCTGGTATGTGGACAAAGTTCATACCGAGTTTTTTACTTTCTGCCTGACACTGTCGGCGATTGTCAGTTTCCTGAGCAGGAATTACATCCTCTCCGCATTGTTTCTGGCGATCGCATCGACACAAAACATCAGCTTTGCGGGCGTCGCGGCTGTTCCGTTCGCAATTCATTTCCTGAGTCCGAAAAGCGCGTGCCATTCCCGGTCGAGTCCTGCAAGCGTGGCATATGCGATGCTTGCCTGCCTCTTCATCCTGCTTCATCCCCTGTACTACCTGTCACGATATGCCGTGATCACGCCCCAGCTACTTGCGGGAGGCGCGGAGGTGGGCGTGAATGCCTCCCTGATGTACGTCTGGCTTTTCGATCCGGACCTCGGATTGCTGCCGAACTGGCCCCTGGGGCTGGCGATCCTGTTCTTTAGCGTGTTGATCTATCGATCGGGAAAAAAGTCAAAGGAGCATGCCTTTCTTCTTTTATTCTTTGCGGCGTACCTGTTCATCAACCTGCTCGCCCAGTCTTCCACGTCGAATTTGAATTCGGGAGCGACACCCGGTCCGGCGAGATACGGGCTGTGGTACATCCCCTTGTTCTTTCCTTTGCTTTTGGCCGTTCTGGATGCGGCGCGAGACCTGCGGTGGCTAAGGATCATGTTGT